>NZ_JBFAAP010000035.1:0-76288 GCF_040639815.1 Streptomyces sp. NPDC023723
CCGCTACGAACGCAAGCCCGAACACTTCCTCGCCTTCACCGCCATCGCCGCGACCCTCATATGCCACCGCAGACTCACCAAATGAAATGACGTCTAAGCCGTACCTAAGCCGTACCTACGCCCAGCTCACCCGGGACCCGGGCTCTTCCAGTCCCTGTGGGAGCTGCAACGCCGGATGGGCGGTGACACAGTCTGATCCGTGCTGGATACCCGCTCGCCCACCGTGACGAAAGGCCAGGCCACGTGAATTCCCCCGTCTCACCTTCGGATCCTGTCGCACGGAGTGCCGCCTCCTCCGCAGCGCAATACGCCGCGTCTCGGCATGCGGCGTGGCTCGGCGCCGCCGCGATCATCACCGACGAGGTCGGCCGGATTCTGCTGGTGCGCCCCACCTATCGCGAGGACGGCTCGTGGCTGTTGCCTGGAGGCGTCGTCGAAGCCGGCGAACACCCGCACATCACCTGCCGGCGCGAGATCACCGAGGAACTGGGCCTGGATCTGCCCCTGTCGGGCGTGCTCGCCGTCCATTCCTTCTCTCCGCACCACCCGGACCTCCAGCCCGGCACACACTGCCCCGGCGAGGTCCGGTTCGTCTTCGACGCGGGAACGCTGACCGCCGAGCAGGTGCGGGCGATCCGCCTGCCGCGCGAAGAGCTGTCCGAGTACGGCTTTTTGGAGACCTGGGACGCGGCGCAGCGGCTGCGCCCTGCGGACGGGCGGATCATGCTGGCCGCCTACCGTGCCCGACTCGGGAACACCGCGACCGCGCATCTCGCCGACGGCCGGCACCTCTTCGACGTGCCGGTACTGGACCGCCGTGACATCCACGTCCGCTACCGGCCTTCATGGAACAGCCCCCTCAACCGCGGTCCCATTCCCGGGCGGCTGCCCGTGCGGCAAGCCTGGGCGTGGTGCTTCGTCCCCGACGGCCGGGTCGTCGTCGTGGCCGACCCCGGCCCGCGGGGCTCGCTGCCGATGCTGCCCGGCGGCGCCCTGGAAGCGACCGACGCGACGCCGGAGGCCACCCTGCACCGCGGAGCCGCCGAGGAGGCGCAACTCACCCTGGCCGATCCGGTGCGACTGGGCTGGGTGCTGGACAAGACTGGTGAGGTTTACGGCGGAAAGGGTCCCAACGTCCGGCTCGGCCTGGCCGCCCGGGTCACCGGCATCGGGCCGGCGGCCGTCGACCCCGCCACCGGCCGTCCCTTCGCCCGCCTGCTCGCCGCCCCCGCCCAAGCAGCCGCCCTGCTGGGATGGGGCCCGCAAGGAGCCCGGCAAGCCCGACTCGCTGCGGAGACCGCCCGGGAGCGCTGGGCCCTGTCCACCGCTCGCGCCACCGCTGTCGAGGAGATCCCTGCGGAGGGGATGCGGCTGAGCCGACCCGAATGATCGATCCGCCTAGACTCGAGCCGCTCCACGCACCTCCGAGGAACCCCATGCCGTTGTCCCCCGACCACATCCGAATCGCCGTCGAGACGTATCTCGCTCGCCACCCTCACGAGCGCACTCAGCTCGGCGCCCTCCTGGACGCCCTCGACCATCCCACCGACAACACCAGTCGCTCCGCCTTCACCGGGCGCGTCACCTGCGGCGCGATCGTCGTCGACCCGCTCGGTCGGGTGCTGCACGTGCGGCACCTGGCGAGCGGGAAGGTGCGCGTCCCCGGCGGACGCACCGAGCCCTCCGACGAGTCGCTGGCAGACGGGGCGCTGCGGAAGCTGCACGAGGAGACCGGAATCCCGCCCCAGGCCGTGACGCCGTGGCCCGGCCACGAGACTGTGCCGTTCCACATCGACGTCCACCCGGGCGAAGGTGGACTCGGCCGCCAGCACTTGTACCTCCGGTTTCTCTTCCGCCTGTCCGCCAAGGCAGAAGTACCGGTGGTGTCGGAGGAAGAAGGGATCGGCCGCATCGAGTGGCGTCCCGCGGACGCGGTGGCCTTCCCCTTCCTGCGCGAGAAGCTGCTCAAGCTCCCGGCCAGGACCGAACCGGCAACGGCCAACGCCTCCGCGCTGATCTACAACGACTGCGGCGAGTACCTGCTTCACCTGCGCGACTACTTCCCCGGCCGGATCTGGGAGCCGGGCATGTGGTCGCTGCTGGGCGGCGGGCGAGAGCCCCAGGACGCCACCCCGGAGGACACCGTGCGGCGCGAACTGGCCGAAGAAGCCGGCCTCGATATCGCCGACCTGACCCCGTTCGGCACCGAATACGCCTCCGACGACGCCGGCACGAGCGTGCACATCGCCATCTACGCCGGCCGCTGGAACGGCGATCCCAGCGAACTCCATCTGACGGAAGGGGTGATGCTGGCCTGGTTCGCCCCCGGCGACCTCCACCGCCTGCGCATCGCGCCCACCACCAGCGACCTCGTACGGCGACACGCCGCCGGCCACCCGGCCGGCGCTTCCGGCACTGCTTCGCTAAGCGGGCCCGCGTCGTGCGAGGAGCGCCGCCCGGCCGCGCCGCGCGGAACGGTTCCCAACATCGTCGGCGTCCACCTCTACCTGGAGCGGTCCGACGGGACGGTGCTGCTCGGGCTGCGCCACCCTGACTCCGCGTTCGCGCCGTCCACCTGGCACGTCCTGGCCGGCCACTGCGAGCAGGAGAGTGCCGTCACCTGCTTGATCAGGGAGGCGCGCGAGGAAGCCGGCCTGCGCATCGAGCGCCGGAACGTCGAACTCGTCCATGTCATCCACCACGTCGACAAGGCCCGGGACCGGCCCCGCATGAGCCTGTTCTTCCGCGCCCGCGCCTGGAGCGGCGAGCCGGAGCTGCGCGAGCCGGACAAATGCACCGAGTGGAGGTTCTGGGACCCCTCCGCGCTTCCCGACAACCTCGTCTCGTACACCCGGGTGGCCATCGCAAAGATCCAGAACGGGGAGCTGTACAGCGAGACGGGCTGGCCCGCATGACCGGCACACCGAGCCGCGCACACCGTCGCGTGTCGACCGCGGCCGGACGCGAGGACACCCGTCTCGTGGTGATCCGCGGCAACTCGGCGTCGGGCAAGTCAAGCGTGGCCCAGGGACTGCGAGACCGCCACGGCCGCGGTGTGGCGATCGTGAGCCAGGACGTGATCCGCCGGAACGTGCTCAGGGAACACGACACCGCGCGTGGCGCCAACATCGCTCTGCTGGGCAGCATCGCACGCGAGGCACTGAACGCCGGCTTTCACGTGGTCCTCGAAGGGATCCTGTACGCCGACCGCTACAGTCACATGATCACGTCTCTGGTCCGGGATCACCGTGGCTTCTCCCGTTGCTACTACCTGGACGTGCCGCTGGAGGCGACGCTGGTCCGGCACGCGTCGAAGGCGGACGCCGCGTACCTCGCGCAAGTCACCGACCACCACCTCACCTCCTGGTACCGCGAGCTGGATTTGCTGCCCGGCGGTCTGGAGACCGTGATCCCGGCCGGCAGCACGCTGCAGGACACCGTCGCGCGCGTCCTGCGCGAAACCGGCCTGGCCTGTGCCTCCGCCGTCCCGCCACCGCAGTCCGTGCCGTCACAGGAAGACTCGATGAGCACTCCGGTGTTGATGTCCGATCCGCAGGTCGCCGCGGTCCCGGTGCGCGAGTGCGGGGAGCCGCTCGTCGACGTGCGAGATCACAGCTTCCGCGTCGATCCTCGCAAGCACGATCCGCTGGGCGCGTGCGCCCACGTCCGCGAGAGCGTCCTGGCCCGGCTGGAGCACGCCCGCTCGCTCCTGCCCGCCGGCACCGACCTGCTGTTCATCGAGGGCTACCGGCCACCGGCCCTCCAACGGCACTATTTCATCAAGTACCGGGACGAGCTGGCCGCTGCTCACCCCGACTGGACTGCTGAGCAGCTGCACCAGGCCACCAGCCGGTACGTGTCGCCGCCGCAGATCGCTCCGCACTCCGCGGGCGCGGCCGTGGACGTCACCCTCGTCGACCAGGACGGCCACGAACTGGACCTCGGCACTCGCGTCAACGCCTCCCCCGAGGAGAGCAACGGCGCCTGCTTCACTCACGCCCCGAACCTCAGCGATCACGCGCGCCACCACCGCACGCTGCTGCTCAACGCCATGGAGAAAGCGGGGTTCACGAATTACGGAACGGAGTTCTGGCACTTCTCGGCGGGGGACCGCTACGACGCGCTGATGCGGCAGGATCCACACGCGCGCTACGGACCGACCGAACTGCCCTGACGCACCGGCACCCTCGCCGCCCGCGCCGCTTCGAAGCACAGGAGCCCGGCCACCGCTGCCTGGCACGGTCGCGATCCCACATTCGCACCGGACGAAACGCATCGACATCGAACGGAGGCATCCATGCCCGACGACACCCAGCAGGCGAACCCAGCCGTCCCGAGCCCGGCGGCCGGAGACGAACCACGAGAGCACGACATGACCCTGCTCGGGCGCTACTACCGCCAAGTGGAAGCAGGCCGCAAGACGCTCGAAGTGCGGGTGGCCACCCCGCAGAAGAGCGCCGTCGCAGTCGGCGACACGATCGTCTTCCACGACCGGGACAGCGGGCGGGAACTCGACATCACCGTACGGCGGATCACCCGGTACCTCTCCTTCGAGGACCTGCTCAGCTCGGAGGACATCGCGCGCATCGATCCTGACGTGCCGCCCGGACAACTGCTCGCCGGCCTCCGGAGTATCTATCCGCCGGCCAAGGAAGACCTCGGCGTCCTCGTCTTCGCATTCGACCACCGCCCTGCGCGGCCGGGCCGTCCCATGCCGATGACGCCCACGCAGTATGCGCAGACCATTCCCCACCACACGGTGTACGGGTGCTTGTACATCCGCGACGAGGACGACCGGCCGGTCCAGCTGCGCTCGGTCTACGGTTCGCGCCCCTGGCAATTCCCGGGCGGGAATCTCGACGCCCAAGGAGAAGACCCGCTGCAGACCGCCCGCCGCGAGGCGGTCGAGGAGACCGGCCTGGAACTCGGCCTGGAGGCGCCGAGTCTGCTGCTGACGCACTTCCTGCACGCCGGGCCACGCCAGCCGCTGAACAAGGTGGGGTTCGTCTTCGACGGAGGACAGCTGAGCGCGGACCAGCTCGACCGGGTCCGGCTCGACCCCGCCGAACACGACATGTGGGCGGTCCACGACCTCTCCACCTGGCAGGAGCTGATGGCGCCACTCGCCTTCGCCCGGCTCGACGCCATCGAGCGAGCCCGCCGCGGTGTGGGGCCCTCCTACCTCGTCACGCACACCTGACCCCCAAGCACGGCAACCCAGGAGGTTTCATGTCCGCCGAGGACATCAACACCCGAGCATGGCAGGTCTACGGCCGGCGACAACTGGCTCGCGCCGTTACGCCGCCCGTCCCCAGCCAGATCGCCTGGACGCCCTGGAAGGGGGTCGGACCGGGAGCTGAAGTCCTCGGTGACATCGCCCGACGTCGCATTCTGGACATCGGCTCAGGGGCCGGTCACCACGCCGTCCATCTCGCACAGACGCACGGCGCACGCGTCACGGGGATCGAGCAGTCCCCGACCCAGCACGAACGCGCCGTCTCCGCCCACGCGGGCGTTGAGGGTGTGGATTTCAACCACGGGGACGTGGTCGAGTACCTGGCCGGGGCTGAGCCGTTCGACGCCGCGTACGCGATCGGGACGCTGGGATTCATCGACCCGCGCCGATCACTGCCTGCCCTGCGCGACGGACTGCGTCCCGACGCACCCTTGATTCTGTCGCTCCTGCACACCGACCTGCACGGCCGTGGTCCGTCCACGGAGGTGACACCGCGAGAGCAGATGATCCTGCTGCGCGACGATCCGCCTCTGCCGACGCAGATGTGGGTGCTGGCACCGCAGTTGTGGGAGAACCTGCTCACCGAGTACGGCTTCCGCGTCGAGGCCATCGACCTCCTGCCGCACCCCGACGAAAGTGCCTCGGCTGTCCAGCAGCTCATCCGCGCCCGGCGTCTGCACGAGCCGCCGGTACGGGCCTCCAGCCGCATCGTCGCGGAACCCTCGAACTGCCGGGCGGGAGCGTGGAGGCCGGGGAGTCCTTCGAAGCCACGGTCGTCCGCGAACTCGGTGAGGAGACCGGTCTGACCACGCGCACCGAAGACGTCAGGCTCTGGGAACTCTCGTCGACCAGGTCGGTGATGTCCTGCGGGTCACCGTCGGGGCACTCCTCCACGCCTGGCAGGGCGAGCCGACCACGCAGCCGAACGAGAGCGTCGGTGACTGGGCGTGGTACCCACTCGATCAGCTTCCCGACGGCCTGTTCGTGTGCAGCGCCCAGATCCTCACGGCATGGCGGCCCGACCTGGCCATCGACCACCCGCCCGCGCACTTCACGCGCTTCGTCCCCGGCACGTCGGCCCCCCTGGTTGACGGACCGGCCTGATGCCGACGTTTTGCAATGGAGACCGCACCTGGGCGCTCCATGCCGGACAGCAGGCAGTCAGCCTCCCCGCGCCGAGCGACCCAGCAGCGCACTCCGGCCCCGGCCTCGGCCTCGCTCAGAACCCACTCCGTGTCCAGCTGAGGAGACCCGTGCCCCCACAGCCCCCTTCCTTGCTCGCCGTATTCGCCCACCCCGACGACGAGTCCCTGCTCGCCGGCGGTGTACTCGCTCAGCACCGAGCGAGCGGAGCACGCACAGGAGTCGTCACCACCACGTGGAGTCCCGTCAGCCACCGGGCAGATGAACTCCGCGATGCGCTGGCAGTACTTGGTGCCGGCTCCCCTCGCATGCTCGGATACCGCGACGCGCGCAACGAGTCATCTGCACCCGACCGGTCTCGCCTGTGCGACACCCCCGTCGGAGAGGTCGTCGAGGACCTGGTCGTCTGGATCCGCCGCTTCCGCCCCGACGCCGTGGTGACCCACGATGCGCTCGGCCAGATGACCGGACACCCCGACCACCGCAGCACGCACCAGGCCACGGTTCTGGCGGTCGAGGCCGCGGCGATCGGCAGCTTCCTCCCCGAGCACGGACGGCCCTGGCACACCCGGGCCCTGTACTTCGCCACCCACACGGAATCCGGCGCCGACCCGCTGGCCGCAGTGCTGGCCAACGTGGGCAAAAGCACGCTGACCGTCCCCGACGCCTACGCCAGCGTGACCGTGGACGTGAGCGAGTGGCTGCCACTGAAGTGGCAGGCGATCCAGGCCCACCGGAGCCAGGTCGCGGCGGCACGTCCGCTGCCCGGACTTCTGGCAAGGATGCCGTCCGCGCAGCGCGAGGACATCTTGCGCACCGAGGTCTTCACTCGGATGTCCCTTGGCCCCGTGCCGGCGAGTTCCACGGTCCTGACGTGCTGAGGGGCGAAGAAAACATATCGCCCAGCGTTGCCCGTTGGCACTACTTCGTTCCGCCATGTCCGTCTCGGTAGGTGGGCCTTTCGGGAGGGGGTGAGGCAGGGCCTGCTGGTCAGAGAGTTGCCAACTGATGCTTCCTGGCATAGCTGCCCGCGTAACATGCAGTCACATTCTCCACCTATTACGAAAGGAAAGGATCCGGATGGACGCCGAACTCGTACGTTCATGGGTGGAGGGCTGGGTCGTCTCACGCGGAGCCGCACCGCCAGTGGTCGAGCCCTGGGGTCTAACCGTCGACGTCGGGCTGATTGGCCAGGTCACCCGGCACGTGCTGTTCGATGCCGACGAGTCGCTGGTCCGCAAACTTAGCGAGACGGCCACCGCCCCGGGCACCTGGCTCAAGCTCTTCTTGCCACCGCAGACCGTCGCCCCGTGGGTAGTGCCCGGCTGGCGCTTCGGCGACGACGGCTTTCTGATGTCGGTACCACTGCACCCAACCGCCGCCGATGCCCCTGACGGGTACCAGGTCCGCACTTGGGCGCGGGGCGGCGTTACGTGGTTGCTCGTTCTGACTGAGGACGGCGAGTTCGCGGCACGTGGACAGCTCGCTGTGCCCAGCCCCGGGCGTACTGCCGTCGTCGACCAGGTCGAGACATCCCCGGCCCACCGCCGCAGGGGACTTGGCGGCTTCGTCATGCGGACGCTTGAGAACGCTGCCGTTGCCGCTGGCTCCTCGACTGCTGTACTGGCCGCGACGACCGAGGGGCAGGCGTTGTACGAGTCCGTAGGCTGGCGCACCCACGGCCCGCTGACCAGCCTGGTCCGCGACGGTTCACCACAGACAGCGGGAACCTGAGTAGAAGTTCGTGGGCTGATGTTCTTTTCCGGAGCAGAATATGGGCAGGGCAGCTGGTCAGCATGCCGCCGGCTACTGCTTCTTGAAGAGGAGGGGGCTGTGCTCGTAGTCGCGGACCAGGCGCCGGTGCAGTAGACGGTCGCGACGTCGATCCCCAGGTCGGCGCCGTGCGCGACAACCTGGTTCTTGAAGCCCTGATAGACCAGGGCTTTGCGGACGTTTCCGCCGGCGTGCTCGGCGCCCTGGTCCAGCAGGCCGATGCCCGCGGCGTTGTCGTGGGTGATCGCGGCGCGGACGACGACCGCGACGACCAGTCCGAGGACGTCCACGGCAAGACCCCGCTTGGGGGTCGGGTCCTCTAATCGTCCAATCGTCTAATCGTCGGGCGCGATCCCTGACCTGGCAGTGCAGGAGTCGTACGGGGCACGCCGCAGGCGGCCGGAGCGGTGGTCGTCATGTGGCCTCGCCGCGCCGGCCGCTGCCTGCACGATCTCTCTGCACCGCGGCGACGGGCGCACGTACTTGACCACCTACCGGATGTCCTCGGGTGTCACCTTCGACAGGCCGATGTGCCCGATCTTTCCCTCGTCCCGCAGGGCGTGCAGTACGGCGATCTGGTCGTCCCGCGTGGCGATCAGCACGTGCCACGTGCCACGTGCTCGGGGTAGGGGTGGAGCGCCTCGCGGATGAGGTGTTCGACGGTGTGCGGGCCGTAGGCGTCGGTGGTGTCGATGTGGCTGATGCCGTGGCCGTACAGCGATCCGGCCGACGGCTGTGCCCGACACCAGCGGGACGGCGAGCGCGGCGACCGGGACGGTAGTGACCGCGCGGCCCTGGTGGCGCAGCAGTGACATGTCCAATGCGCAGCCGAGGGAGAGCATGAACAGGGAGGACGCTCGCGGAGATCCGCTCTGATTTCACCCCTGCTCCCGCCCGCCGGACAGGCCCAGCGCCTCCCACCAGCCCCCGAGAGTGGGGTTCGCCGAGAGGTCCTGGAGGGTGACCTCGACGCCGTAGCGATGCCACAGGACCATGAGGTGCATCATCCTGATCGAGTCGAGGCCGAGGGAGACGAGGTCGGTGTTCTCGTCGAGTCCTTCGACGTCCTCCTCCAGCGTCTCCGCGAGGTCCCCGAGGACCTGCTCGCGGGTCAGCTGCCGCGCAGGCGACGTCATGCGACCGGGCCTCCGTTCGTGAGGGCCGACCGTGCGGCGTTGTCCGCCTTGGTGGATTCCGCCGACAGCTCGATGCCGTCCGAGGACGGTACGGTCCAGCCGAGACCGTCGGTTGAGGGGACCAGGCCGTCAGGGAAGAGGGGGCGTTCCAGCGCGGTCGCACCGCCGAGCGAGGCGCGGGCCTGGATCTCGTTCATGCCCTGCATCACCTCCGTCACGACGCCGGTGCCGAACAGCTCGCCCATCTGCTCGCCGCTTGCCGTCTGCGCGGGCCCGGTCCTGGTGACGGCGTCCGCCAGGTCGCGGGACGAGCCGGCGAACCGCTCCCTCAGGGCGTCGGCGTCCGTGAGCGCCGATTCGCCGGAGGAGACCCCGCCGACCAGTTCGACGAAGGCGCGCAGGTCGGTGGCCTCGGCCTGGGAGACTTTGCGGGCCTGCCAGAAGTAGGAGTCCTCGCCCTGCTGCATGTCGTAGAAGGCGAGCAGGAATTCGTAGAAGACGCCGTACTCGCGGCGGTAGCGGCGTTCGAACTCGCCGAAGGCGCGCTCCTCGTCGAGGTTGCCCGACAGCGTGCTGTTGATCGAGCGGGCGGCGAGCAGGCCGCCGTAGGTGGCGAGGTGGACGCCGGTGGAGAAGACGGGGTCGACGAAGCAGGCCGCGTCGCCGACCAGCACCATCCCGGGCTGCCAGAAGCGTTGCATGGCGTAGGAGTAGTCCTTGCGGACGCGGAGTTCGCCGTAGGGGCCCTCGGTGACGCGGGTGGCGTCGGAGAGGTAGTCCTTGATCATGGGGGCGCGTTCGATGAACTGGGCCATCGCGGCCTCGGGGTCCCGTGAGAGGGTGCCGGCCTGGGAGCGGTTGACGACGGCGCCGACGCTGGTGAGGGTGTCGGTGAGGGGGATGTACCAGAACCAGCCGTCGTCCCAGGCGCAGCACAGGATGTTGCCGGAGTCCGGCGCGGGGAGCCGTTTGCCGCCCTCGTAGTAGCCGTAGAGGGCGACGTTGCGGAAGAAGTCGGAGTAGTCGCGGCTGCCGACCGTGCGGGCGAGTCTGCTGTTGCTGCCGGAGGCGTCGACGACGAACCGGGCGCTGGTTTCGTGGGGTTGGCCGTCCGAGTCGGTCCAGCGCAGGCCGGTCACCCGGTCGTCCTCGGTCAAGGTGGCTACGGCGGTGCACTGTTCGCGGACGTCGACGCCGACCCGGCGGGCGTTGTCGAGGAGGATCTTGTCGAACTTCATCCGCTCGACCTGGTAGGCGGTGGAGGTGGGTCCGGACATCAGGGGTGAGTAGGCGAACAGGAAGTTCCAGGGTTCCGGTTTGGCGCCCCAGCGGAAGGTGCCGCCGCGCTTGGGCATGAACCCGGCCTTCTCCACTTCCTCGGTGACCCCGAGGAACCGACATATTCCGTGGATGGTCGCGGGCAGCAGGGACTCGCCGATCTGGTGGCGCGGGAAGGACTCCTTCTCCAGGAGCAGGACGCGGTGGCCGGCCATCGCCACCAGGGCGGCCGTGGTGGAGCCGCCGGGGCCGCCGCCGACCACGACGACGTCGTACGAAGGGTTGGGCATGGGCATATGAGCTCTCCCTGGAGCTGGAGGCGGGGGCGGGGGCGTGCGAGGGGGCCTACGAAAGGGGGCCTACGAGGACACCGGGTTCGTTCGCAGGGCCTTCTTGGAGACCTTGCCGACGCCGGTCAGCGGGAAGGCGTCGACGAACTTGAAGCGGTCGGGGACCTTGTAGGCGGCGATGCCGCGCGCGTGCAGGAACGCGGTGAGTTCGGCGGCGCTCGGCTCGACGCCACTGGGGATGACGTAGGCGCAGGAGCGCTCGCCGAGGAAGAGGTCGGGCAGGGCGACCACGGCGGCGTCGTGCACGGCCGGGTGGGCGAGGAGGTGGTTCTCCACCTCCGCGGCGGCGATTTTCTCGCCGCCGCGGTTGATCTGGTCCTTGGCCCGGCCCTCGACGACGAGGTAGCCGTCGGGACGCAGCCGGACAAGGTCTCCGGTGCGGTAGTAGCCGTCCGGTGTGAAGGCCTTGGCGTTGTGCTCGTCGGCCCGGTAGTAGCCGCGGATGGTGTACGGCCCCCGGGCCAGGAGCTCGCCCGTCCCACCCTCGGACACGTCCCTGCCCTCCGGGTCGACGATGCGGAACTCGTCTCCCGGTGAGATGGGTCGGCCCTGGGTGTGCACGACGACCTCCTCGGGGTCGTCCAGGCGGGTGAAGCAGATCAGTCCCTCGGCCATGCCGAACGCCTGCTGCAGGGTGCAGCCCAGCGTGGGCCGGATCCGCTTGGCGAGCTCCGCGCCGCACTTGGCGCCGCCCACCTGGAGGACCCGCAGGCTGGACAGGTCGTGCCGTTCGGACGCGGCTTCCAGCCAGATCAGGGCCAGCGGCGGGACGACCGAAGTGTGGGTGACGCGTTCGGCGGCGATGAGCGCGAACGCCACGTCCGGGCTGGGCAGCGGGGCGAGGACACAGGTCGCGCCGACGGCCACGGCGCCGATGACGCCCGGTGAGACCAGGGGGAAGTTGTGGGCCACGGGGAGGACCGCGAGATAGACGCTGTCCTCGTCGAAACCGCTGGCCCGCGCGCAGGCATGGGCGGTGTAGAGATAGTCGGCGTGGGTGCGGGGGATGAGTTTGGGCAAGGCCGTTGTACCGCCCGAGAGCTGGAGCAGTGCCACGTCGTGCGGTGCGGGGCCCTCTTCGTCCGCCGGTACGGGATCGTCGTACAGCTCGTCCAAGGGGTGACATCGGCCGTCGTCGGGTGCGTCCCCGGCGGCCAGTACCCAGGTGAGGCTTGGTACGGCGGTCCGGACCTGCTCCGCCAAGGCGAGGAAGTCGAACCCGCGGTCCGCGGCGGGCACCACGTAGGCGACCGCCTCGGTGGAGGCGCACAGGTGGGTGATCTCGCTGCTGCGCAGCGCGGGGAGGGCCATCACGGGGACGGCCCCGATGCGGAACAGGGCGAAACACACGTCGTGGAACTCGGCGACGTTGGGAAGCTGGACGACCACCCGGTCGTCCCTGCGCACACCGAGCCGCCGTAGTCCGGTGGCCAACTGATCCGCGCGATGGTCGAGTTCGTCGTACGACACTCTGCGGGTGCCGCAGACCACTGCTGTTTTCGCACCGCGGTGTCGGGCTTGGTCGCGCAGTACCGAACCCAGGGTGTGGTCGCCCCAGAATCCTGCTGATCGGTAGCGCTCGGCGAATTCCTGCGGCCAGGTGGGACAGCCGGGGAGCACTCGCATCACCTCTTGTCCGGACCGCTCCGCACGAGCGGAGCGATGTGGGGCGGACGAGGTCGGCGTCGGCCTCGCGGAGGTGGTGATGGCGAGGGTTACCTTAGCGAGCGCCCTGTGCACGGTCAATGACGGGAAGCTACTTGGCAGGTGCGGGAGTGGCAGCCAAGTCGGGGCTGCATTCGATGAGTTGGCGGCCGGAGGGGGTGCGGCCCACCGTCACGGCGCGTAGCCCCGCAGCCGCCGTCAGCGCGGTGAAGTCGGCGAGTGAACGCTCCCGTCCGCCGAGCGTGACCAGCATGCGCAGGTCCACGTCCGTACGGGGGTAGGCCACCTCCTCGTCGTCCAGGACAGGCTCCACGATCAGCAACTTGCCGGTGTCACCCAGGGCTTGGGCGCAGCGCTGGAGAATCTCCGCCGCCTTCTCGTCGTTCCAGTCGTGCAGCACCCGGGAGAGCAGGTACAGGTCCGCGCCGCAGGGCAGCGGGTCGAAGAAGCTGCCGGGGTGGACGCCGACGCGGTCCGTCACGCCGGCCTCGGCCAGCACGGGGGCGGCCTGGGCGGTCGTCGCGGGCAGGTCCAGGAGGGTGCCGCGCAGCTTGGGGTGCGCTTGCAGAATCGTGGCCAGCTGCCGGCCGTTGCCGCCGCCCACGTCGACCACATGGGTCACGCCGTCCCAGGCGTACGCCTTGGCGACCTCGTCGGCGACCACCCGCAGTTGGGTGCTCATCAGGGCGGCGAAGGCGGCGCCCCGCTCGGGCTCGGCGGCGAGGTCCTGCCAGAAGTCGCGGCCGAACAGCCCGTCGAAGGCCGGCCGGCCGGTCAGAACCGAGTCGAGCAGACCGCTGAACGCCTGGTCCGAGCGGCCGAGCCCGCCCCGCAGGTCGAGCCAGTCCCGCAGCCTCGACGCGTGCCCTGTGCCCAGCAGCTTGCCGAGCGGGGTCATGGCGAAGACGCCGGGCTCGGGTTCGGCCGTGATGCCCCGGGTCACCAGATGACGCAATACCCGCCGCAGCGCGTCCGGTTCGGCGCCGGTCCGGGCGGCGAGATCGTCGGCCGGCGCGCTCCCGCCGTCGAGCAGGTCCGGAATGCGCAGGGTGGCCACGACCCGTACGGCGAAGGGGGTGACGACGTCGGACAGGGCGTAGAGGCGAGCCAGTTGATCGCCCTCGTCGGGGGCGCCGAAGGTGTGGGCGAAACGCTCGCCCGGGTTCTCGTCGGTGGGCATGGCGTGCTCCTCGAAGGTGTCGTGGGGAGCCGAGCCGGCCGGGTCCGGCGCGTCGCGCCAGGGGCGTGGTGAGCGGGGCGGCCTCCGGTGGGCGGTGCGGCGGTGGTTCTCCCGGCCGGGCCGGTGCGGCGAAGTCACACCCTGACCGGGGCCGGTCGTGACGGCAACGGGGCCGGGTGATCGCCCTGGCCTGAATCCCTTCTTGCGGACACTGTCCGCAAGCTCGTAGTCTGTCGGAAGAACCGACAGTCGCACCAGGCCTGAGGAAGTGACGTGACCGCCCAGCAGACACAGGTGGAGAGTCCGGCCGGAGCCGGACCGGGCGGCCGCGCGGTGGTGGCCGCGCTGCTGCTGGCGGCGTTCGGCGCCAGCCTGGCGCAGACGGTGGTGGTCGCGGCCCTGCCCAGCCTGCAGGCCGACCTCGGTACTTCGTCGACGGGCGTGGCCTGGGTGCTGACCTCGTTCATGCTCGCCAGCGCCATCTCCGTGCCGATCGCCGGCCGGCTCGGGGACGCCCGCGGCTACCGGCGGGTACTGGTCGGCTGCCTGGCCTCGTTCGCGGTGGGCGCGCTGGTGGCGGCGCTGGGTACCCATATGGGATCCCTCGGCGTCCTCGTCACCGGGCGGGTGCTCCAAGGCCTGGCGGGCGGTGTCTTCCCGCTGGCGATGGGGATCGTACGGAGTTCGGTCGCCCCGGCCCGGATCCCTCAGGTGGTGGCCGTGCTCAGCGCGATGTTCGGCGTCGGCGGCTCCGCCGGCATGGTGATCGCCGGACCGCTCGTGGAGGCCTTCGGCACGGAGTCGCTGTCGTGGCTGACTCTCGTCCTCGCGGCAGCCGCGCTCGCCGGAGTCCGGTTCCTGCCGGCCGGCAGGGGGGTGTCCGGTGGCCGGATCGACCTGGTCGGTGCCGTGATTCTCTCGGGTGCCCTGGTCTGCCTGCTGCTGGCGATCAGCGAGGGCAACATCCGGGGCTGGAAGTCGGCCGGAATCATCTCCCTGTTCGCCGCCGCCGTCGTCCTGCTGGCGGTGTTCGCCGTGGTCGAACTGCGCTCGGCGGACCCGCTCATCGACCTCCGGCTGCTGAAGGTGCGCGCGTTCGCCGCCGCCAACCTGATCGCCTTCATCATCGGCGCCGCGATGTTCGGCTCCATCACGCTGATCCCGCGCTTCGTCGAGACGCCCGAGGCGAGCGGCTACGGCTTCACCCTCTCCGCCGCCGGCGCGGGCCTCGTGATGCTTCCGGTGGGTGTGTTCACCCTGATCGCGAGCCCGCTGTCCGGTCGGCTGACCGCCCGGTTCGGGCCTCGGCTGCCGCTGTGCGTCGGGGCCGGATGCGCTGCCGTGGCCTTCGCCTGGCTCGCCGCCGCCCACGGCAGCGTGTGGGACTTCTACCTGACCGGCGTGCTCGTCGGAGCGGGATACGGGCTGGCGTTCGCGGCCCTGGGCAACCTGGTCGTCGCCTCCGTGGAGCCCCGTCACACGGGCGTGGCTGTCGGTGTGAACACCATCGTCCGTACCGTCGGCGGCGCCCTCGGCGCGCAGATCGCCTCAGCGTTGCTCGTGGCCTCGCCCTCGCGCCGAATCCCCGGGCTGCCCGACGTGTCCGGCTATACGCACGGATTCGTCCTGTTCGCGTTTGTCGCGGTGGCCGCGCTCGTCGCCACGCTCGCCATGCCTCGCCGGGTTGGTGAAGCGTCACCGGAACCGGAGACGGCACCGGTCTGAATCAGGAGGCCGCGGGGGGCCGGGGACTCTCGCACAACGGACAGCCGACGGGATGGCCGTCCTCCGGGTCGGTCGCGGCGGGGCTGGATCCGGAGCAGCGGTCGCGTCGCTGAGGGGCGGAGCGGAGGCCCCCGATGAGCAGTTCGACCTCTGTCTCGTAGATCTCGTCCGCGGTGACCGTCTGCAGATGCGGACCGACCTCCCGCAGTCGCGGCCACACCTGTGCCGGATGCGCCAGCGCGGCGGCCGTCATCCGCTCGGCCCGCTCCGGGCTGGTCAGAGCGGAGTGCAGCTCGCGGTGGACGCGCCCGACCAGGACGTCCACGACGGACTGGTAGTAGCGGGCCGCCCAGTGCGCGTCGAAGCCCGCGTCGTCGAGGATGGACAGGATCGCCTCGGTCAGCTTCAGCACGCTGGGTCCGCGGTTGCCACGGGTGACGATCAGCTCGGTCAGGCCCTTGTACGCCAGCAGCTGGGAGCGCATCGCGCGAGCCAGCGTGCGCAGCCGTTCCTCCCAGGAACCCTCGTATGCCTCCGGAACCGCCAGGTCACGGTCGGCGATCGCGTCGGCCACCAGGTCGAGCAGATCGTCCTTGTCGGAGATGTGGCGGTACAGGGCCATGCGGGAGACGCCGAGCCGGTCCGCCAGCCGCCGGATGCTGAGTGCCTCCAGGCCCTCGTCGCGGGCGATGCCGAGCGCTGCCACCACGATCTGATCGCGGTTCAGCGTGCCCCAGGGCAGCGGGGATCGAGTGTGCGCGTCTTCCTGCCGGTCCATGACGGGGAACGTACCCGACCCTGCCGGTGCGGGATGACCCCGGGGGCCGTGCGGGTGGGGCCGACGGGTGAACCCGCCCGTCTGGCGGAAGATTCTTTCGAGCGCAACTTGCGGACGGCGTCCACGTCTCGTACATTTGCTCGCGGTGATGGCACACCTTGATCAACTGCACTGTCCCTTACTGCCGCTTTCCGGACGCCTGTCCTGTCGTCCGGTGAAGATACTCCCGAGCGTCGGGGGCGGCGGGTTTCCTGCGGTTGAGTGTCCGCTGCGGGACGGGATGTACCGGATACGCGGCAGATTTTTCCCCTGTTCGCACAGATATTCTGCTCTGTTCTCGCGTTCTTTCGTGCCGTTTTCGATGCGGGGTGCCTGAAATGCGCGTACTCCTCCTGAGCGGGCTCGGTCCTGCCTACATCAACGCAGCCTATCTCCGGGGTTCGCTCTTCGAAACCCAGTGGAATGATCGGGTACGGGAAGTGGTACGCAGGGCCGGTCATTCGGACCTCTCCCTGGACGACCTGGCCTTCACCTACGGCGGAAAGCGGTACGCGCTGCTGCGTTCGCACAACACCTCCATTCCGCACCTCACCACCTTCACCCTCAACTCCATTCTCCAGAACTCCAACCACGAATTCGCGTCGGTGAGCCTCCAGGACGTCTGGCAGCAGCAGGCCGAGGTGCCCTCCGGCGACTTCGACGCCGTCCTGCTGTCGACTACGTACATCTGGAACGCGTCCATCCTGTCCGCTGCCGTGCGCTGGATCACGGAGAACCTCCCGGATGTGCCCGTCGTCGCCGGCGGTCAGTTCACCAACCTCAAGTTCCCGCAGGTCATGAGGGACCATCCGGAGATCGTCGCCGTGGTGCGCGGGGACGGCGAGGAGGCGCTGCCGCGCACCCTCGACGTCCTCGAACGCCGGGGTGGTCTCGCCTCGGTCCCGGGTGTCGTCTGGCGGGACGGCGACCGCGTCCGTGTCAACCCCGTCGCATACGTGGACATCGACGCCTTCCCGTCTCCAGGATTCCCGGGAAGCGCGCCGGTCGTGCCGTACGAATCCATGCGGGGCTGTCCGTTCGACTGCAAGTTCTGCTCCTTTCCCGCAGCCTCCCCGAAATGGCGCTACAAATCCGCTGAGAAGATCCGCGACGACTGGCTCTCCTACGGCGACACGAACGGCGCCCGGATGATCTCCGCCATGGACTCGACGTTCACCATCCCGCCCACCCGGCTGCGGCGGCTCCTGGAAATCCTGCCGGGCTCCGGAATTCCCCGATGGGAGGGATACAGCAGGGCGAACACCATCAGTTCGGTCGGACTCGTGGATGGTCTCGTCAAGTCCAACTGCGTCCAACTGCATCTCGGTTTCGAATCCATGAACGACGAAACCCTCAAACGGATGAGCAAGCGGGTGAGCGTCGGACAGAATCGCCGGGCGATGGATCTGCTCAGTGGCAGCGGGCTGTCGTACGAGATCTTCTTCATCGTCGGGTATCCCGGTGAGACTCCCGAGATGTTCAGGGACACTCGTGACTATCTCGTGGACGAATTCGTCGGATACTTCCAGCTGAGCCGGTTCTCCATCACGGACGAGACGATGCCGCTGTGGCAGGACCGGCAGGAATTGCGGATCGAGGCCGACGATCCCAGCAACCCCGCGTCGGCGTGGTCGCACATCGGGATGGACAGCGCACAGGCCGACCGTCTGCAGGCCGACACCCTGGACCGGGTGCGGCTGCGCAACGACAAGGCGGTGTACCTGCTGTGGCAACGCCAGTACCAGCACGAGCTGATGCCCGACCGCGACCGCTGGACCAACATCGCGGTGGAGAAGGCCGTCGATCGGCTCGCCATGGCGCCCCGGGACCACGACGACCTCGACCGGGCCGCCCACGAGGTGCGCGCCCAACTGGCGCGACTTCGTGACCACGGTGTCGAACTGGTGCCGGACGGCCGCGAGTTGTGCCGCAAGGCGATTTGATCACGGTACCGATCGGACCACTTCCGCGTGCCTCGGCCGCCCCAGCTCCCTGCCCCAGCTCCCTGCCTCAGCTCCTTGCCTCTTGCCGTTCCCGCTCTGCGGCGCGTCCCCGTCCCCCCCCACCCGCCGGCCCGCCGGCCCGCCGCACGGAGCAGTACGGCCTCGTGCCGATGGCGCGTGCCGCCGGGCCGTCGGCACATCCCCCCCCCGTACGCCCCCCCGTACACGTGACTGACGTAACCATGGAGTGACGTAGATGACCGAGAGCATGTCCCGCGACCGGGCCGAATGGGAGGCCGTTGTCCGCCGGGCCGTGGCCGAGTACGTGGACAGCGCGGTCGACGACGTCGGACCCGACGACAGTTTCATCAGCCTGGGTCTGGACTCCCTTGCCATGATGCGGGTGGCCGCGCACTGGCAGAACCAGGGCATCGAGGTGGCCTTCGCCGACCTGGCGGCCAAGCCCACGCCGCGCGGCTGGGCCGAGGTGCTGCACCGGCTGACGAGCGGCGGGGCGCGAGATGCGCGCCAGCAGGGCCTGCAGCAGGACGTGGATCCGGCGGCACCCTTCCCCCTCACGCCCGTGCAGCAGGCGTACTGGATCGGGCGCCGCGACGGCGTCGAGATGGGCGGGGTCGGCTGCCACGCCTACTTCGAGTTCGGCTGCCAGGACCTGGACCCCGAGCGCCTCGACCGGGCGGTGGCCGCGCTGATGGATCGGCACGACATGCTGCGGGCCACCTTCCTCGACGACGGGCACCAGCGGATCCTGCCGCCCGGCCGGTGGCCCGGGCTGATCGTCGACGATCTGCGCGACCTCGAAGAGGCCGAGCGGGCCCAGCGACTGGTGGATCTGCGCGACGCGCTCTCCCACCGGCGCCCGGCGGTGGAGCGGGGCGAGGTCTTCGGCGTACGGCTCGCCCTGCTGCCCAAGGGCCGCAGCCGGCTCTTCGTCGACGTCGACCTTCTCGTGGCCGACGTGCTCAGCGTCCAGATCCTGCTGTCCGACCTGGCGAGCCTGTACGCCGCTCCCGGCACGGAGCTGCCCGAGATCGGCATCACCTTCCCCGCCTACCTGGCGGACCAGCGGACCCGACGCGACCCGGAGCGGGCCCGTGCCTACTGGCAGCGCCGCCTGCCCGCGCTGCCGCAGGCCCCGCAGCTGCCGTTGGCGGTCGACCCCGGCCGGATCACCGAGCCCCGGTTCGTGCGGCGATCGGGCCGGCTGACCGCGGACGAGTGGCACCGCGTGCGCGAGCGGGCCCGCGCCCACGGCCTCACCCCCTCCATGGCGGTCGCCACCGCCTTCGCCCACGTCCTCGCGGCGTGGAGCGGCCGTCCGCGGCTGCTGCTGAACCTGCCCCTGTTCAACCGGCGCAGCAGCCACCCCGGAGTACCGCACATGGTGGCCGACTTCACCGACCTGGTCCTGCTCGACGTCGACCTCGCCGGCGAGGACGGCTTCGCCGACCAGGCCCGGCAGGTGCAGGAACGATTCCAGGAGAACACCGCCCACGCCGACTACTCCGGCGTCGACGTGCTGCGCGACCTGGCCCGCGGTCATGGCGGCGCGTTCACCGCGCCCGTCGTGTTCGCCAGCAACCTCGGCCGGGAACTGGTCGACGAACGGTTCCGCAGCCACCTCGGTGAACTCGACTGGATGATCTCCCAGACCCCGCAGTGCTGGCTCGACCACCAGCTCTACGAGGACGCCGAGGGCATGGAGGCGGTCTGGGACGCGGTCGAGGCGCTCTTCCCGCCGGGCCTTCTCGACGACATGTTCGACGCCTACCTACGGCTCCTGCGGCAGCTGGCGGCCGAGGACGCGGACTGGGACCGACCCGCCGTACCCACCTTGCCGCGGCGGCAGCTGAGGGTGCGCGAGGAGGCCAACGCCACCGCTGCTCCCGTCCCCGCGACGCTGCTGCACGAGGGGGTCCTCGCACAGGCCCTGCGCACCCCCGAGCGGCCCGCCGTGATCAGCGGCGACCGGGTGCTGACGTACGGCGAGGTGGCCGCGCGGGCGGCGGCCGTGGCCGAGGCCCTGCGAGCGGGCGGCTGTGCGCCGGGTGACCGGATCGGCGTCCTCATGGACAAGGGCTGGGAACAGGTCGTCGCGGTGCTCGGCGTCCTCATGGGCGGCGGTGCCTATGTGCCGCTCGGGCCGGAGCAGCCGCCCGAGCGCCGGGACCGGATGCTCACCGACGCCGGCATCAGCCAACTCCTCACCCAGTCCTGGCTCGCCCTGCCCGGCAGCGAGGCGCTGGAGCGATGTTCGACCGTGCCGGTCGACACCCTCGCCCCGGCCGTCCCCGCCACACCCCCCGGCCGCCGATGTTCCCCGGACGACCTCGCCTACGTGATCTACACCTCCGGCTCGACCGGAACACCCAAGGGCGTGATGATCTCGCACCGCAGCGCGGTCAACACGATCGAGGACATCAACCGGCGCTACGCAGTGGGCGAACCGGACCGGGTACTCGGCCTGGCCGGACTCGGCTTCGACCTCTCCGTGTACGACGTCTTCGGTCCGCTCGCGGTCGGCGCGGCCCTCGTCCTGCCCGACCCCGAACGCCGGGGCGACCCCTCCCACTGGGCCGAACTGATAGCCCGTCACGACATCACGCTGTGGAACTCGGTCCCCGCCCAGCTGCAGATGCTCGATCACTTTCTGCTCGACGCACGCGAGCTGCGCCTGCCCAGCCTGAGGCTGGCACTCCTCAGCGGCGACTGGATCCCGGTCGCCCTGCCCGACTCGATCCGTGGCAAGCTGCCGTCCCTCGCGCTCCACAGCCTCGGCGGTGCCACGGAGGCGGCCATCTGGTCGATCGAGTACCCCATCGGCAAGGTCGACCACGACTGGCGGAGCATCCCCTACGGCAAACCGCTCGCCAACCAGCGCTTCCACGTCCTGGACGGCCGCCTGCGGCACACCCCCGAGTGGGTGCCCGGCGAGCTGTACATCGCGGGTGCGGGAGTCGCCCTCGGCTATCTCGGCGACCGGGAGAAGACCGCCGCGCGGTTCCTGGACCACCCTGTCACCGGCGAACGGCTCTACCGCACCGGCGACTTGGGGCGCTATCTGCCGGACGGGACCATCGAGTTCCTGGGCCGCACCGACTCCCAGGTGAAGATCCGCGGTCACCGCATCGAACTCACCGAGATCGAGGCCGTGCTCGAAAGGCATCCGGACGTCGCCGAGGCCCGCCTCGTGGTCGACGGCACGGAGGCCTTCGACCGTCGGCTGGTCGCCTTCGTGACACCGGCACGCGCGTCCGTGGACGCCATGACCGACCTGCCCGGGGCGGCGCACGCCGAAGCCTCCCGAATCGCGCCCCTGACCGGCACCGACGATCTGCACACGTTCGCGCGAACCCTCAAGAAGGCGGTGCTGCTGTCCATCGCCGAGTGCCTGCACCAACTGCTGCCGGGCGCGTTCGCCCCCGGGATGCCCGCTCTCACCAGCGACACCATCGCCGGACGCGCGGGCGCCGACCCCCGCCACCACCGGTTGCTGCGCCGCTGGCTGGCCACCCTCACGCGCGCCGGTGTACTCCATCAGGACGGGACGGAGGGCGGCTACCATTCGCTGCGCGCGGTGGCCGCCGAGGACGTCGAAGTGGCGTGGCAGCGGGTGCTGAGCGCTCCCGACCTGCGGCTGTGGCCCATGGACGTGCTGCGTCTCTTCCACACCAGCGCCCGTCACCTGCCCGCCCTGCTGCGGGGCGAGATCGACCAGGTGCACCTCCTCTTCCCCGAGGGCAGCTCACGGACCGCGATCGCCGCGTTCACCGAGAGCCTGATCGTGCGGTACCTCAACCGGGCGGTGGCCACCGTCCTCGGCGAACTGGCCCGACGCCACCAGGGCCCCGGCCCGCTGCGGATCCTGGAGATCGGCGCCGGTGTCGGCGGCACCAGCGCGGACGCCTTCGAGGCTCTCGACGGCTACGACGTCGAATACCTGTTCACCGACGTCTCGCCGTTCTTCCTCGGCGAGGCCCAACAGCGCTTTACGGACCGGAAGTTCGTGCACTACGCGCTCTACGACATGGAGCAGGACCCCTTGTCCCAGGGGCTGCGGCCGGGCTCCTTCGACGTCGTCGTGGCCGCGAACGTCCTGCACAACACCCGTGACGCCGACGAACTCCTCGTACGAATACGCGACTTGGCCGCCCCGCAGGGGCACCTGGTGTGCACCGAACTCACCGCCGAGATACCGGAGATGCTGATCTCCATGGAGTTCCTCGCCGGGGCCGCGGACCACGGCGGCGACTTCACGGACGTCCGGGCCGGTTCGGACCGCTTCCTGTTCTCCCGCGCCGAGTGGCGCGACCTGCTCGCCGCGGCAGGCGGCACCGAGCTGTTCAGCCTCCCCGCCGAGTCCGACGCCCTGGCCCGGCTCGGCCAGAGCATGCTGGCGGCCCGCTTCAAGGCCGACCGCGCACGGCTGTCGGCGGACGAGTTGCTGGAGCACGTGGCACGGCGACTGCCCGGCCACATGGTCCCCGAGCGGCTGGAGATCCTCGACGCGGTCCCGCTCACCGCCAACGGCAAGGTCGACCAGGCCGCCTTGCGTGCCCGCCTGGGCACCGAGAAGGAAGGCGAGGCCACCCGCGGGCAAACCCCGCCCAGGGGGGACCTGGAGGTCCGTGTCGCCGCACTGTGGGCCGACTGCCTGGGCCTCCACGGGGCGCCCCGCGACCGGGACTTCTTCGCCCTCGGCGGTGACTCACTGCTCGTGACCCGGCTCGTCGGCAAACTGCGCACCGAGGTCCCGGAACTCGCGGGGCACGACTTCGACACGCTGCTGCGGGCACTGATGGACCGCACCACGGTGGCGGGTCTGGCGGCGCTCGGGACGGAGGGCCCGCGATGACCGCGCCGGCCTCCACCGTCCAGCCCCTGCTGACCTGTCACGCCCACCACGGCCCGGCACCGCGGACCAGGCTCGTGTGCTTCCCGCACGCAGGCGCGCCCGGCACCTTCTTCTCGTCCTGGCTCCATGCTCTCCCCGCCCACGTCGAACTCGTGACGGTCCGGTACGCGCCACACGGGCCCGAGGAGAACCTGACCGGCCTCGCCGCTCGTGCCGCCCGGGAGCTGGCCGGGCTCCCCGGGCGCCCCTCCGCGCTGTTCGGGCACAGCATGGGGGCCGTGGTGGCGTACGAGACGGCCCGCGCCTGGGAGGGCCTCGGCCGGCTCCCGCTGCCACTGTTCGTCTCCGGTGCGCCGTCCCCCGGCGGCCACCGTCCCGACGATCTGCATCTGCGCGAGGAGGACGAACTCGTCCGCGTACTGCGCAGGTTGGGAGGGACTGCCGCGGAGATCCTCGACGACCCGGAGCTGCGTGCGGTGTGGCTGCCCGACATCCGCCGGGACTTCCGGCTCCTCGACACCTACCGCCACCTCGAGGGACCGCCGCTGCGCTGCCCGGTGACAGCCCTGACCGGGCGGGAGGATCCCGAGGCGCCGCTCGACAGTGTCCGGCGCTGGCGGTCGTACACCGCGTCCTCCTTCGAGCTGTGCACCTTTCCCGGCGGCCACTTCTACCTGGTCGAGGAGAAGGAGCGCCTCGTGGGCGAAGTGCTGCGCCGGCTGACTCCGGGCGGGGCCGCCTCGGCCGGGCAGACGGCGCCGTGACGGGCGGGGAGGTGCCGCAGGTGAACGGTTCCTGCCGCGAGTTCGCCGGCCGCGTCGTGCCGGCGACCGGCGCGGCCGGTGGCAGCGGCGCCGCGCAGGGCGCACGGGACGCCCTCGCCGGCCGGGACACGTCCGGTCCGGAGGCCCTCGCGGCCGGCCTCGCCCGGGAGGGGCGTATCGCACTGGCCGGTCCGCCGGACCTGCGGAACGCGGACGCCACGGCCGTGCGGGAGACCGCCGCCCGCACCGAGCGCGAGCCCGGCCCCGCCGCCGTCCTCGTGAACGGCGCCGGAGCCCTCGGCGCCCAGCCGGTGGCCGAGACCGGCGAGGAGGACGGGGAGCCCGCCCGGGCCGTCCACGCGACCGGCGTGTTCCACGTCGGCCGTGCCGTGTCCCGGCGGACGACCCCGCGCCACCGTGGCGTGATCGTCACCGTGGCGTGTGGGACGGCGAGCAGGCGCGCGTAGCACCGGCCGTCGCCGGTGACCCGGCCGCGTACCGGACCGGCATCCCCCTCGGGCACGTCGCCACCCCGCGGGACGTCGCCGACGCCGTCCTCTTCGTCGCCACCGCGTGCCCGCCACATCACTCCGCACGACCTGTACGTCGACGGCGGCGCCGGTCCGCGCGCCCGACATGCCGTTCCCGCGCGCCGCCCCGCGCCCCGGAACGGGCCCTCGCACAGCAGGCCGGCATCAGCCGACCGCAACCGGAAAGGGACCCCTGTGTCCGCACCAGGAAAGCCGCTGCCCGGCGACCGCGTTCGAGACATCCGGACCTCTCGCACCGTCACCCCTGCCCGCACGAGCTTCTACTTCGCCTCCCCCGACACGGAGCTGATCGTCGACGAGACCGCGTCGCCCGAGCCCGTCACCGATCGCGTCACCGATTCCGTCTCGACCGGTCTCGTCACCGATCCCGGCGCCGGGTCCGTCGCCGCGGTCGTCGAGCGGCTGCGGGCCGCCGCCGGGTCCGGGCGTCCGGAGACGGCCGCCGTCGGCATGCTGCCCTTCCGCCCCGACACACCGCCCCGGCTCACCGTGACGGCCAACGTCCGCATGTCCCGGGCGGCCACCGCACCCCTGCCCGCCACCGTCTCCGCGCCCCGGCCCCGGTTCCACACCGCTCGGTCCGAACCAGCCGAGGAGCACTACCTCGCCGCCGTCCAGGAGGCACTGCGCAGGCTGGCCGACGGGAAGCTCGACAAGGTCGTGCTGGCGCGGACCCTGCGCCTGATCGCCGACGCTCCCGTGGACCTCCCCGCGCTGGTCGAGTCGTTACGGCGCCACAACCCCTACGGGTACGTCTTCGCCGCCCCGCTGCCGGGGCCCGGGACCCTGGTCGGCGCGAGCCCCGAGCTGCTGGTGGCGAAGAGGGGCCGTACGGTCCGCTCGCACCCGCTCGCCGGCACCGTGGCCCGCAGCGCCGATCCGGCCGAGGACGCGCGCCGCGCCGAGGCACTGCTCGCCTCGGCGAAGAACCTCCACGAACACGCCCTCGTGGTCGAGGCGGTCACCGCCACCCTGCGCCACTACTGCCGGGACGTCGACGCCCCCGCCCGCCCCTCGCTCACGCACACCGAGACGCTGTGGCACCTCGGCACCCCCGTCCGCGCGATCCTGCGCGACCCCGCGACCTCGTCCCTGGAACTGGCCGCCGCGCTGCACCCCACCCCGGCTGTCTGCGGCACCCCCGCCGACCCGGCACGGGAACTGATCAGCGAACTGGAACCCTTCGACCGCGGCTTCTACGCGGGGGCCGTCGGCTGGTGCGACGCGCGCGGCGACGGAGAATGGGCCGTCACCATCCGCTGCGCCGAGGTCGAGGACCGGTCGCTGCGGCTGTACGCCGGCGCGGGCATCGTGCCGGGCTCGACGCCGGCCGGTGAACTCGCCGAGACCACCGCGAAGTTCCGCACCCTCCTCGACGCCCTGGGGCTGGCGACCAGATACCTCGGCAGGGACTGACCCATGCCCGTCATCTCCCCGATGGCGTCCTGTCCGCTGCCCGGCGACAGCGTGCGACGCCTTCATGCGGGACTTTCAAGGCAGTTGGAGTCGTGACGAGACAAGTTGCGGACACTGTCTGCTAAGTTAGCCTTGCCTAACTCATATTTTCTTCGTGACAGTGTGGGAAACGGGTGACGCATGCCGACCGAGACCCGCTGGGACCATTGGCCTCTCGTGGAAGTGCACGGCGAGACCGCCTCGAAGGCCGAGCACCACGCCGCCGTACTCGACGCGCTGCGGATCGCGCTCGACCGGGTCGAACCCTTCGCCCTCGTCGTCGTCCAGCCCACCGTGGCCAAGGACGAGCCGATGCGCGCTCCCAAGTCGGGACTCGTGCGTTTCCTGCGCACGCACCGCGCGCAGATGGGGGAGCGGTGCCGGGGTGTGGCGATCGTCGCCGACCCGTCGGTCCTGCGTCGGGCGGGGAGGCTGGTCAAGGCGGCCCCGCTGATCCTCGGTTGCCCGGCCGCCGCGTTCGACCGCGCGGCGGCCGCCCGGGACTGGGCCGATGGCCGCCTGCGTCCCCGGACGACGGAGGCGGGAGGCGGCCCGTGCTGATCGCGATAACCGCGGCGTGTGTGGCGGTGGCCGGCTGGATCCGCCGACTGCGTGTCCGCCGCAGACACGACGCCGCGGCCCGGCAGCCGCCGGTCGCCGCGACCACCGAGGGCGCCCCTGAGGCTCCTCCCGGGGGAATACCGCTTCAGTGACGACCTGCCGGGCGCCATGCCGAGGCGCGCTCCCAGTCGTCGTCCGACGCCGCACGCACGCGGCGACGGCGGTTGTCCCGGGAGGCCGGCGCGCGGCGCGGTACTGGACTGGACAGCCCGGTAGGCGTGGTGCGGCTGGGCCCGGTCGCCCGCAATCTGAGATCTCTACCGGATCCGGGGCGGTTCAGCCGGCGGGGTGCCGTGTCGCCGGGGTGTTGTCTTGCGCGGCGGTGAGCGAGGCGAGCAGGCGCAGGCCGTCTTCGGAGGGGGAGCCGGGTTCGGCGGTGTAGATGGTGAGGGTGAGACCGGGCTCGGCGGCCATCTCCAGCCCTTCGTAGGCGAGGGTGAGGTCGCCGACGGCGTGGTGGTGGAAGCGCTTGGTGCCGCTGCCGTGGTGGCGGACATTGTGGGCGCCCCAGCGGGTGCGGAAGTCGTCGCTGCGGGTGGAGAGCTCGCCGACGAGGTCGTGCAGGCCCTTGTCGTGGGGGTTGCGGCCGGCCTCGGTGCGCAAGATGGCCACAGCGGTGTCCGCGGCCTGGTCCCAGTCGGAGTAGAACCGGCGGGAGGCGGGGTCGAGGAACTGGAAGCGTGCCAGGTTCGCCTGGTTGCCCGGCACCGCGTAGACGTCGTCGTAGAAGGCGCGGGCGAGCTGGTTCGCGGCGAGGAGGTCCATGCGGCCGTTGCGGACGAAGGCCGGGCCGGCGGTGACGGCGTCCAGCACCCACTGCATGCTGCGATGCGGTGCCCACGGGCGGCTGCGTCGGCGAGGCCGGGTGAGGGCGTCGGATCCGTCGGCGGCCTGCGCCAGGTTCAGCAGGTGGGCACGCTCGGCGTCGTCGAGCTGGAGGGCGCGCGCGACGGCTTCGAGGACGGCCGGGGAGACACCGGCGAGGCTGCCGCGCTCCAGCTTGGCGTAGTACTCCACGCTCACATCGGCGAGCGCGGCGACCTCGCTGCGGCGCAGGCCCGGTACCCGCCGGCGGCTCCCGGAGGGCAGGCCGGCCCGCTCCGGAGTGATCTTGGATCGCCGCGAGGTCAGGAACTCGCGGACCTCTGCTCGGTTGTCCACGCCTTCGACGGTACGTCCCGCCCGCGTCCATAGGGATGTACTGGCAGTACACCCATTGATGGTGTCTCGCTCCCCGCGCGAAGAGCGGGTTACCTGGGTGACGTGGTGCTTTTCGCCCGGTCCGCACGACGGGAGCCCGCGCCTCACCCTGTACTCGGCGACGGCCCCGGCGTCCGGGATCGCCGCCTCGGCACGTGAAGGAAACCTCCTCATGCACGGCGCAGTCATGTACGCCCCCGGCGACGTCCGCTTCGAGTCCCTGGACGACCCGAAGCTGCTCCACCCCACCGACGCGATCATCCGTACGGCCGTGACCTGCGTGTGCGGATCCGACCTGTGGCCCTTCCGGGGCGCGGAGCCGATCGGCGACCCGCACCCGATGGGTCACGAGTACGTCGGCTTCGTGGAGGAGGTCGGCTCCGAGGTCACCTCGGTCGAGCCGGGCCAGTTCGTCGTCGGCTCCTTCGCCACCTCGGACGACACCTGCGCGAACTGCCGGAACGGCTTCCAGTCGAACTGCCTGCGTCGGGAGTTCATGTCCACCTGCCAGGCCGAGTACGTGCGCATCCCGAACGCCCAGGGCACTCTGGTCGCCACTGACGAGGTTCCGGGGGAAGAGTTGTGGCCCGGCCTGCTGGCCGTCTCCGACGTCATGGGCACCGGCTGGTGGGCCGCGGACGCCGCCGAGGTCAGGCCGCACTGCACCGCCGTGGTGGTCGGCGACGGCGCGGTCGGCCTGTGTGCTGTGATCGCCGCGAAGGAGATGGGCGCCGAGCGGATCATCGTCATGTCCCGGCACGCGTCCCGGCAGAAGCTCGCGCGCGAGTTCGGCGCCACCGACATCGTCACCGAACGCGGCGAGGAGGGCGTCGAGAAGATCAAGGAGATGACCGGCGGGATCGGCGCCGACTCCGTGCTGGAATGCGTCGGCACCGCCCAGGCCATGCAGCAGGCCCTGCACTCCGCCCGGCCCGGCGGCAACGTCGGCTTCGTCGGCGTCCCCCACGAGGTCGCCATCGACGGCCAGGAGCTGTTCTTCTCCCACGTCGGCCTGCGCGGCGGCCCCGCCCCCGTACGCCGCTACCTCCCCGACCTCATCGGCCGCGTCCTGGCCGGCCGGATCGACCCGGGCAGGGTCTTCGATCTGACCCTGCCCCTCGACCAGGTGGCCGAGGGCTACCGCGCGATGGACGAGCGCCGCGCCGTCAAGACCCTCCTCAAGCCCTGACCCGCCCCGCCGGACAAGGAACAACCATGCAGATCACCCGCAGTTCGATCGACACCGCCAAGGGCCCGGCCGACTGGTTCACCGGCGACGTCTACATCGACGCCGTCGCCGCCGCACCGGCCCCGTCCCGGGTCACCGCCAACCTGGTGCACTTCATGCCCGGCGCCCGCACCCACTGGCACCGCCATCCACTGGGCCAGACCGTTTTCGTCACCGAGGGCGTCGGCCTGTGCCAGCGTCGCGGCGGCCCGGTGGAAGTGATCCGGCCCGGTGACCGCGTCCTGTTCGAAGCCGACGAGGAGCACTGGCACGGCGCCGCCCCGAACCGGCTGATGGTCCACCTCGCCATCAACGAGGGCGACGACGACCACGACGTCGTGCACTGGCTGAACCCCGTGACCGACGAGGAATACACCGCCGCTCCCGCAGCCGGCTGATCGGGCGCCGGCCTGGCCCGGGGCCGGCATCCGGCTGATCATCCCCGGCGCGATCCGCCCGGACGCCGAACACTCCAGCCCCGGCGTCCTGGCTGGGCGCCTGTACGCCATCCACGCCCAGCGCGGCGCCTTCCGGCACTACGCGGAGCCCATGATGGGGCTGGGGTGAGGTCCGGTGCTTTCCGTTCGGGTGGGGCGGGTGCGGTCGCCAGACGTGGCCGGCCAACTGCCGGGTTGGCCGCGGTGCGCGGCGGCGCGACGGCGCGGCGCGCGGACGGCCGGGAGATCGACTCCGCACCACCGCCGTGCACCGCGGTGTCATGCGGGCGGTCGCGGGTCCGCGGTCGTGTTCAGGCCGTCCAGGAGCATGTCGAGACCGGCGAGGAACTGGTCACGATCGGCATGGTCGCGCAGGTGCCGGGTGGTGCGGGTCAGGAAGGGGTAGTCGGCCGGGTCGAGTGCTTCCCAGCGTCGGGCGGTCCCGGCGAGGAAGTCGTCGCGGCTGACGGTCGCGTCGTGAGTGGTGCGCGGGGCGATGATCTGGGCGCTGACACCGGTGATGTAGTAGGAGATCGCGGTGGCGACCTCGAAATGCCGTTCGGCCGGCAGTGCGGTTCGTGCGACCAGGGTGCCGACGCGGTCGAGCAGGCGCAGCGCGTTCGCCAGCGTGGGCGGCGCGGAGACGTGGGACGCCGCCCACGGGTGCCGGTCCAGGGCGTCGAAGACGGCGACGGCGAGCGCGCGCAGCCCGGAGCCGGCTTCTTCCCCAGGGCCCGGGTGCGCGGTGAAGGCGTGGCCGAGCACCTGATCGGCGGCCAGGTCGACCAGCTCGTCCTTGTTCGACACGTGCCAGTACAGCGCGCCGGGCCCGGTGTTCAGCTGTTTGGCCAGCAGCCGGAAGGTGAGCCCCCGCTCGCCCAGCTCGTCCAGCAGCGCGACGGCCGCGCCGACGATCAGCTCTTGTGAGAGGGCGCCGGCCCGCCCCCCGGTGGGTGCTCTTCCTCGCGTCCGCTGCATGACCTCATTTTGACACACCCTGGACCGGCGTTCCATATTGTTTATGGAACGCCGGTCCATTTAGATGTCGGGCACGTGCCCGACGCTGTGCCGCGCGGAAACGAGGAAACCCATGAACATCAGCCACCACCCGATCGCCATCGTCGGCGCCGGCCTCGGCGGCCTGACTCTCGCCCGGGTCCTGCACGTCCACGGCATCCCGGCGACGGTCTACGAGGCCGATCCCTCGGAGCAGTCCCGCACCCAGGGCGGCCAGCTCGACATCCACGAGGCCGACGGGCAGCGCGCGCTCGCCGACGCCGGCCTCACCGACGAGTTCCGTGCGATCATCCACCGGGGTGCCGAGGCGGCGCGGGTGCTCGACCAGCACGGCAGGCTGCTGTTCGACGCCCCCGACGACGGCACGGGGCAGCGTCCCGAAGTGCTCCGCGGAGACCTGCGCCGCGTCCTGCTCGGCTCCCTGCCCGATCGGACCGTCCGGTGGGGACACAAGGTCACCGGTGTCCGATCCCTCGGCGACGGCCGGCACGAGCTGGCCTTCACCGACGGCACGACCGTGACCAGCGGTCTCCTCATCGGCGCCGACGGCGCCTGGTCGAAGATCCGCCCCCTGCTCTCCGACGCCGTACCCCGGTACACCGGCACGACCTTCATCGACATCTACCTGCGCGACGCCGACGAGCGGCACCCCGCGGCGGCGAAAGCGGTCGGTGCCGGTGCCATGTACGCGCTGGCTCCGGGCAAGGGGATCATCGCGCACCGCGAGGCGGGGAACATCCTGCACACGTACGTCGAGCTGAAGCGCTCCGCCGAGTGGATCGCCGCCGTCGACTTCACCGACGCCGCCGCCGCGACCGCCCGGATCGCGGCCGAGTTCGACGGCTGGGCCCCGGAGCTCACCGCGCTGATCACCGACGGCGAGTCCGCTCCGGTCGCCCGCCCGATCCACACCCTCCCGGACGGACACCGCTGGGAGCGCGTGCCCGGAGTGACGCTTCTCGGCGACGCCGCGCACCTGATGCCGCCGTCCGGTGACGGCGCGAACCTCGCGATGTTCGACGGCGCCGAACTCGGCAAGGCGATCGCCGCTCACCCCGACGATGTCGAGGCGGCTCTCATCGCCTACGAGGAGGCGCTGTTCCCGCGCACCGAACCCGTCTACGCCGAGGCGCACGACATGCTGGACCTCATGATCGGCGACCACGCACCGTCCGGTTTCATCGGCCTCTTCACCGCCGCCGAGCAGGCGGAGTGACAGCGACACCCGACAGCCGACCCCCGGTAGACACCCAAGAGGCCAGCGTGAGCACACACGAGACCGATGACGGCATGGGTTGGGCGCCGACGTGGACCCAGGCCATGACCGACTTCCACGGCGAGGACGACGAGCCGCCCTTCGACGATGTCACCGTCCGCATGAGGGTGCCCGCGAGCATCGGCGGCAGCCGTGTCCGGGCGGAGCTGTCCAATCTCTTCGGCGACGGCCCCGTTCGGATCGCACGAGGTGCCATCGGAGTCGGCGGACGGTTCGCCGAGCTCTCCGTCGACGGGCAGTCGTCGATCGAGATCGCGGCCGGCGCATCGCGCTGGACCGACCCGGTCGACCTGACCGTCAGCCACGGCGACGAGGTCGTCGTCGACCTGTATCTGCCCGAGTCCACGCCCTGCACATCAGCGAACGGGTTCACGTTCGACCGGTCCCTGCCGGGCGACTTCGCAGGATCGCGCACGTTCCCGCTCGAAGGATCGACGCCGGTGGAGGCCGACGGATCGCGCGAATTCCCCGCCCCCAACACCGGCAGCGGACCCGAGCCCGACGGGACCGGCTGGTCCCTGCCTCCGGGAGGTCCCTTCCTGCGCACCGTCGAGGTAGCCGGAGCCGAGGCGAAGGCGGTGGTCGTATGCCTGGGGAGCTCCAGCGCGGTGATGGGGTGGCCGCAGTACGCCGCGGCCCTGCTTCCCGCTGATGCCGGGATCGCCGTCGTCAACCGAGGCATCGCAGGAAACCGGATCCTGCTCGACGCACCGTCGACGACTCCGTCATGGGGCCGGGCCGGGTTGTCCCGGTTCGACGAGGACGTGCTCGAAACCCACGGCGTGACGCACCTGGTGATCGCCTACAACAACAACGACTGGAGCCTTCCCGGCAGAGTCACGTCGCTGGCGGAGATGCCGACCCTCGCCCAGTTGATCGACGGCTACCGGGAGCTGGTCAACCGGGCCCAGAAGGCAGGACTCACCGTGCTTCTCGCCACTGTCACACCGCTCGCCCCGGAGCTCGCGGGCGACCCCGGCCGAGAAGGCATGCGCCTTGCCCTCAACGAGTGGATCCGCACATCCGGGCACGAATTCGTCGACTTCGACGCGGCGATCCGTTCCGAAGCCGACCTCTCCCTCCTCGACCGCGAATACGCCGCCCCCGACCACACCCATCCCAATGTCAACGGGTCGAAGCGCCTCGCCCAGGTGATGGCCGAAGCTCTGACCCGGTTGCGGCTTTGACCGGGGGCTCCTTCAGGACGAGGCCGGCATGATCCCGGGTCACGCCTGAACCCGGCCCGGCATCCGTGTGCCCGTCGCGGCGATCATCTTCGGCATCGGAACGTTCGAACCGCAGGTCGCGGCCGGCACCTTCTCGGCGAAGGCCGCCACCCACGTCTTCGCCAAGGGCCCGTCCCAGTAACCGGCAACCAGGCCACGCCTGGCGCCCGGCACAATGTGACGCTCGCTACGCGTCCCCGGTGGGGCCCGGCGAAGGGCTCGGTGAAGGGCTTGGTCAGCGAAGGGCGTCGTCGGTGCGAGCGGTCCAGACCGCCAGGGCGGCGATCAGGGCGCAGGCGCCGCCGAGCCACAGCACGCCCTGGAGGCCGAGCGCGTCGACGATGACGCCGCCGACCAGCGCGCCGAGGCCGATGGCCAGGTTGAACACCGCCACCCACAGCGAGGAGGCCGCTTCCACCGTGCGCGGGGCGGACTTGATCGTCCAGGTCTGGAGGCCCACGGACACACCGCCGTAGGACAGACCCCAGACGATCAGCAGGATGGCGCCGCCGACCGCGGTCTGGCCCAGCAGCAGGAAGAGCGGCATCGCGACCGCGAGGGCCACGGCGATGACCAGCACGCTCCGGTGCACCCGGCGGGAGAGCGCCGCACCGGCGGCGAAGTTGCCGATCATGCCGGCCACACCGAACCCGAACAGCAGCGGACCGACGTAGCGCTCGTCGATTCCCGACAGCTGCTGCAGTGCCGGGCTCACGAACGTGTAGGCGGCGAAATGCCCGAACACGATGAGCACCGTCGCGATGATGCCAACCCGCACACCGGGGTTGCGGAACTGCTCCATCAGCAGCTTGGGACGGATGGCCTGCGAGGCGACCAGCCCCGGCAGCACCGCCAGTAAGGCGATGAGCGTGACCAGCGCCAGGGCGCTCAGCGCAGAGAAGGCGGTGCGCCAGCCGGTGAGGTCGCCGACCAGTGTGCCGAGCGGGACACCGAACACGTTCGCGGCTCCGACGCCGCCGAAGATGACCGCGGTGGCCCGCGGCACGTCCGCGGGGGCGACGAGCCGGACGGCGAGGCCGCCGGCGACGGCCCAGAAGCCGCCGATCGCGATACCGACCAGCACCCGGGAGCCCACCAGGACAGCGAAGTTCGGCGCCAGGGCCGAGGCCAGGTTGGAGACGGTCATCAGGGCCATCAGGCCGAGCAGCAGGAGGCGCCGGTCCATCGACCCGACGAGCATCGGAACCAGCAGTGCCGCGAACGCGGCGACGATGCTGGGCACCGTCACCATCAGCCCCGCCGTCCCCTCGGAGACCGACAGCGCGGACCCCACGGAGGTCAGCAGACCGATCGGCAGTTGCTCGGCGGTCACCAGCAGGAAGGTGCCCAGAGCCACCACGGAGACCGCCGGCCAGCGGCTTTTCTCCGGGGCAGCTGGTTCTTGTGTCGGGGCGGGGGTCTGTTCTGCGGTCGTCAACGGAGCCTCCTCCAACAGTTCGGGAGCGATCGCTCCCATACTGGCGACCCTAGTATGGGAGCGATCGCTCCACAAGTTGGGTAGGCTGAACACATGGCACGCCCCCGACAGTTCGACGAGAAGAACGCGGTCACGTCGGCGACCGAGCTGTTCTGGCGACGCGGTTACCACGCCACCTCGGTGCGCGACCTGGGTGACGAGCTGAAGCTCACGCCCAGCAGCCTGTACCGCACGTTCACGGACAAGCGCACGCTGTTCCTGCGCGCGCTCGACCACTACCGGGCAACCGAGTCGGCTCAGGCCCGGCAGCGGCTGGACGCGGCGGACCGTCCCGTCCGGGAGGTGCTGCGGGAATGGATGCTGTGGCTGGTCGGCTGCCCGGCCGACGGCGCAGCCGGCCGCGGGTGCTTCGTGGTCAACACCGCCACCGAGCTCGGCACCACCGACGAGGTGGTCCACCAGCGGACCGAGGCCGCCTTCGAGGTCACCCGGCAGGCCCTGCGCTCCGTGCTGGCCGAGGGCCGTGACCGTGGCGAACTGTCCGCCGGTCTCGACATCGACGGCGCGGTGGAGCTGTTGTTCACCACGGTGCTCGGCCTGCGGGTGCGGGAACGCGCCGGCCACGACATCGAGCGTCTGACCACCGCGATCGATCTCGCGGTCCACGCCCTGGGGCCCACGCCCACGGCACCCGCCTGACGGCACCGGGGTGGGCCAGCAGCGGGCCGCAGTAACCGGCGACCCGCGTGTGTCTGGTGCGCACTCGTACAGGATGATCCCGGTACGCGTGACCAGAAGGGCTGTCCGACTGACTGCCCGGGGATCAGCTGGCCCGGTTCGTCGCTGCAGGGGGGGCGGCGAGGGCCCGCAGCACCATGCGCCCGCCTGCTCGGCCGACTGCCGGCTGTTCTTCCGGGCGACCGGGGCCGGCATCCCGCGTACGTAGTCACGCATGCGACGCCGAAGCTCCACCTGGCCGAAACGATGGCCGATGCCGATGAAAAGGTCGTCGAGCTCCAGCTCCCATTGCGCGGCAGAACGCTCGGTCATCACGAGGAGACCTTGCCCTCGTCGCTGTCGTTACCGGCGGCGTTGTCGCACGTTCGAGGGGCGGCCCCCGTGAGACCGTCCCCGACCATGCCCCGGCCCGCCGCACTCCGGCCGCCCAGCCAAACCCACAGGTCAGACAGCGAAATCCTGCCGGAGTATTAGATCGGTTGGTCGGCGGTTTGCGCGGCCCGTGAGGCGAGGATGCGCAGACGGTCGTGGCTGGGTGTGCCGGGCTCGGCGGTCAGGGTGATGAGCTGCTGGTCGGGGTCGTCGGTGGAGGTGAGGAAGGACCAGTCGAGGGTGAGTGGGCCGACAACCGGATGGTGCAGCGTTTTCGTGCCCGATCCCTGCGTCGCGACGCGGTGCGCGCCCCACCAGCGTCGGAAGTCGGGGTCCTGAAGCGACAGCTCGCCCACCAGTTCGGCCAGCTGCGGATCTTTCGGATCGCGGGCGGCTTCCATGCGCAGCTGCGCCAAGGTCATCTGCGCTACCCACTCCCAGTCCGGGTACAGCGCTCTGACGGCGGGCTCGCGGAAGACCAGCCGCACGAAATTGCGCTTCCCCTCCGGGATCCGCGCGAAGTCGGTGAACAGGCCGGCCGCCATGGCATTCCAGGCAAGGATGTCCGTGCGGCGGCCGAGGACGACGGCCGGCGTGGTGGGCAGGTCATCCAGGAGGCGTTGCAGCTGCGGCTGGACCTTCTGCGTGTTGCGCCGACGCGGCCGGGCGGCGTCCCGGCCGGACAGTTCGAACATGTAGGCACGTTCGCCGTCATCGAGTCGGAGGACACACGCGAGGGTGTCCAGCACCGGTTCGGAAGCCTGACGCCGGCCCTGCTCCAGGCGCGTGTAGTAGTCGGGGCTGATCGACGCCAGCAAGGCCACCTCCTCACGGCGCAAGCCCTTGACCCTGCGCCTGCCGGCCGAATCGGGCAGCCCCGCTTCGGCCGGGCTCAGCTCTGTGCGTCGTGCCTTCAGGAAGGCGCCCAGTTCGCTGTCGCGGGAGTCGCTGCTGCTCATGGGTACAAGTCTTACAGCCCGCCGGGCCCCTGACAGTGGGCCTGCCGTGTCCCAGGACCACGGTGTCCGAGGACAGAAGAAGCCCCTTACCCGCCCACATGACGCGTGCGACTGTCGGTGACGTGGTCGGCGGACGGACTGTCCCGAGGTCAAGGTCCCGCCGGAAAAATCCGTGCCACCGCGAACACAGCACTTCGCCACCTGTACCAGGAGACACAGACAGTGAAGACCCGCGTCACCTTCCCCAGCGACGATCTCGCCCTCGCGGGGATTCTCTTCACCCCCGACGACTATGTCGACGGGTCACTGCCGGCCATTGTCATCTCCCATCCGGGAGGCGGCGTGAAGGAGCAGAGCCCGAGCGTCTACGCCGAGCGCCTGGCCCGCGCCGGATTCGCCGCGCTCGTCTTCGACGCCGCGTACCAGGGCGAGAGCGAGGGCGAGCCGCGCGGCATGGAGAACCCCTTCCAGCGCGCCGAGGACATCAAGTCCGCCGTGACCTACCTGACCTCCCGTGCCGACATCGATGCGGGAGGCATCGGAGCCCTGGGTATCTGCGCGTCCGGCGGTTACGTCCCCTACGCCGCTCAGACCGACCATCGCGTCAAGGCCGTCGCCACGGTCAGTGCCGTGGACCTCGGGTCGGTGTTCCGTGAGGGACTTGGCCGCACACAGGACCCGGCGATCCTCCAGGCCCTGCTCGACCAGGCCGGTGCGGCGCGCACCGAGGAGGCACGCGGCGCGGCCCCGCAGCTGGCGGCATGGATTCCCGACCAGGCCGAGGAACTGCTGGAGACCGAAACCAGGCAGTTCCGGGAGACGTTCGAGTTCTACTGCACCCCGCGCGGCTACCATCCCCGCGCGGTCCAGGGATGGGTACTGCGCAGCGTGGACCAGCTCGCCCAGTACGACTCGTACGCGATGATCCGGCTCATCTCACCCCGCCCCCTGCTGATGATCGCCGGTTCGGAGGCGGAGAGCGCCTACTTCAGCCGCGAAGCGATCGAGCGGGCAGCCGAGCCCAAGGAACTGGTCGTCATCGACGGTGCCACGCACATAGACCTGTACGACAAGGACGAATACGTCACCCCCGCCGTCGCCGAGCTCACCGAGTTCTTCGGCAAGCACCTGGCCGGGTGACTAGCCGCCGCTCCGGACCCGGGCAGTAGAGGCCGCCATAGGGTCTGGGGTCTGTCTTGCCCCCGGTTTTCCGTTGAGATGACCCGTTGGTGTGAACGCCGTCAGTTCATACAACCATGCCGACCGTATGGCAGTCGTACTCCCCGCACGTGTAGCACTGGCCTCGGGAGGCCCGCCGTGACAGGGCGTTTCCCCCGGGTGCCGCGGCCCTCGGGGAGCAGATCCGCATGACGTACCGCTTCAATCCTCCGCCAGGCTGGCCGACTCCCGCCCCGGGGTGGGTGCCGCCGCCCGGCTGGCAGCCTGACCCGTCCTGGCCCGTGCCTCCGGGGTGGCAGTTGTGGGTGCCGGAGCAGCCGGCGGTGCAGCCCGCCGCACCGGCGTCCCACGGCACGGCGACGGGCGCGGCTCCTGCCGGCCTGTTCGGGCGGCGGCGCAAGCAGGCCGAGGCGGAAGCCGAGCGATTGGCGGGGGAACTCGCGCACAGCGAGGAGCGTGCGCGGGCGCTGCAGGCGCAGGTCGACCAGCTGACGGTTCAGCTGAGCAGGGTGATCGGAGCCGACAGTGCGACGATCGCCGCTGAGCAGGAGAGGCTGCGGCAGTCCCATACCGAGAAGCTGGCGGAACTTCAGCGGATCGACGGGCTGCTGGACACGAAGGTGGAGCACGCCGCGGAGCGGGCCGCGCAGGCGCTGGTCGATGTGCGTGCCCAGGCGCAGGCGCTGGCCCAACAGGCGGAGCACGCCCGGGCGCAGGTCGCCGCGGCGCAGGCGGACCTGGTGGTCATCGACGAGGTACGGATGTTGCAGGAGGCCGGTGTCTACGAGTACCGGCACCCGTTGGCCGACGCGGTGGCGTATGCCGGTCAGTTGGAGCGGCTGAAGGCCCGGTACAAACAACTGGTCCGTGACAACGGCGCCGTGCTGGCCGCGCAGGACTGGACCGTGAACGGTTCGCTCACGCAGGGCCGCAAGATGGTGCGCGACTTCTCCAAGCTGATGCTGCGCGCCTACAACGCCGAGGCGGACAACGCGGTGCGCGGCATGAAGCCGCACCGGTTGTCCTCACTCATCGACCGGCTCGGCAAGACGCGCGAGACGATCGCGCGGCTCGGGGCCACGATGCACATCCGTATCAGTGACGAGTACCACCGTCTGCGCGTCCAGGAACTGGAACTCACCGCCGACCATCTGGCCCGCAAGGAGGCGGAGAAGGAGGAACAGCGGGAACTGCGGGCCCGACAGCGTGAGGAAGAGCGCCTTCAGCGGGAGATCGAACGTGAGCGGCAGCGTCTGGAGAAGGAGCGCGGGCACTACGAGAGCGCGCTGCGGCGGCTGCGTGCCGGGACCGGTGACCCGGCGGGCATCGCCGAGCTGGAGGGCAGGCTGCGGCAGCTCGACGACGACCTGCGGGCGGTGGACGCCCGGGAGGCCAACATTCGCGCCGGGTATGTGTACGTCATCTCCAACATCGGCGCCTTCGGCGAACGCATGGTCAAGATCGGGCTGACGCGACGGCTGGACCCGATGGACCGGGTCATCGAACTCGGCGACGCCTCGGTGCCCTTCCGTTTCGACGTGCACGCGCTGATCTTCAGTGAGGACGCGGTGGGCCTGGAGCGGCGCCTGCATCAGGAGTTCGAGGACCGGCGCGTCAACCGCATCAACGCACGACGCGAGTTCTTCTACACCACCCCCGCTGAAGTGCGTGCCGCATTGCAGCGTTTCGCCGGTCAGCACCTGTTGGAGTTCACCGACACCGCGGAGGCACCGGAATGGCGCGCGAGCAGGGCACTCATGCCCGGTTGAGGGTGCCCGCGCCGACTGCGACGTGCGGTACACGATGTGCGATGTGCGATACGGACCGGATCTCAGCCGCCGTCCGCGACCGGTGGTGCGGTGTCCGGGCGGCGGAGCGGCTTCGCCAGCAGTCCGTGGCGGGGTGCCAGCAGCCAGGTCAGGACGAACAGTGCGGTGAGTACCACGACCACCGAGCCGCCGGCCGCGAGGTCGTAGGCGTAGGAGACGTAGAGGCCGGCGGTGCTGCCCAGGCAGCCGATGGCCGAGGCGAGCAGGGTCATGGCCCACAGCCGCTCGGTGAGCATCCGGGCCGTGGCGGCGGGTGTGATGAGCAGGGCGAGGACGAGGATGTTGCCGACCGCTTCCAGGGACATCACGATCGTCGACGTGACGAGGACGTACAGGGTGAGGTCGAGGCGGAAGACCGGCAGCCCCGCGCTGCGCGCCGTCTCGCGGTCGAGGCTGACGGCGACGAGTTCCTTGCCGATCGCCAGGACGACCAGGACCAGTACGGCACCGATGCCGGCCACCGTCCACACATCCGCGGCACTGACCGCCAGTACCTGGCCGAACAGGAAGGACGAGAGGTCCGTCGTCCAGCTGTCGCGGGTGGAGACCAGGACGATGCCGAGCCCGAAGGCGAAGGCGAAGAAGACACCGATGACGGTGTCCTCCTTGAGCCGCCGGTTCTGCGAGACGAAGGCGATCAGCACGGCCGTGGTGACGCCGGCCGCCGCGCCGCCGAGCAGCAGGTTGCCCTGGAAGGCGTAGGCGAGGGCCACGCCCGGGAACGCGGAGTGCGCCACGGCGTCGCCGATGAACGCCATGCCGCGCAGCACGACGTAGACCCCGACCACGCCGCACACCGCGCCGATGATCGCAGCCACGGCGAACGCCCGTTGCATGAAAGGCAGTTGCCAGGGATCGGTGAGGAAAGCGACGAGGGCGTTCACGGTGCGGCCACCGTGCCGATCGCGCGGTCCAGGCCGAACGCCCGCAGCATCTGGTCCGGGTCGGCCAGCAGTTCCGGGCCGCCCGCGGCGACCACCGTGCGGTTGAGCAGCACCACCCGGCCGCAGGTGCGGGCGGCCGCCGCCAGGTCATGGGTGGTCATCAGCAGCCCTCTGCCTTCCGCGGCCAGCCGGCCGAACAACTCGTTGAGCAGTTCCTGGGTGGGGACGTCGACTCCGGTGAACGGCTCGTCCAGGAGCAGGACCCGGGGGCCGGCGGCCAGCGCCCGGGCCACCAGCACCCGTTGCCGCTGACCGCCGGAGAGCTCACCGACGGGCCGGCGCCGCAGCGCGGTGAGTCCGGTCAGCTCCAGCGCCTCGTCGACCGCCGCCCGGTCGGCGGCGCCCGGCCGGCGCAGCCAGCCGATCCGCCGGGTCCGGCCGGTCAGGACCGCGCCCGCGATGTCGATGGGGAAGTCCCAGGCGAACTCGTGGCGTTGGGGCACGTAGCCGACGCCCTCTCCGGCCCGGCGCCCGGTCCGGTTCGCCACGGTCACCTCACCGGAGGCCAGCGCGACCAGGCCGAGGGCGGCCCGCAGCAGCGTCGTCTTCCCGGCGCCGTTCGGGCCGATGAGACCGACCAGTTCCCCGGCGCCCACCGACAGGTCGGCCCGCTCCAGCACCGTGCGTCCGCCCAGGGCGACCGTCGCGCCGGTGATCCGCAGCAGCGGGTCCGTGCCGTCAGCCACGCCTGGTCCCGCGACGCCGGGCGGCCAGCACGGACAGGACGCCCGCCGCGGTGAGCGCGGCGGCGCTGCCGCCGGTGAGTACGGCGCCACCGGCACCGGTGGAGGCCATCGCGCCACCGGCGCCCTCCGACGCCGAGCCGTCCTGCGAGCCGCTCGTCGAGCCGGCACCGGACGTGTCCGAGGACCCCGGGTCGCCGTTCGAGGACCCGGCGGAGCCCTGGTCCGTGCCCCCGCCCGGTGACACCGTCGAGGGATCGGTGTCACCGACCACGAAGGTCACCGTCTCGGTGTCGCTCACGGCCTTTCCGCCGGCGAGCTTTCCGCTCATCCTGAACGTCAGCCGGTAGGTGCCCTGCGCGGTGAACGCCCAGCCGCCGTGGGCATGGGTGTTGGGGGCGACATCGAAGGAGTCCGGCACTCCGTCACCGCTGTCGAAGAGGACGTCGGCGCCGGACATGGCGTCGTAGGTGTACAGGGCGTAGGCGCCGGGACCGTCGACCGCGGTGAGGGAGAACCTCACGTTCCCCTCGGTCGCACCGGCGGTGATGTTGTCGGTCGACCAGCCGGGCCACAGCAGGCCCTCCTGCTGCACCTGGTCGAGCAGCCAGACCGGGGCGCCGGCCTGGCCCAGGAAGGTGAACTCGTCGTTGTCCGGGACGGTGTTCCTCGCGGCGGGCTTGACGTGCAGGACGACCGAGGACGGCTCGCGCCAGATGGTCCGCCCCGCGACCGTGCCGTCCTTGAGGTGGATTTGGAGCTTGCCGTCGACCACCCGCGCGGCGAAGTCGACGTGCCCGTCGTCGAGCACCTTCTTCTCCGACACGACGGCACTGTCATCGCCGTTGTCGTCGGCGGCGGCGGTGAGCGTGGTGGCCGTCGCGGTCTTCGCCGCCCGGGACCCGGCCTCCGACTCGTCCGCGATCGCGGCACCGGGCTGCTCGACGGCGCCCGATGACGCCGGGGTCTCGGGGAAGGGCACCTCCTGCCCGGCGGACGACTCGTCGGCCGCGGCCGTGTCTCCCACCACCACGGTGTACACGGTGCCCACGGACAGGTCGCGCCCGTCGGCCGCCGTGGCCTCCGCGTTGAAGATGACCTGGTAGGTGCCGTCCGCGCTGAACTCCCACCGTGTGTCGGCCCGTGCGCCGACCGGGAGCCGTCGTACGTCCGGCTGTCCGTCCGCGCTGTCGAAGAGCGGCTGGTCACCCTCCGTGCCGTACACCTTCAGCTGGCCCGGGCCGTCCACCCCGGCGAGGGACCACCGCACGGTGTCCCCGGCGACCGCCGACCCGGGGACGCCGGTGGTGTCCCAGCCGGGCGCCGAGTCGTCCCGCGTCCCCGCCCGGCCGACGCGCAGCAGGTGCGCGGTGTCCGCCGGGTCCAGGGTGAGGGTTCCGTCGGTGTAGGCGATCCGGCCCAGTTCCGTATCGGCGTCCGGCCCGTCGTCCGCGACGGCGGATCCGCCCTGCGCCACGGCCGCGGCGAGGACCACGGCCACGGCGATCCGCCGGTTTCTGCGTGTGCTGTCGTTGCTGACAGTGCTGGCAGTGCTGTTCGTACCGTTGGCACATTTCGTGCTGTTCATCGGGTCGTTCCCCCCAGGCACTTCGCGAGTTCCCGTGCGTTGTGCCGCATCATCGATACGTAGTCGTGGATCCTGTCGTCGAACGAGTCGCCGTAGAGGGTGCAGATGGCGACCCGCTCGTCCTCGGCGACCCGGCGCAGCACGTCGGCGCGGGCCGCCAGGTTCGGCTCCAGGAAGACGGCGGGCACCCGCTTGTCCCGGATGGTGTCGCCGAGCTGCTCCACTTCGGCGGCGCTGGGCTCCTGGTTCGGTACCGGCACGACGAAGCCCACCACCTTCATGCCGTACGCCTTGGCGAGGTAGCCGAAGGCGTCGTGCGTGGTGACGAGTTCGCGGTTCTCCTCGGGCACTGTCGCGAGCGTCCTGGCGACCTCCTGGTCCAGGGCGCCGAGCGTCCTGAGGTACGCGGCGGCGTTCTTCTGGTAGACCGCCCGGCCCCGCGGATCGGCCTCGGTCAGCTCGGCCTCGATCCGGCGGACGTACGCCTCGGCGTTGGCGACGTCCTCCCAGGTGTGCGGGTCGAGGTCACCGTGCACATGCTTGCCGATCACCGCCTGCGGCAGCACCCACAGCTCGTCGCCGGGCGCGCCGAGGAAGGCGTACGGCTTCTCCTCGGGCACCGTCTCCCTGGCCCGGTCGGGGACGTCGAGTACGACGTCCCCGGCGGCGATCCGCCGGGTCTCGCCGCTCTCGTCGCCGGCGCGGACGTACACCTTCCCGGTCTCCGCGTCGAGCGCGACGTCGGCGTGCCCGCCGTCGAGCACCTCGGCCCCGGCGGGCGCCTCGGCAGCGTCGCCGACGGTGAAGGTGAAGGTGCCGCTGCCGATCTTCGTGCGCTGTCCGTCCAGGGTCTCGGTCTGTCCCTCGACGGTGAGCCGGTAGGTACCGGGCGCGCTGAAGGCCCAGTTGACGTGGGTGTGCGCCTCGGGCGGCAGGGTGAAGGAGTCGCTCTCGCCGAAGCCGTCGGAGGAGTCGACGTACACCTGGGGTCTGCCGAGCGTGTCGGTGAGGTAGACCCGCAGCTCACCGGGGCCCTCCAGCTTCGTGGCCGTGGTACGGACCTGGGAGCCGGCGCCGGTGACCTCGCCCTCCACGGCCCAGCCGAGCCAGAGGACGTCCAGGCCGAGGTCCTCCTCCAGTTCGAGCACGGTGCCGCCGTACTCTTCGAGCCGTTCACCCAGTTCGATCTTCGGGACGGACTCACCGGCGTTGCTGTGGACCATCTTCATGATCCCCGGCTCCTCGAGCAGCAGGCCGTTGCCGAAGACGATGTCGGCCCGGGTGACCCCGGTGGCGTCCCCGGGGCTCGGCTCGTAGGAGTGCGGGTCGCCGTCGCGCGGCACGATCGAGGTGACGTCGACCCGGTCACCGCCGACCCGGCGGACCAGGTCGGCCACGACGGCGGTGGTGGTGGAGACGTTCAACTCCGCGTCGGACCGGCTTTCTTCGAGCCCGCCGCAGCCGCTGAGCAGGGCGGCCGTCACGAGTAACGCGGCGGTGAGACCTCTCGGGTGCCCCCGCATGGGGCTCCTCCTTCACTGGGGATTTGGCTGGTCTGACTGATGTGGCTGACCCGGCTGAACTCGGCGCTGTCATGGGGTTGTACGCCGGCGGCGGCGCACGAGGAACACCGTTCCGCCGCCCAGCACGAGGGCGGCGACCGCGATACCGGCGACCACCGTGACCCGTGCGCCGGTGGTGGCGAGCGCGCCGGCGTTCCCGGAGGACGAGCCGCCGGCCGTGCCCGATGACGTCGATACCGCGCCGGTCCCCGATCCGGTCCCGTCCGCAGCGCCCGCCGCGTCCGACGAGGCGGACGCGACGGACGACGGAGCGGGCGAACCGCCCGGTGCCGCGGAGGCGGTGCCCGACGAGGTCGCGGTGGGTGTCGTACCGGGTGTGGTGGTCGGTGTCGCCGTGGGCTCGTCGCCCGCACCGGGCGCGACGGCCGACGGATCGGTGCCGTCGCCCACCACCCACGCCAGGGTCCCCGTGTCGGACACCTCCGTACCGTCGGCGAGGGTGGCGCTCAGGGTGAAGGTGGTGCGGTAGACGCCTTCCGCGGCGAAGGCCCACACGGTGTGCCGGTGGGTGGGCACCGACAGGTCGAAACGGTCCGGCAGCCCGTCACCGCTGTGAGCGTGGGTGATCACCGAGCCGACCGAGCCTTCCGTGAAGACACTCACCGAGCCCGGTCCGCGTACGGCGTCGAGCGAGAAGGTGACCCGTCCGTCGATCTCGGAGCTCGTGAACTGGTCCGTGCTGAACCCGGGCCAGACCAGACCGTCGACCTGCTGGATGGGCAGCCACCACACCGCGTCGCCCACCGCCCCGAGGAACTCGTACCCCGCGGTGATCTTCCGCCGGGCCCCCGGCTTCACGTGCAGTACGACCGCGTCCGGCTCGTGCCACTCGTACGACTGCGTACTGCCCTCCTTCACCTGGAACCGCAGGGCGCCGTCGACCGGCCGGGCGGCCAGGTCCAGGTGCCCGTTGTCGATGACGTGCGCGGCGGGTGCCGGGGACGGCGGGCCGGTGTCCGGCGGGGGAGTGGTGGGTGCCGGCGTGGAGCCGTCGCCCGGCAGGACGTCCTCCGGGGCGACGTCGTCACCGACGACCACGGTCAGCGTCTCGGTGTCGGCCGTGCCGCCGCCGCGCACCGTGAAGGTCAGCCGGTAGACGCCCTCTGCGGTGAACTGCCAGGTGGGCAGCAGCCGTTCGGTGCCGCCGGGGAGGGTGAAGGAGCGCGGGACGGAGGCGGCGGTGCCGAGGTACGGGACCGCCGGAGCGTTCACGTCGTCCATCTCCGGCGTGTAGGTGGCCATGCCGAAATCGCCGGGTCCCTCGAAGCCGGACAGTGTGATGTCGGTGTCACCGCCCGCCTCGGCGCCGTTCCAGCCGGGTTCCGGCGCGAAGATGTTCGCGGCCTCCCAGCCGTTGAGCTGCCAGCTGTCCAGAGTGGTGGTGCCCAGTGCGGTGGCCAGCGGATCGACGGTGTACTGCAAGGTGGACGGCACCGCGTGCAGCACCACCTGGGACGGCTCCCGCACCACCGGCGTACCGCCGCTGCGGTCGTCGATCAGCAACTGGAGCGCGCCGTCGACGGGACGGGGTGTGAGGTCGAGTTCGCCTTCGTCGAGGACGACGGCACCGCCGGCGGCGCGGGCGTCCCCGCTGCCGCCGGCGACCAGCCCTGCCGCGCCCAGGAGCACCGCGGTCGCCACGGTCAGCACCGCGCCGGTGAGAGCGCGTCCGTTGCGCGCCAGGGCCGGGGTCACGGGCTGACGACCACCGTGTACGTCTCGGTGGCGGACTCGGTCACACCGCCGGCCGTGCCCTGCACCTGGAAGGTGAGCCGGTAGGTGCCGGCCTCCTCGAAGGCCCAGTTGGCGTGGTTGTGCGCGCCGACGGGGAAGGTGCGGGACTTGTAGGAGGTGGTGGCGGTGTCGCTGTCGTACCAGCGGACGCCGTTCCCGGTGTAGATGCTGAAGTCGTCGGTCGCGGCACCGTCGCGGGTGGCGGTCAGGAGCCGGTAGCCGACGGTGTCGCCGGTGAAGACGCCGGTGGTGAGGTGCTCGGTGGAGACGCCGGCGAACAGGACGCCGGCGGCGTCCGCCTCCGCTTCGGTGTCGGGCAGCAGCCATATCTGGCCGCCGGCGCCCAGGAAGCCGTAACCGGGGTTGGTGACCTTGGCGGCGGCCGGCACGGACAGTGTGACGTCCGCCGGCTCGTACTCGGTGTCGGTCTCCTCGTCGTGGACGTGGAGGTGCAGGTCGGCGCCGTCCCACTCGGCGTCGAGGACATCGACGTGGCCGCTGGTCAGAGTGGTGGCGGCGAAGGCGGAGGTGTTCAGACCGGCGGTGGCGATCGCGGCGGCGGCGAGGCCGGTGACGGTGAGCAGACGTCTGTGGGTACGCAAGGGAGAACCCCCTAGGTCATGTTCATGCCCCCTCGGACACATTCAGAGACGATAATCGTTTTCATCAAGCTTTCGCAATGGCCGGCGTGCAGGCATCGAAGGGATGTGACTGGCTGACTGGGTGTCAGGTCATTTCGAGTCCACCCTTCCCAGTGGTTCGGCGGCCGTGGTCAGGGCGTGGCGGGCGGTGGGCCAGGCGTCGTCGACGCCCATCGCGGTCCGCAGGTACGCCACGGTGGCGCGCTGGACGAGGGCGACCCGCTCGGGGCTCTCGTCGGTGGTGCGGGTGTCGTGGGCGCCCTGGATGCCGCCGAGGCCGTGTTCCGCGCCGAAGAGGGTCAGCAGGTCGGTGGCGCCCGGGCTCAGGCGGTAACCGTCGGTGAACCAGTCCGGGCCGCGCACCGTCAGCGGCGACTGGTCCCGGTCGCCGGCGACCACCAGGCTCGGTGTCTTGAGTTCGGCGAAGTCCGGGCTCATGAACGGGAAGTACTGGGTGGCGAGCGGGCTCAGGTCGGTGCCGCCGGTTCCCGGCAGGCAGAGCAGCACGGCCGCCCCGACGCGGGGATCGGCCATGCTCGCACCGGGCGTGCCGTCGGGGCCCAGGACCCGGGCGCCCACCAGTGTGCTGGCGGTCTGCGCGCCCCACGAGTGCCCGGCGACCGCGACACGGTCGTGGTCGCCGCGACCGGTCAGCCCCTGCACCTGGGCCTCGATGGTGCCGAGGTGGTCCAGGGCGGCGGTCAGGTCGTCGGTCCTGATCCGCCAGATGAGCGCGGTGCGCGGGTCGTCGGGCGGCAGGCCCAGCGAGTCGAGGTGGGTCGGCTGCACGACGACGAACCCGTGCGCGGCCCAGAAGCCGGCCAGTGGCGCGTAGTCGTCCATGGTCAGCGTCGCGCCGTGCGAGAAGAGGACGACGGGCAGGTCGCGTCCGGTCGTAGGCGCCGTGACCCGTACGTGCAGGTCCTGGCCCCGGCCGGGGGCGGGGAGCGCGACCGGCCTGACGGTGACGGTCGGGGTGGCGGGGGTGTCCGTGGTGGTGCCGTGCATGAGGAGAAGACCCTTCTGGGCAGGCGTCGGAGACCGTAAGGCGCGATGAGCTGCCATAATGGCAATGCGGAGCGCCGCTCCGGATGGGTCCCACAATACGGAGCGCCGCTCCGCTTCGCAACCAGGGGTGTCCTCGATGTCCACGGACGAAACGTCGTCGTCCTCCACCGGCCGACGCAAGCGATCCGATGTCCGCCGCAACGAGCAGGTGCTCCTGGACGCCGCCGCGGCCGTCTTCGTCCGCACGGGGGTGGATGCCCCGGTGCGGGAGATCGCCGCCGAGTCCGGCCTGGGTATGGGCACCATCTACCGCCACTTCCCCACCCGGGCGGACCTGGTGGTCGCGGTCTTCCGGCACCAGCTCGGCGCGCTCGCCGCCGCCGCGCACACCCCTCCCGCCGCCGGTACGCCGTACGAGGCTTTGCGGCTGTGGGTGCACCAGTTCGCGGACTTCCTGGTGACCAAGCACGGCCTGGCCGAGGCGATGCGCTCGGACCAGTCCGGGTTCGAGAGCCTGCACAGCGAGTTCGTCGAGCGTCTGCTGCCGGTGCTGGAACAGTTGCTCACGGCGTCGGCGGCCGCCGGCCACACCCGCGCGGACGTACGCGCCTACGACCTCATGCTCGCCGTCGGCAACCTGTGCATCGGGGTCGGCACCTTCCCCGACTACCGGGCCCGCCACATGATCGACGTACTGCTGGCCGGCCTCGCGCGGGCCCAGGAAGCGGGTGGCACCGCTCTCGGGGCGGGGCCCTCAGGACAGTGACCGGTGCGCGCTCTTCAGGGCGTCCCGGAAGCGGTCGACGTCGGCGGGTTCCAGCTCCTGGACCATACGGTCCTCCAGTCGCCGGGCCGGCTCGGCGTAGTCGGCCAGCAGCCGGCGGCCGGGGGCGGCGAGGCGGATGACCTTCTCCCGCCGGTTGTCCGGGTGCGGCTCGCGCCGGACGAGGCCGCGGCTCTCCAGTGCGCGGACCATGTCGGCCATCGACTGCGCGGTGACGAAGGAGTCCCGGGCCAACTGGGCGGCGGACACCCCGTCGTGCCGCTCCAGCACGGTCAGCGCGGTGTACTGGAGCGCGGTGACCCCGGCGGGCTTGAGGAGTTCCTCCAGCCTGGCCCGCACGACGAGTTCCGCCCGCTTGAGCAGGTAGAGCAGGGAAGGTCCCGCCGTCACCCCGGGTGCCGCCGCGGGCGGTGCCGTCTCCGTCATGCCGTGCCTCCGCTGGCAGCCGTTCCGCCTGTCACAGCGGCCCACCCTAAGTCATTGACAGGAATCCTGTTGAACCAGAACACTGAGCCAATCGACAGGAATCCTGTTGTTTGCGGCGGGTGGCAGCCCTGTCGGAACCGCTGCTCACGGGAAGAGGCGCAGTCATGGAACCGCACGGCAGAGCCGCCGTCGTCACCGGAAGCGGCCGCGGACTGGGACTGGCGTACGCCCGGGCGCTCGCCGCCGCCGAGGTGACCAGCACCGTTCCGGCGCTCACCCCGGTCATCGAGGAGGCCGAGCACACCGGCGCACCGCTGCCCGACCGGCTGCGCGAGGACGGGAACCTCGGCACCGTCGAGGACGCGGCGGGCCTCATCACCTTCCTCGCCTCCGACCGTGCCAAGGACAGCACCGGGCGCGCGGACATGATCGCCGAGCGGTGGCACGACCGGCGCCGGCGCCGGGCCAGAGACGTACGGCAGCCCCGCCCCGAGGCCCCGGAGGTCTGAGATGAGCGACCAGGCGATCGATGTCACCGCGCTGACCGCCATCGACGTGCACACCCACGCCGAGATCTCCCGCAGCGGCCACGGCGCGCTCGGTCCGGAACTGTTCGGTGCTTCCGAGGAGTACTTCAAGGCGTACGGCCACCGGCAGCCGGCCATCGACGAGATGGCCGCGTACTACCGGGAACGCCGGATGGCGGCCGTGGTGTTCACCGTGGACGCCGAGCACGCCACCGGTCACCCCCGCATCGCCAACGAGGAAGTCGCCGAGAACTGCGCCGAACACGCCGACGTCCTCGTCCCGTTCGCGAGCGTCGACCCGCACAAGGGCCGGGCGGGCGTGAGGGAAGCACGGCGGCTGGTGGAGGAGTACGGGGTGCGCGGGTTCAAGTTCCACCCCAGCCTCCAGGGGTTCTCGCCCGACGACCGGATGGCGTACCCGCTCTACGCGGTGATCGAGGAACTCGGCGTGCCCGCGCTGTTCCACACCGGGCAGACCGGCATCGGCGCCGGTGTGCCCGGGGGCGGCGGCATCCGGCTGAAGCACTCCAACCCCATGCTCGTCGACGACGTGGCCGTGGACTTCCCCCAGCTGCGTGTCATCCTGGCCCACCCCTCCTTCCCCTGGCAGGACGAGGCGCTCGCGGTCGCCACCCACAAGCCGCACGTGTACATCGACCTGTCGGGCTGGTCGCCGAAGTACTTCCCGCCCCAACTGGTGCGCTACGCCAACTCGCTGCTGAAGGACAAGGTGCTCTTCGGCTCCGACTACCCGGTCATCACCCCCGACCGGTGGCTGGCCGACTTCGAGAAGCTCGACCTCAAACCCGAGGTGCGGCCGAAGATCCTCAAGGACAATGCCGCCCGGCTGCTCGGCCTGACCAGGGACTGAGGGGGAACGCCGTGCGCAACGAGGGCATCGGCTCCTGGCCCGCCCGCCGGGCCCGCAGGACACCCGGACGAACCGCCGTCATCCACCACGACACCCAGCTCACCTACGCGGACCTGCACGAACGGGTGCTGCGGCTGGCCCACGCGCTGCGCTCGCGCGGAGTGGCGCGCGGCGACCGGGTCGCCTACCTCGGCCCCAACCACCCGGCGTTCCTGGAGACCCTGTTCGCGGCCGGTGTGCTCGGCGCCGTCTTCGTGCCGCTCAACACCCGGCTGGCCACACCGGAACTGGCCTACCAGCTCGCCGACTCGGGCAGCACCGTACTGATCCACGACACCGGCCACGCCAGGACTGCCGCGGCGGCCCTCGCGGACGGGCCCGTCCGGCACCGGATCACCCTCGGTACGGCCGCCGCCGGCGCCCTCGGCTACGAAATGCTGGTCACCGGCGCCACGTCCGAACCCCTGGACGAACCCGTCGCCCCCGACGACCCCTGCGTCATCATGTACACCTCGGGGACCACCGGACGTCCCAAGGGCGCCGTACTCACCCACGCCAACCTCACCTGGAACAGCGTCAACGTCCTCGTCGACACCGACCTGGCCGCCGACGAGGTGACACTGGTAGTCGCCCCCCTGTTCCACACCGCCGGACTCGACATGACCTGCCTGCCCACCCTCCTCAAGGGCGGCCGGGTGATCCTGATGGAGACCTTCGATGCCGGGCGGGTACTGGAGGCCGTCGAACGCCACCGCGTCACCTACATGTTCGGCGTCCCCACCATGTACGACGCGATGGCAGCTCAGCCGCGGTGGCCGTCGGCCGACCTGTCCAGCCTGCGCTCCCTGATCTGCGGGGGCGCACCCGTGCCGACGCGCACCATCGACACCTACCTCGCCCGCGGCCTGGCCTTCAGCCAGGGCTACGGCCTGACCGAGGCGTCCCCCGGTGTGCTCTTCCTGGACCGGACGCAGGCGGCGGCGAAGGCCGGGTCCGCCGGGGTGCCGCACTTCTTCACCGACACCCGGGTGTGTCTGCCCGACGGACGCGCCGCCGGCCCCGGGGAGCGCGGCGAGATCCTCGTGCGGGGTCCGAACGTCATGCGCGGCTACTGGCACCGGCCCGGGGACACCGAGGCCGCCTTCACCGACGACGGCTGGCTGCGCACGGGCGACGTCGCGCGGACGGACGACGACGGATTCGCGTACATCGTCGACCGCGTCAAGGACATGTTCGTCTCCGGCGGGGAGAACGTCTATCCGGCCGAGGTGGAGGACGCGTTGCTGAGTCATCCCGCGGTCCGCGAATGCGCGGTCGTCGGCGTACCGGACGCCGAGTGGGGGGAGACCGGCCACGCGGCCGTCGTGCTGCACCCCGACGCCCGCGTCGACGGTCGGCAGCTACTCGCGCATCTGCGCGGCCGGCTGGCCAAGTACAAGATCCCGAAGAGCGTCGTCTTCGTCGCCGACCTCCCCCGCACCGCCTCCGGGAAGATCGTCAAGCCCGCGGTACGTGACACCTGCCCGCCGGGCCCCGCCACGTCCGCCCACCCGTGAACCCCATGACGTCCGGCGGCGACGACGTGATCAACCGCCGGCACGAGAACGGGGTGTCCCCCCGACTGCCCGCAGCGCGACGAACGCCTCGGCTGGACCGGCGGCATCCAGGTCTCGCCCCCAACGCGCTCCGCGTGGCCGGTCCCGCTTCCCCCGGCGCTGCTTCGTAGGACCGGATGCGACAATGAGCGCCGGGGGCCGCAACCGGGGCAGCAGTGGACCGCAGGTGAGACATGGAGACCAGGCTCGTGCCCGTCCAGGGCCCGGCGGAGCCGAGGGCGTGGCGTCATGGATGAGGTCGCGCTCACGGCCGCCGGCCTCTACGCCATCGTGCTGCTGCGGGCCGGCGGGACCTACGCCGTGGGCCGGCTGGCCGGCGCCGGTGCCCGGCGCAGCAGGTTCGCCGGGCGGTACTCACCGGACCGGTTCCGGCGCGTCGAACGGGCCATCCAGCGCTGGGGCGCGCCGGTGGTGGCCGTCTCCTTCCTGACCGTCGGTTTCCAGACCGTGGCCAACTTCCTGGCCGGGAGCATGCGGATGCCCTTGCCGCGCTATCTGCCCGCGCTGTTCGTGGGCGGAGCGGCCTGGGCGCTCATCTACGCGACCGCCGGGCTCGGGGTCCTCGAACTGCTGGAGCGGCTGTTCGCCGAGCAGACGGCGTTCGGGGTGGCCGCCGTCGCCGTCGTCCTGCTCGCGGTGTGCGGGGCGGTGGTGTACCGGCGGCGGAAGGGCTCGCCGGAACTCCGTGACACGGTGGCCGAGGAGCACTGACGGCGCCCCGTTCTCCCGTGGCGGTCGTCATCCCGTCACCCCCGCCCGGGCCAGGCACCGGGCCAGGTCCGAGCGGGAGCGGACGCCGAGCTTGCGGTAGACGCGGGTCAGGTGCGACTCGATGGTCTTGCGGGACAGGAACAGGGACGCGGCGGCCTCCCCGTTGCTGAGGCCCTCACCGATCGCCCGGGCCACCTGAAGCTCCTGGGGAGTGAGGCGGGTGAGCGGCAGCGGCGCGTCGCCGTGGACGGCGCGGTGACCGGTCGCGGCGGCCTCGCCCCGGGCCCGCAGCGCCCACGGCGCCGCACCCAGCGCGGTGAACGTCCGCTCGGCGAGCAGCAGCGGTTCCCGGGCCGCCGACGGCCGCCGGAAGCGACGCAGCACCTCACCGGCGGCGAGCAGAGTCCGGGCCCGCTCGTAGCCCGGTTCCCGACCGCTGTGGACGCCTTCCGCCACGGCCAGCCAGTCCCCGGCCTCCTCGGCGGACCGGGCCAGCAGCACCCGGCAGCGGGCGTGCGCCGCGGCCGGCCAGGCCAGCCCGGTCGCCCGCGCCCGCTCCCGCAGCCAGTCCGCGACGCCGACCGCGCCCGCCCGGTCCCCGGTCCGCAGCCGTGCCTCCGCGAGATCCGCCACCCAGGGCATGAGGACCGGGTTGACCAGGCCCGACTCGTGCGCCAGGGCGAACGCCGGGTCCAGCTGCGCACGTGCCGTGTCCGGGTCGCCGGCGGCGAGGGCGCAGGTGCCGAGCGCGCCCCGCGCGAGCAGTGTCAGGCCGCGCAGCCGGCCGCCGCACCCGTGCTCGTACCCGGCCACCCGCTGCCGGCAGTCCGGGCCGTCGCCGCGCAGCGCGGCCAGCCGCGCGAGGTGCAGCAGCGCGTACCCGGTCAGCGCCAGCTGCCCGGACTCCCGCGCCCGGCGCAGCGCCTCGGCCGCGTCCGCCCGGGCCGCCGGCCAGCGCGACCAGATCTCCGCCTCGCAGCGCGCCAGCAGGGCGTACGGCAGCAGGGCCGGGGAGCCGTCCCGGCGCAGTCCCTCGATCACCGGGTCCAGCACTCCGCGGGCGAGGGCCCCGTCGCCGGTCCAGGCCAGGCCCTGCCCGAGCTCCGTGGCCGCCTGCCGGTCGGCGAGGTCCGGTCCGGCCGGGCCGGCGGCCCGTTCCAGCAGGGCGAGCAACGCCGCCCGGCCCGCGCGCACGTCACCGCCCAGGAGGTGCGCGCGGGCCTGGGCGACGGTGGCGTGGGTGCGGACCGGACCCATTTCCCGGGCGGGGCGGTCCGGGTGTCGCGTGCTGTCCCCCGCCAGCTCCACGCAGCGGGCCGCGAGCTCGCACACGTCGCGGATCCGCCCGTCCATCGCCGCCGCCACCGCGGCCGCCCCGTACAACCGCCCGGCCCGGGTGCGATCCGCCCGTGCCACCGCCCGGGCGGCGTCCGCCAGCGACTGGTGCGCCCGGGCCGGGTCGCCGAGGCAGGTACGGGTCCGGCCGCGCAGCAGTTCGACGTCCGCCGTCAGCAGCGGGTCCCGGGTGGTCGCGAGGGCCTGCTCGCACCAGCGCGCCGCGTCCCGTGCCGTACCGCCCGCGAAGGCGTCGCGCGCGGCCTCGAACAGCCGGTGGGCCGTGTCCTCGGGGTCCGCCGACAGCTCGGCGGCCCGGTGCCAGGCGCGGGCGGCGGCGGCCGGCGCGCCGTCCTGCCGGGCCCGCCGGGCGTCGGCCACCAGGCGGACGGCCACGGACTCGTCCGGGCCGGGGGCGGCGGCGGCCAGGTACCAGGTGCGCAGTTCGCCGGAGCTCACGGCGGCCAGCCGCCGGTACACCGCCAGCCGCCGTACCGTGGCGCACTGCCCCAGTACCACCGGCCGCAGCACCGGATGCCGCAGCTCGCACCCGCCGTCCCGGACACGCACCAGTCCGGCCGCCTCGGCCGCGTCCAGGTCGGCGGTGGTGAGCCCGCCGGCCGCCAGCGCGCGGCGCAGCGAGGACCAGCGCGGGGTCCGGCCGGCGGCGACGTACACCAGGGCCTCCAGGCTGCGCGGCGGCAGGGCGCGCAGCCGCCCCTGCCAGGCGCGCGCCACGAGCGGGCCGGGCGTCTCCCAGAAGTCGTCCCGGGGCTCGGCGCCGCCCGCCCGGACCCGGACCAGTGCCGTCGCGTACTCCACCAGCACCAGCGGGTTGCCGCCCGCCAGCCGTACGATCCGGTCCGCCGCCGGGTCCGCCCGGTCGAGGCCGTGGCGGCCCAGCACCGCCCAGCAGCCGTCGTCCGTGAGCGGTCCCAGTACCGTGTGCGGCACACTCTCCCGGAGGCCGTCCTGGTCCGTACCGCTCGGGGTGGCCAGGACCAGGGCGACCCGGAGCGCGGCCAGCCGCCGGGCCACGAACTGGAGCACCTGCCGGGAGGCCGGATCGGCCCAGTGCAGATCGTCGACGAGGACCAGCAGCGGGCGCTGCGCCCCGGCGGCGGCCAGCACACCGAGCGCGCCCGCGCACACGGCGTACGGGTGCGGCCCGGCCGGCTCGGTGAGCGCGAGCGAGCCCTCGACGGCGTGGCGCTGGACCGGTGGCAGCCCGGCGAAGTGACGGCGCAGCGGCAGCAGCACCTCGGCCAGCACCGCGTACGGCAGCACCGCCTCCGCCCGCGCGCCGCGCGCCCACAGAACCCGGGCGGCGCCCTCGCAGCGGGCCGCCGTGTGCCGCAGCAGCGCGCTCTTGCCGATGCCCGGTTCGCCGCTCAGCAGCAGGGCACCGCCCCGCTCGGGCAGGGCGTCCACCAACGCGTCCACCCGATGCGCCGCCGGGTCCCGTTCGGCATCCCGGCCGGCGAGCCCGTGCGGCCCGCCACCGGACGCGCCGGGCCGCACGAGACAGTACGTCCCGTGGACATGCGATCCCGTGGCGCTCGTCGCCCCCCTGGTCTCCGCGGTCCTGCTGATCGCTTCGTTGCCCGTCCCGCTCACGACGCCCCCGTAGGCGATGCGGCCGCTCCCCAGCAGCCGTTCGCCACCTGCCCAGAGTGCCCCCGCGAGGCGGCCGGCCGGAAGGGCCGGAGCGTTTTGCCGACACCTTGTCCGGAAACCGGGCCCGTCCGCGGCAAGGGACCTACGGCGGTCCGCGCACGGCACCCCGGCCGATGACGTAGCCGTACCCGCGCACCGCCCGGCCGGGGCCGACCGGGCGGGCGGAGGCAGGGAGTTCCCCGATGCCGGGGCCGGCGCGAGCGGGACATACTCGCCTGTTCCCAGACCACGGAAGGGGCACGGGCATGGCCGAACAGGGGCAGATCCGGCGGATGATCACCAACCTCACGCACGGCGGGCACTCGATTCTCGACAGCGCCGATCCGCAGGAGAAACAGAGCCAGCTCAGCGCGGTGGTCCAGGAGACCGCCACCGCGGCGGCACGCGTGGGCACCACGTCCTTCCAGTACTTGTTCGCCGACCTCGCGGAGAAGTTCCCGGACCGGCACCTGCCGCAGGGCGACGACGAGACGGTCGCGAAAGTCGTCAAGGCCCTCGACGACCTCGGCGCCGCGATGGTGGAGACCGGCGGTGACGCGCGCGATCCGCGGATCGACTCACCGATCCCGCCGGTGCACACCTACTGGGGCCAGTTCGTCGACCACGACCTGACCGCCGCGACCGACAACGACAAGAAGATCAGCATCACCGACGAGCCGCTGCCGCCGGTTGCGCCCGGCGAGGTGGTCCGGCAACTGGAGAACCTGCGGCTGCCCGCCCTCAACCTCGACTCGGTCTACGGCGACGGACCGTTCGCGGCACCGGTGGCGAACCGGGACGCCGTTCCCTACGACGGCGTCAAGTTCCGGCTGGGCCTGCTCTCGCCCGTCCCGGCGTCGGCCGGGGTGCTGATCCCCCCGGTCGGCGACCAGCAGCGGGACCTGCCGCGCAAGGCCGACGGCACGCCGCTGATCGGCGACAGCCGCAACGACGAGAACCTCGTGGTGGCCCAGTTGCACGTGGCGTTCCTGCGCTTCCACAACGCCGCCGTCGACTGGGTGCGCGACCACGAGCCCGAGCGGGAGACGGACGCCGAGGTCTTCCAGCGGGCCAGGTCCCTCACCCGCTGGACGTACCAGTGGCTGTGCGTCCACGACTACCTGCGCACCGTCGCCCGCCCCGACGTCGTCGACCAGGTGGACACCGCCGAGGGGAACCTGCTCGACCCGCGCCGCCGCGGCACCTACATGCCGGTCGAGTTCTCGGTGGCCGCCTTCCGCTTCGGCCACAGCATGGTGCGCGGCGCCTACGACTGGAACCGCAACTTCGGCCGCCCCGGCGACAACGTGGCGCCCGTCGCCACGCTGAACCAGCTCTTCCAGTTCACCGGCCGGGGCGGCTTCGCCGGCAGCCTGACCACCCTGCCCAGCAACTGGCCGGTGGAGTGGGACCGGATGACCGACCGCAACAGCCAGTTCGCCAACCGGTTCGCGCGGCTCATCGACACCAGGCTCGCGCCGCCGCTCGCCGACCTGGTCCTGGAGGGCACCGATCCCGGCCTGCCGGACCGGATCAGGGCCCTGCTCAAGCACCTCGCCCGCCGCAACCTGCTGCGCGGCTACCGGCTGGCGGTGCCCACCGGCCAGGCGGTGGCCGAGGCGCTCGGCGTGCTGCCGCTCAGCCGGGCGGAGCTGGAAGCGGGCAGCAGCCAGCAGGTCAAGGAGGCCCTGGCGGCCGGCGGCCTGTTCGAGGCCACCCCGCTGTGGTTCTACGTGCTGAAGGAGGCCGAGGTGCGCGAACTTGGCCGGCGGCTCGGCGAGGTCGGCAGCCGCATCGTCGCCGAGACCCTCGTCGGACAGCTCCGCGACGACAGCGGCTCGTACGTCAACCAGACGAGCTGGAGCCCCGCCCAGGGCGTCCGGCTGCCCAGCGGCCGGCCGGTCCGCACCATCGCGGACTTCCTGCGGTTCGCCGGCGTCCTCTGACCCCGCCCGGCACCGAGCGGTGTCCCGCCACCGCCCGGTTCACCGGCGCGAGCGGCCGCGCGGCCCGGCCGCGGCGGTCAGCAGCGGGGGCCGGGCACGCTCCCCGGCCCCCGCTCCGATCCCCGGCCCGGCCCCCGCCCCCGTACCCGCCCCGCCCCGCGCCGCAGCAGCGGCCAGGCCAGCAACAGCACGATCACCGCGTACACCGTCACCGCGAACGGCGTGTTCACCAGCCCTGTCACGCTGCCGTCGCTGAGCTGGAGCGCGCGCCGCAACTGCTGCTCGGCGGCCGGGCCGAGGATCACACCGATGACGGCGGGCAGCACCGGCAGTCCGTAGCGCCGCATGCCGAAGCCGACCAGGCCGATGATCAGCAGGATCACCAGGTCGACCACCTCGCCGCCGACCGCGTAGGCACCCACCGCGGCGAAGAACAGGATGCCCGCGTACAGGTAGGGCCGCGGGACGCGCAGCAGCCGGGCCCACACCGGGGCCAGTGGCAGGTTCAGCGCGAGCAGCAGCACCATGCCGACGAAGAGGGACGCGATCAGGCCCCACACCAGGTCGGGTTCGCGTTCGAAGAGCAGCGGGCCGGGCTGGATGCCGTACTGCTGGAACGCGGCCAGCATCACCGCCGCCACCGCCGTCGTCGGCAGCCCCAGCGTCAGCATCGACACCAGCGTGCCCGCCGCCGACGCGGACGCCGCCGACTCCGGTCCGGCCACGCCCTCGATGGCGCCCCTGCCCCACTCGTCCCGGTGTTTCGACAGCCGTTTCTCGGTGACGTACGACAGGAACGTCGGGATCTCCGCGCCGCCCGCCGGGATCGCGCCGAACGGGAAGCCGATGAGCGGGCCGCGCAGCCACGACTTCCAGGTACGGCGCAGATCCGCGCGGCCGAGCCAGGGACGGCCCACCGGGATCGGCTCGGCGGCCCCGCGCCGCAGATGGGCCGCCACCCACAGCGCCTCGCCGATCGCGAACAGACCGACCGCGACGATCACCACGTCGATGCCGTCGGCCAGTTGCAGGAACCCGAAGGTCAGCCGCTGCTGGCCGGTCGTCCGGTCCAGGCCCACCAGCCCGATCGTCAGGCCGATCAGCAGCGACGCCAGGCCGCGCACCCGGGAGGAACCCAGCACGGACGTCACCGCGATGAACGCCAGCACCATGACCGCGAAGTAGTCCGGCGCGCCGATGTCCACCGCCAGCCCGGCGACCGTCGGCGCCAGCGCCACCAGCAGCACCGTGCCGATCATGCCGCCGGCGAAGTGCCCCACGGCGGCCGCCGCCAGCGCCTGCGCGCCGCGCCCCGCCCTGGCCATCGGGTTGCCCTCCATCGCCGCCACCACGGCCGCGCTCTCGCCGGGGGTGTTGAGCAGGATGGAGGTGGTGGAGCCGCCGAACATGGCACCGTAGTAGATGCCCGCGAACATGATGAACGCGGCCACCGGGGCCAGGCCGTACGTCACCGGCAGCAGCAGCGCGACCGCCATCGCCGGGCCGATGCCGGGCAGCACGCCGATCGCCGTGCCGAGCAGCACCCCGAGGGCCGCCCAGAGCAGGTTGAGCGGGGTGAGGGCGGTACCGAAGCCGTCCAGCAGGGAGCCGAGGGCGTTCATGTCACAGCACTCCCATCAGCGGGCCGCCGGGCAGCGGCACCCCGAGCAACTGGTCGAAGACGGCGTACGTGAGGACCGACAGCACCGCGGCGATCAGCGGATCGCGGTCGGGGCGCCGGCTGCCCAGCGCGAACGCGGCGCCCCAGAACAGCAGCGCGCCGGCGACCGGGAAGCCCGCGGGCTCGATGAGGACGGCCGCGCCGAGGAAGATCCCGGCGAGCAGCAGCACCGTACGCCAGTCGGCGGGTTCGGACAGGTCGACGTCCTCGCCGCCCTCGGCCTCGCCCCGGCCGCCGCGCAGCACGTCCACCGCGAGCAGCGCGGCGATCAAAAGCAGCCCGGCGCCGACCACGACGGGCACGGTCCGGGGGCCGATCGGACCGCGCTGGGTGATCTCGACGTCCATGGTCAGCGCGTCGGTCAGGACCAGCACGCCGAGCGCCAGCAGCAGTACACAGACGCCGAGTTCGGAATGGTCGCGCAGCCAGGAGCGGCGTCCGGCCCGCTCAGTGGTTCCCGTCGTCACAGTCCCAGCTCCCTCAGCACCGACACCACGCGCCGGTCCTGCGCCCGGAGGAAGTCACCGAACTCCGCACCGGTCAGGAAGGCGTCGTCCCACCCGTTGGTCGCCATCGACATCCGCCACTGGGGCGAGTCGTGCAACTCCTCGATCAGCGCGGTCAGTTTGGTCCGCTCGGCGTCCGACAGACCGGGCGGGGCGACGATGCCGCGCCAGTTGGTGAAGTCCACGTCGTACCCGGCCTCCGTCAGCGTGGGCGCGTCCAGGCCCGCGACCCGCTCCGGCCCGGTGACCGCCAGCAGCCGCAGCTCGCCCGCCCTGATCTGGTCGAGGTACTCGCCGACGCCCGAGACACCGAAGGCCACCTTGGCGCCGAGGATCGAGGCGAGCAGCTCGCCGCCGCCGTCGAACGGGACGTAGTTGACCGCCTTCGGGGCGATCCCCGCGGCCCGGGCCATCAGCATCGGCGCCAGGTGGTCCGGGCCGCCCGGTGACGAACCGCCGCCCACCGGCAGCTTGCCCGGATCCTGCCGCCAGGCGGTGACCAGCTCCTCGATCGTGCGGTACGGGGAGTCCTTGGCGACCACCACGACGTCCGGCTCCTCGGTGAGGCGGGCGATCGGCGTGGTGTCGGCGAGGGTACGGGGCGCGTCGTTGGAGCGGACGGCGCCGACCACGCCCAGGCCCATCGACATCGCCAGCCTGCCGTTGCCGTGCTCGCTCACCAGCCGGCTCAGACCCACCGTGCCGCCGGCGCCGGGCAGGTTGAACACCTCGATGCCGTGCGTCAGCCCGGCGTCCTCGGCGTCCTTCGCGGCCGTCCGGGCCGTGATGTCGTAGCCGCCGCCGGGGGTGTTGGGGACCATGAGGCGCAGGCCCGGGATCCGGGTACCGGTCCCGTCGCCGCCGCCGGTGTCCAGCAGCGGCGGTACCACGAGCACCAGCACGGCGGCCCCGAACAGGGCGAGGGGAGTGCGCAGACGCACGAGTGCCACCACCTGTCGTCGGGTCGGATGTGGGCACATGCTGCCCCGGCCGCCGCGGCCTGTCGTCCTTGCGTCGGCAACGGAGGTTGTGGTCTTTGCGGTCATCGTGATCGCACCGGTCTGGCGCCGGCCCGGCCGGTCTGCGAACGTCACGGCGGTGAGACCTCGGCCGCGAGACCGTCAGCCACCTCGTCGACGCGGTGGCAGAAGGAGCGACATGACGACCGGAACCAGGTGGACGAAGCCGATCGACACCCTCGTGGTCGACGACGACTTCATGGTGGCCCGGATCCACCGCGCCTACGTCGAACGCGTCACCCCCTTCCGGGTCGTCGGCGCCGCCACCACCGGCGAACAGGCCGTCGCCGCCGTCGACCGGCTCCGCCCCGACCTGATCCTGCTCGACCTGTACCTGCCGGACGTGTTCGGCCTCGACCTGCTGCCCCGGCTGCGCGCCGCCGGCCACGACTGCGACGTCATGGTGGTCAGCGCGGCCCGCGAGACGGACACGGTGCGCGCCGCCGTACGGCAGGGCGTCGTCGACTACCTCCTCAAACCCTTCGAGTTCGAGGACCTGCGGCTGCGCCTGGAACGGTACGCCGTGCAGCGCGGCCGGCTGCTGGCGACGGTGGTCCGCGGCCAGGCCGACGTGGACCGGGTGCTCGCGGGCGCGGCCGGTCCGGCGCCGGGCCCGGCCCTGCCCAAGGGCATGAGCGCGGAGACCGCCGAGCTGATCGAACGCACCCTGCGGACCGCCGACGGCACCCTGTCCGCCAGCGAGTGCGCCGCCCGCACCGGCGTCTCGCGGGTCAGCGCCCGGCGCTACCTGGAGTACTTCCACACCGTCGGCAGCGCCGAGGTCTCGCTGCGCTACGGCGTCGCCGGCCGCCCCGAACGCCGCTACCGCCACCGCGACGGCACGGCGGGCCCGAGGGACCTGCCGTCCACGGGAGAGGCGCGGGCGTGACGTGCCGCCGGGGCCCGCGAACCACTGGGCTCCCCGCGTCGCGCGCGGCCCGTCAGGAACGCGGCCGGGGCGCGTTCTGCAGGGCCCGGCCCAGGCCCGCCGCGTCGGTGCCCAGTTTGCGGTACACCGAGGAGAGCACCTGCCGCACCCCCTGCGCGGTGAGGCGCAGTTCCTTGGCGATTACGTCCGGCGGATCCGCGCGGACGGTCAGCTCGGCCGCCCGGCGCTCCCGCGCGGTCAGCGTGTCGGTCTGCCCGTACCGCAGCGGCAGCGGCCGCAGTCCGGCCGCGGAGAGCTCCGCCCTGGCCCGGCCGGCCAGCCCTTCCGCACCGCAGTGCACCGCGCGCTCCAGCCCCTGGTAGAGCCGGTCGGCGGCCTCCTGCACCCGGCCGTTGCGGGACAGCAGCACGCCGTGGCCCACCAGCGCGCGGGCCAGCTCATAGGCCGCGGGCGACGCCTCCAGGCACTCCACGGCCGCGCCGTACAGTTCCAGCGCGGCCGGCCCGCCGGTCACCTCCGCCTCGGTGCGCAGGGCCTGCCCGATCACCGACGCGGCGCCGAAGTCGCGGGCCCGCCGGACCGCGTCCCGGGCCAGGTCCACCGCCCGGCCGGGCTCGGTACGGGCCACCGCCCGGGCCAGGTGCAGCTGCCAGGGGCACCACGCGGGGTTGCGCCAGGCCCGTCCGTCCAGCCAATCGCCGACCTCGGTCAGGACCCGGGCCGCCGCCCGGTGCCGGCCCTCGGCCAGCAGCAGCTCGGCGTGCACCGTACGGGGATCGGGATAGATGACGGCGTTCGGCACGGCCTCGCCGTAGCGGTACCTGTCGGCGAGCCGGCGGGCCTCGGTGACCCGGCCCCGGGCCAGCAGGGTCTGGACCAGGATGCCGACGGCGAACCACTGCGCGGGCACCGCCCCGGCCACCCGGTCGGCGATCCCGAGGCCCGTCCGTACCAGGTCCTCCGCCTCGGCCAGCGAGCCGCGCCGGTAGCGGATGTAGCCGAAGAGGGCCTGGCCCAGGGCGAGATGGGAACCGCGCCAGCCCTTGCGCTCGCACTCGGCCAGGCCCTGGGTGAACAGTTCCTCCGCCCGGCCCGGCTGATCGGCGTACATGAACACCAGGGCGACGGAGACCGGCACCTCGAAGCCCTGGTGCTCGCTGGTCCAGCTCAGCCCGCCGGGCAGTGCCTCCTCGGCGAAGGCCAGCGCGGTGCGCCGCGGCTCGCCGCGCAGTACGGCGTCCCAGGCGCGCAGCCCGAGGATGTACCGTTCCTCCAGCCGGCGGCCGGGCAACCGCTCAGCCAGCCGGGCCAGCCGCCGGGAGCGCGCGGCGGAGTCGGGTTCGTCGGCGCGGAAGGCACTCCACACGAAGTGGTCGGCCTGCATCCGCAGCCGGACCCGGGCGTTGCCGGCCCGCCGGGCCTCCTGCCCGGGCATCGCGGCGGCTTCCGCGACCTGGTCGGTGTGGGCGAGCGCCTGGGCCAGCCGGAAGACGATCGAGGCGCGCAGCCCCGGGTCCACGTCGGGCTCCGCCAGCGCGTCCCGCAGGTGGCTGACGGTGGCCGCGGGGTCGATGAGGAAGGTGGCGCAGGCCAGTTCGTGCAGCAGGGCGGCCCGCTCCTCGGCCGGCGGCGGCTCCTGGAGCGCCCGGGCCAGCACCCGCCGGGCGGCCTCCGGCGCGCCGGCCCGCAGATACTCCCGGGCGGCCTCGCGCAGACAGGCGACGGCCGCGGGCTTGCCCTCGCAGGGCACCTCCAGCAGATGCCGGGCGGCGGCGGTGGGACCGAGCCCGGCGGAGCGCACGGCCTCGGCGGCGGTGTTGTGCATCCCGACCCGCAGCCCCGGCGGGACAGCCCGGTGGACCGCCGTGGCGATCAGCGGATGGACGAACTCCAGGCCCCCGCCGGCCCCCGTGCCGGTGGCCAGGATGCGGGCGGCGCGCAGCCGCTCGGTGGCCGCGGCGCCCTCCTCGGCGCCCACCACCGCCAAGGTGGCGGCCAGTTCCGGCGGGGCCGGCGAACCCAGTACGGCCACGGCCCACGCGAACCGGACGGTGGGACCGCCGAGCCGGTGCAGCCGGTCGAGCAGCCCCGGTCCCTTCACGGCCGAGGCGAGGCTGCGCATGGTGGCCAGATCGGCCCGGATGCCGGTCAGCCCGGCCTCGTCGAGCCGGGCAGCCAGTTCGACCGTCTCGAAGGGGCTGCCGCCGGTGAGTGTCCAGCACTCGGCGCAGAACGCGTCCTCGGCCGCCTCGCCCACCATGTTCCGCACGATCCGGGCCACGGCGGCCTCGGTGAGCGGGGCCAGGCTGTGCGGACGCTCGCCGTGCCGCTCCGTCAGCGCCCGGAACGCGTCCGCCTCCGGCGGCAGTTCGTCGGGGCGGTAGGCGGTGACGATCAGCAGCGGGAGGTCCTCGGCCCGGGGCGCGAAGGAGGCGAGCCAGCCGAGCGACTCCAGGTCCGCCCAGTGCGCGTCGTCCAGCAGCACCACGACCGGTGCCCTGCGCACCGTGAGCCGGGTCATCACCCAGTCCAGGCCGTCGCGCACGCCCAGTGGGTCGGGGGCCCGCGCGGCGCCGGTCGCCTCCAGACCGAGCGCGGCGGCCACGATGTCGTACCAACTGCCCAGGAACGCCCGGCGCTCCTGGTCGTCCAGCACCGCGAGCGAGGGCTGGAGCAGTTGGCGCAGCACGCGGAACGCCAGCTCCTGCTCGGTCTCGCCGCCGCGACCGGACAGCACCGTGCAGCCGCGGGCGACCGCCTCGGCCCGGGCCCGGGCCAGCAGCGTCGTCTTGCCCATCCCGGCCGGTCCGGTGAACGCGACGACGCCGCCCCGCCGGCCGTGCGGCGGGTCGCCGTCGGTGTCGCAGAGCCGGACCAATGCCTCGTCCAGTGCGCGGAGTTCCTGCCGTCGTTCCAGCAACGAACGGTTTCCGGTGCTCGGTTGACGCAGTCCAGTCGCCATGTGCCGTGCTGCTTCCTGTCGACGGCCGTCGGAGGACAGCGCCGAGCGTACGCCCGGCCTGCGTCAACTGCCCGGATTCTGAGACAGGTTCGACGAGGACGAGTGAATCGGGCAGCACTGGTGGATGAGGCGGGCCCCGGCTGGGTAACGTGGCTCGGATCGCCGTCAGCCGGACGACGCACCGCCGCCGCCGACGTATCCGCCGGGACCCCGCTCCGTACGGCGGGGGACCGCTCCGTTCGGCGGGGGACCGCGTCAGGCTCCCACCGGCACCCCCGCCGTCTCCGCGTATCGCGGTACCACGCGCGACCAGTGGTAGCAGCCGCGTATCCACCCCGCCATGCCGTCGATGTAGCCGGCCCCGGCCGGGCTCAGCTCGGGGGCGATCGTGTGCCGCAGGTGCTGGAATTCCTCGATCGTGCCGTTGATCCGCCGGACCGCCAGGGCGACCGCCTGGGGCAGGGAGCAGTCATGGGTCTGCCGGTAGGCGAGGGCCAGGTTGATCAGGCCGCCCGTGCGGTGTTCCTTCACCGCGGAGAACAGGTCGGGTATCCACACCGCGGCGTCGGCGGAGAGCCGGCCCAGCCGCCGCATCGCCGGGTGGTGCAGCTCCCGCTCGGTCAGTTCCGCCGGCTGCGCGGCCTCGCACAGCGGATAGAACGGCTCCACCCCGGCGATCAGCGCCCGGATCGAGGTGACCAGCGCGATCCGCGGCGGCAGCGAGTGGCTCTGCGCCACCGCCTCGTACAGCAGCCCGTGCACGTACTCGCGGCTGTGCCAGGCCCAGCGGGCCGCCTGGGCGGGTGTGCAGCGCTCCCGGACCCGCCGGTGCAGGTCGGCCAGGGCCGCCCCGAGCGGGGAGACCGGCGGCTCGCCGTCCCGCAGGATCGCGACGCTCTCGCACACCATCGGCAGCAACTGGTCCGGCCCCGGGCGGCCCAGTTCCTCCGCCCGGTCGTCGAAGACGAACTGGTAGGCGATCTGATCGGCGACCAGCTGGAGCAGATCGGCGTCCATCGTCGGGCTGTTGTAGGACGCGAGCTGGGCCGGACGGGTACGGACGATCATGTCCGCCACCGCCGGGTCGTCGGTCAGTCCCCAGCGGCGCAGCCAGGTGTCGACACCGGCCGCCGCCCGCCGCTCATGGGGGTTGGCCAGGAACGGGAAGGGCATGTGGAGCGTGCTCTCGATCAGTTCCTTGAGACTGCCCGGCTTCGCACCGACCGGCACACCGGCCCCGGCCGCCGCGCTCGTCGGACTCGCCGCACCCGTCGTGTTCGTCAACTGGGTCGTCATACGTCGTCACCTGCCGTTGGGAGTCCGGTGCGTGGCTGTCCGGTGCGTGGGAGTCCGGTGTGTGGGAGTCCGGTGTGTGGGAGTCCGGTCCGCGTGCCTTCGGCCCGGGGACCGGAAGCTCTGCCCGGCAGGTGCGCCCGGGGTTCGGGGATCAGGATCAGCGACCGGGGTCCCAGCGTGGCCGCCGGACGCGGCCGGCCGACCGGCCCGGACGGCGCGCGCAGCCGCCAGCGGCGGGCGACGACGGTCACGGCGGCGACGGCCTCGGTCATGGCGAAGGTGTCGCCGATGCACTTGCGGCTGCCCGCGGCGAACGGCAGCAGCGCCCCGCCCGTGCCGGCCGCCGCCGGGCCGCCCGGCAGCCACCGCTCCGGACGGAACCGGTCGGGCTCCGGGAACGACTCGTCCCGGTGGTGCAGGAGATAGGGGCTGTACAGGACGGTCGCGCCGCGCGGCAGCCGGTGCCCGCCCAGGTCGGTCGCCCGGGTGGTGAGCCGGGTGAACAGCCAGCCCGGCGGGCGCAGCCGCAGGGTCTCGGTGACCACCGCGCGGGTGCGCACCAGCCGGGCCAGCTCCTCGGGGCCGGGGACGGAGCGGCCGTCGAGGACCGCGTCCAGCTCCTCGGTCAGCGGGCGCTGCGCCTCCGGGTGGTCCGCCAGGAGCGCGAACACGGAGGCCAGACACATCGCGGTGCTCTCCACACCGGTGAGCAGGAGCGTGACGAGCTGGTCGCGGACCTCCCGCTCGGTGAGGGGAGCGTCCCCCTGGCCGTCCCCCGCGCCGCCGCCCGCGCGCGTGGCCGCCAGCAGGGTGCCCAGGAGGTCGTCGCGGGGCGCGCCGCGGCGGCGCTCGGCGACGAGGGCGTCGACCAGCGCGTGCAGCCGGAGCACCGCGCTGCGGTACCGCCGGTTGCCGGGGGTGGGCACCCGGAACAGGGCGTCGACCGGCACGACCGTCCGGACGAACAGCCCTGCGACCACCACCGCGAGACAGGAACGCACCGCCGCGGCCCGGCCCGCGTCCAGCGAGTCGGAGAAGAGCAGCCGGCTGGTGACCCCGGTGGTCAGGGCGATCATCGCGGCCGTCACGTCGACCCGCTGCCCGGGCCGCCAGGAGCGGCACACCGACGCGGCCTCCGCCGCCATGAGGCCGGTGCACGCGGCCACCCGCGCGGGGCTGAACGCCGGCTGCAACAGCCTGCGCTGGCGGCGGTGCGCGTCATGCGGACAGGTCACCAGGCCGTCGCCCATCAGCCCCCGCAGCCGGTCGTACAGCGGGCCGCCCTTGTCGAAGGTGCCCGGGTCCTTGAGTATCCGGTGGACCAGCTCGGGGTCGCAGACCACCCAGGCGCGGCGCGGCCCCAGCCGTATCTCCACCAAGTCGCCCCGCGCGGGCAGAGATTCGAGAAAGTCCAGCGGGCGCCGGAGCAGTGCGATAGCGTTTCCGAAGAACGGTAATATGCCCGGCGCAACACCGGTCGTCCAGCCGCGTTCCGTCGCGGATACGGCCTCGCTCATGGGACACCACCTGCCTCAGCCGACGTACGGGCGGGCCCGGTGACCGCTCACCGGGCCGCTGCTCGAGTCATTGTTCTGCCCAGCTCAACGGCTCGCGGTCGGCCCCTGTCCCCCCATGCGGGGGCGCACGGATGCACGAAGAGGCGTGTGTGGTTTTCCGTGTACGTCATTCGAGGCGGGGCGGGAGGCCGCCAGAGTGGTCGGGAGCGGCGTTCACCGCCCGGGCGCGCCCGCCCGCAGTCCGTCCATGACGAAGTCCAGCAGCCGGGTGGCGCGTGCCCGCCAGTTGTCGTGCGGCTCGATCTGCCACAGGCCCGCGATGGCGAGGTAGAAGTCGTCCGCGGTCACGCCGGGGCGGATGGTGCCGGCCCGCTCGTTGGCGCGCAGCAGGAGTTCGGCCGCGGCCGTCACCGGGGAGGGCACCGGCTTGGCCGGGCCGCCCGGGGTGCTGGTGGCCTGCCGGATGGCCTCGCCCAGGCCCGCCTTGGTCAGGGCGAAGCGGGCGAGATGGTCCAGCCACGCGCGCAGGGCATCCTCCGGCTCCCGCTCGGCGAGCAGTTCGGCCGCGCTGTCGGCGACCTGCCCCATCTCGTGCCGGTAGATCTCCAGGACCAGCGCCTCGCGGTTGGGGAAGTTGCGGTAGAACGTGCCCTGGCCGACGCCCGCCTTCTTGGCGATGGCGCTCAGCGGGGCGTTCGCGCAGGCCGTCAGCTCGGCGAGGGCCACTTCGAGGATCCGCTCACGGTTGCGCCGCGCGTCCGAGCGCGACGGCGACTTCTTCCCGGACTGTTCCACTCGTCCTCCTCGCGGGCCCTGGCCGAATCCGCTGGCCGAATCCCGTCCTTGATAACCGGACAGTTGTCCGTTACGTTTTCGTTGTGAGCGGACAGTTGTCCGGTTGATCTCAGCATATCCGTGGGCGCGCTACGCACCAGAGCCCCGCCCTCCCGGCCGCGCGCGGCCCCCCGCCGTGCCGCGCCCCGCCCGAGACCTTTTCCATCCCCCCTCTCGTACAGCGCCATTCCCTTCTGTTCCCAGACGCAAGAAGAAGGCTGATCATGGTTTCAGCGCCCTCGCCGACGTACAGCGCAATCACCTTGAACATCAACGGCGAGAAGCACCCCCTGACCGTCGACCACCGCACCACCCTGCTCGACGCGCTGCGCGAGCGGCTCGACCTGACCGGTACCAAGAAGGGCTGCGACCAGGGACAGTGCGGCGCCTGCACGGTCCTGATCGACGGACGCCGGTCGGTGGCCTGCCTCCAGCTCGCGGTCGCGGCCGACGGACGCGAGATCACCACCGTCGAGGGCCTGGCCGACGGCGACCGGCTGCACCCGGTGCAGCAGGCATTCCTCGACCTCGACGGCTACCAGTGCGGCTACTGCACACCCGGCCAGATCTGTTCGGCCGTCGCCGTCATAGAGGAGCACGCGGCCGGCTGGCCGAGCGCCGCCACCGACGACGTACGGCCCGAGGCGGGACCACCCGAGCTGACCCCCGAGGAGATCCGGGAACGGATGAGCGGCAACCTCTGCCGCTGCGCCGCCTACGTCTCCATCGTCGACGCGGTGGCCCGCGCCGCCGACGAGCGGGCGCGGACCACCGAGGAGGCGGCGGCATGAGGGAGTTCGGATACCGGCGCGCCGACGACGTCCCCGGCGCGGTCGCCCTGCTCGCCGCCGACCCGGACGCCCGCTATCTCGGCGGCGGCACCAACCTGGTCGACCTGATGAAGACCGGCGTCGAACGGCCCGGCCTGCTGGTCGACGTCCGCGAACTGCCGCTGGACGGCGTCGAGACGACCCCCGGCGGCGGTCTGCGCATCGGCGCGACCGTCACCAACAGCGACCTCGCCGCCCACCCCGAGGTGCGCCGCCGCTACCCGGCGCTGTCCCAGGCCGTCCTGGCCGGCGCCTCAGGACAGCTGCGCAACATGGCCACCGTCGGCGGCAACCTGCTCCAGCGCACCCGCTGCGGCTACTTCACCGACACCGCCCGCCCGTGCAACAAGCGGGCCCCCGGCAGCGGCTGCTCCGCCCTCGCCGGCGAGCACCACAATCACGCCATCCTGGGCGCCTCCGACCACTGCGTGGCCACCCACCCCTCGGACATGGGCGTGGCGCTGACCGCGTTCGACGCCGTCGTCACCTACCAGACGGCCGACGGACCGGGGGAGACCCCGCTCGCCGACTTCTACCTGCCGGTGGGCGACACCCCGCACCGGGAGACCGCCCTGCCGCCGGGCGCGCTGATCACCGGCGTGACGCTGCCGCCCGCCCCGGTCGCCGCCCGCTCCCGCTACCGCAAGGTGCGCGAACGCGCCTCCTACGCCTTCGCCATCGGCTCGGTGGCCGCCGCCCTCGACGTCCGCGACGGCGTCGTGCGGGACGTACGGCTGGCCTTCGGCGCGGTCGCCTCCCGGCCCTGGCGGGCCCGGACGGCGGAGCGCGCGCTGACCGGCGGCCCCGCCGACGCGGCGGCGTTCGCCGCCGCCGCGGACGCCGAACTGACGGCGGCCCGGCCGCTGCCCCACAACGGATACAAGGTGACCCTCATGCGCAACCTCGTGGTGGCCGTCCTGACGCAACTCGCCGAGGAGGCCGCCCGATGACCACCACCACGACCGGCCGCACCACGCCGCAGGGCGCCGTCGGCACCGCGCACACCCGCGTCGAGGGCCGCGCCAAGGTCACCGGAGCGGCCCGGTACTCCGGGGAGATCCCCTTCGCCGGCCTCGCCCACGGCTGGCTGGTGCTGTCCACCGTCGCCCGCGGCCGGATCCGCGCGGTCGAGACCGGTCCGGTGCTGGCCATGCCGGGCGTCGTCGCCGTGCTGCACCACGGCAACGCGCCGCGCGTGGAGACCGACTACATCGGCATGCTCGGCGTCCCCGACCCGACCGCCGCCGCCTTCCAGCACGACCGGGTGCCGCACGTCGGCTGGCCGGTGGCGCTCGTCGTCGCCGAGACCCCCGAACAGGCCCGGGAGGCCGCCGAGTCACTCGTCGTGAGCTACGACGAGGAGCCGCACGACGTGGCGCTCGCGGCGGACCGCCCGGACGCCTACCCGGCCGACGGGGTCATGCCCGGGGTGGCCGAGAAGGGCGACCTGGCGGCCGAACTGGCCGCGTCCGCGCACGTCGTGGACGCCGAGTACGGCACCCCCGAAGAGCACCACAGCATGATGGAGCCGCACGCGGCCACCGCCCGCTGGGACGGCGGCCGGCTGGAGGTCGTCGACTCCAACCAGGGCACCACCTGGGTGCAGGGCGAACTGGCCAAGATGTTCTCCCTCGACGAGTCCGCGGTCCGGGTCCGCTCCGAACACATCGGCGGCGGCTTCGGCAGCAAGGGCGTCCGCGTCCACCAGGTCTCCGCCGTGATGGCCGCCACCGTCCTCCAGCGACCGGTCCGCGTCGTGCTGACCCGGCGGCAGATGTTCTCCCTCACCGGCTACCGCAGCCCCACCCTCCAGCGGGTCCGGCTCGGCGCCGACGCCGACGGACGGCTGCGCGCCCTGGAACACCGCTCGCTGAGCCAGACGTCCACCGTCCACGAGTTCGTCGAGCCGAGCGCCGGCGTGGCCCGCGTGATGTACGACGCCGCCGCCCACCGCACGGTCAACGACGTCGTACGGCTCGACGTGCCGTCCCCGACCTTCATGCGCGCGCCGGGCGAGGCGCCCGGGTCGTTCGCCCTGGAGTCGGCGCTCGACGAACTCGCCGAGCGGACCGGTCTCGACCCGATCGAACTGCGGCTGCGCAACGAGCCGGAGACCGGACCGGTCTCCGGACTGCCGTTCAGCGGCCGCAACCTGGCCGCCTGCTTCCGCGAGGGCGCCCGCCGGTTCGGCTGGGCCGACCGCGACCCGCGCCCCCGGCTGCGCCGCGAGGGACACCGGCTGATCGGCACCGGCACGGCCGCCGCCTCCTTCCACGCCGGCGCCCTGCCCTCCACCGCCCTGGTGACCGCCGAGGCGGACGGCACCTTCACCGTGCGGATCGCCGCCGCCGACATCGGCACCGGCGCCCGTACCGCCCTCACCCTGGTCGCCGCCGACGCGCTGGAGACGACGCCCGACCGGGTCCGGGTGCACATCGGCGACAGCGACTTCGGGCCGTCGGGGATCGCCGGCGGCTCCATGGGCACCCGCTCCTGGGCCTGGGCGGTCGACGCCGCCGCCGCCGAACTGCGCGAACGGCTCGCCCTGGGCGCCGGCATCCCGCCCGAGGGCATCACCGTACGGTCCGACACCACCGAGGCGCTCACGTCCCTGGCGGAGAAGGAACGGCACTCGTTCGGGGCGCAGTTCGCCGAGGTCGCCGTGGACCCCGCCACCGGCGAGGTACGGGTGCGCCGGATGCTCGGCATCTTCGCGGCCGGCCGCATCGTCAACCCGCTCACCGCACGCAGCCAGCTGCTCGGCGGCATGGCCTGGGGCATCTCCATGGCGCTGCACGAGGAAGCGGTCCGGGACCAGTCCTTCGGCGGCCACTACGGAGCCGACCTGGCCGGCTACCACGTCGCCACCCACGCCGACGTCCCGCGCCTTGAGGCCGACTGGGTCGACGACCCCGACCCGGACGACCCGGTCGGCATCAAGGGTATCGGCGAGATCGGCGTCGTCGGGGCCGCGGCGGCCATCGCCAACGCCGTCTGGCACGCCACCGGGGTGCGGCACCGGCAGCTGCCGATCCGGCCGGACCGCGTCATCGAGGCGGGCGGACATGCTTGACATCGCCGGTGAACTGCACCGCTGGGCCGAGGAGGGCCGGGACTTCGCCGTCGCCACCGTGGTGTCGGTCGGCGGCAGCTCCCCGCGCGGCCTGGGCGCCGCCCTCGCCGTCGACGGCGAGGGCACGGTGATCGGCTCCGTCTCCGGCGGCTGCGTGGAGGGCGCGGTGTACGACCTGTGCGTGCAGGCCCTCCAGGACGGCCGGACGGTGCGCGAGCGGTTCGGCTACAGCGACGAGGACGCCTTCGCGGTCGGCCTGACCTGCGGCGGCGTCATCGACATCCTGATCACGCCGGTCCGCGCCGACGCGCCGCACCGGCCGGTGCTGGCGGCGGCGCTGGCGGCCGCCGCGGGTCAGCGGCCCGCCGCCGTCGCCCGGGTCGTCCGGGGACCGGCGGACCTGCTGGGACACGCCCTGCTGGTACGTCCCGACGGGTCCTGCGAGGGCGGTCTCGGCGGCCACCGGGACCTGGACCGGACGGCGGCGGCCGAGGCCCGCGCCCTGCTCGACGCCGGCCGCACCGACCTCGTAGGCCTCTCGGAGGACGGTTCGCACTGCCCCGGCGGACTCTCGCTGCTCGTCGAGTCGAGTGTGGTACCGCCCCGGATGATCGTGTTCGGCGCGGTGGACTTCGCGGCGGCGCTGGTACGGGCCGGCAAGTTCCTCGGCTACCGGGTCACGGTGTGCGACGCCCGGCCGGTCTTCGCCACGGCGGCCCGGTTCCCCGACGCCGACGAGATGGTCGTCGACTGGCCGCACCGCTATCTGCGCGCCACCGCCACGGACGCGCGGACGGTGCTGTGCGTGCTCACGCACGACGCCAAGTTCGACGTACCGCTGCTGACCGAGGCGCTGCGGATGCCGGTCGCGTTCGTCGGCGCGATGGGTTCGCGCCGCACCCACGCCGACCGCACCAGGCGGCTGCGCGAGGCCGGTCTGACCGACCGTGAACTGTCCCGGCTGCGCTCCCCGATCGGCCTCGACCTGGGTGCCCGCACCCCGGAGGAGACGGCGCTGTCCATCGCGGCGGAGATCGTCGCCGCCCGGCGCGGCGGCACCGGCGTGCCGCTCACCGGTTCGGGCGCGCCGATCCACCGGGACCGGGAGCTTTCGGGGACGGCGGCCTGAGCGGCGGGACGGGGCGGGTCAGCGCCGGCCCGCCCCGTGCCCGATCACTCCGTGCCCCTCCAGGGGGCCCACCGTCAGGCCGGCGGCACGGCAGCCGGCGACGACGGCGGGCAGGGCGCCGAGGGTCGCGCGCCAGCTTCCCGGGGCGGCCGCGTGGTCGCTGTCGTGCAGCAGAAGCGTGCCGCCGCCACGCAGGTCCGCGGCGGCGGTGCGGTGCACCGAGGCGGGCGTGGCGTCCCGCGTCCAGTCCCGGCCCCACGCCGTCCACAGCACCGGCCGCAGCCCCGTCCGCCGGGCGGCCGCCCAGCGGCCGGAGGTGAGGATGCCGTAGGGCGGGCGGTACCAGTACGGCCACCGGCCGGTGACCTCGCACACCGCCTGCGCGGCCCGGACCAGCTCGCGGGCGTCCAGGCCGGGCGAGGGCAGCCAGGGACGGTCGTGCGTCCAGCCGTGGACGGCGAGCTCATGGCCCCGGCGGACCGTCTCGGCGGCGACCGCCGGGTGGCGTGCGACGCGCTCGCCGAGGACGAAGAACGTGGCCCGCACCCCGAGGTCGTCCAGCACGTCGAGGAAGCGCGGGGTGGACGCGGGGTCGGGCCCGTCGTCGAAGGTGAGCGCGACGTGCCCGGGACGGCCGCGACCGGCCAACCCGGGCAGCAGACGGCGCCGCAGTCCCGGCAGCCAGGTCACGGCCGGACCGATGTGGGCGAGCGCCACGGCCAACGGCACCAGGGCGCTCGCCGCGCGCAGGGCGCGGTACCGGTCACTCATCCGGGGCTCCTCATGTCTGGGGCGGGTGCGGGTGCGGGTGTGCCAGGGGGCATGGTCGAGGTCGGGGCGGGTTGCTGGCGCGTGTTGCTGGGCCGCTCCCGAGGGCGGTGCGCGGGCCCGGTCGGTGTGGCGGGGACGCCTCCCGGGGCGCCTCCCTGCCCGGGATCGGCTCCGTGCCGCCGGCCGAGCCGGTCAAGGCAGCGGCGGAGGACGCCCGCCCCGCCGCTGCCGGTCCCCGCGTTGCGAGGGCTGGTCTCCGCCTCGCCGAGGCTGGTCTCCGCGTTGCGAGGGCTGGTCTCCGCCTCGCTGAGGCTGGTCTCCGCGTTGCGAGGGCTGGTCTCCGCCTCGCTGAGGCTGGTCTCCGCGTTGCGAGGGCTGGTCTCCGCCTCGCTGAGGTCGGTCTCCGCCTTGCGGAGACTGGTCCCCGCCTCGCTGAGGTCGGTCTCCGCCTTGCGAGGACTGGTCCCCGCCTCGCTGAGGTCGGTCCCCGCCTTGCGGAGACTGGTCCCCGCCCTGCCAAGGCCGGTCTCCGCCCCGCCGTGGCCGGGCCGCGTCCCGTCGTGGTCCGAGCCGCCGCGCGGGCCGGTCGGCCGTACCCGTCGACGGGCCGGCACCGTCGCGGGCCGCCGCCGCCGTGTCCCAGGTGCCGTGCACCGACGGCGCGCGGGCCAGCCCCAGGCTGCCGAGGCCGATCAGCGCCACCCCGAGCACCTCGGGCACGATCCGGATCCCGAGGGCGATCTCCTCCCCGAACAGGACCCAGCCCAGCGCCACGCTGGTCAGCGCGTCGCCGAGGGTCAGCGCGGGCTGGGAGGCGGCCAGCGTGCCCGCCCGCAGCGCGCTCTGGAGCAGCAGGAAGCTGAGTACGCCCACCACCGCCGTGGCGTACAGCGGCCACTGGGTCAGCACCGCGCCCACGCCCTGCGGGAACCGTCCGGTGACCTCCTTCAGCAGCGCCGCCGTCGCCCCGAAGGCCACCGCCGAGGCCGCGCCGAACAGCGCGGCACGCGGCGCGCCCCGGGTCAGCCGGCCGGCCGCGGCCAGCACGGCCACCGCGCACAGCACCGCCGGTCCGGCCGCCGCCCACCGGCCGGGCGTCGCGGTGTCCTGGCCGGCCGAGGGCGAGGCGGCGCCCAGGAACAGAGCCAGCCCCACGGCCAGCGCCCCGAACGCCAGCCAGGTCGTCGCATCGGGCCGATGGTGGAACACCACGCTGCCGACCACCAGGGTGAACAGCAGCTCACTGGCCATCAGCGGCTGGACGACGGCCAGACTGCCCACCGCCAGCGCCGCCGCCTGGAGCACGGTCGTCACCGCGAGCAGCGCCGCGCCGCCGACCCAGTACGGGTCCCGGACCAGCCGCAGCAGCCAGCGGACCGGGTGACCCGGCGGGGCGTCGTCCGCGTCCTGGGCGGCGGCCCGCCGCTGGAGGACCGACGCGGCGGCGTTGGACAGCGCCGCGAACAGCGCGAGGACGACGGTGAGCACACTCACCGCCGCGCACCCCCGCTCGCCCGGCCCGGCCGCCCGCTCATCCGAACCGGGCGGCCAGCCGCCGGTACAGCCCCGGCGCCGCCCCCCGGACCCGGCACGGCAGCCGCAGCCACCCCGGCACGTACACCTCGTCCCGCCCCCGCGCGACCGCGTCCCGGATCGCGTCCGCCACCCGCTCCGGCGGCACCGGACGGGGCCGGGACCGCCGGTAGGGCGCTCCCCGGCGTTCGAAGAAGGGGGTGTCGACGACCCCGGGGATCACATGGCTGACGCCCACCCCGGTCCCGCGCAGTTCGAGCCGCAGCGCGTCCGCGAAGGTGCCGAGCGCCGCCTTCGCGGCGGAGTAGACCGCCTCGCCCCGCACCCCCACACAGCCCGCCAGCGATCCGATGATCACCACCCGCCCGCTGCCCGCCGCCACCATGCCGGGCAGCAGCAGCCGCACCAGGCGCAGCGTGGCCACCAGATCGGTGCCGACCACCTCGTCGATGGCGGGCGCGGGCATGTCCCGGAACTCCCCGGCCCAGCCGATCCCGGCACCGGCCACCAGCAGGTCCACCCGACTCGCTCGCGCCAGGGTGAAGTCGGCGAGCAGGCGGTCGGCACCGGGAGCGGTGAGGTCGACGGCGAGGGCGGCGGCCGAGGAGTCGTCGGCGACGGCGCGCAGCCGCCCCGGATCGCGGCCGGTCAGTACCAGGTCCCAGGAGCCGTCGGCCCCCAGCCGCCGGGCCAGGGCCGCGCCGATGCCGGAGGAGGCCCCGGTCACCAGCGCCGTGCGCGTCCGGGTGCCCGCCGGGTCCGCCCGCCGCGGGGAGCGCGCGG
>NZ_JBFAAP010000036.1:0-76242 GCF_040639815.1 Streptomyces sp. NPDC023723
CGCGATGAAGATGACGTGCCCGAGATGATCGGGGTGAGCCGTTCTGGCTCCTGACTTGGGTGCCTCAGCAGTGCTGGTCACGTGTACTCCTCGGGCCACCGGCAACGCCGCCGGGGTGGTTCACCCTTCGAGGACCATCTCAAGGTTCCTGAAGGTAAAAGCAACGTTGCAGAGACTATGCCTTCAAGTTTCGAAGTCAATAGGGCGAAAGGTGTGAGCTACGAGACGTTCTGTGCCGGATGATGCAGGGATGGTGCAGGGATGGCTGCGCAACAGGTGAAGAAGATCGCCGGAAACGGTGGTTGGCTGAGTTCAAGACTTGAAGTTGGCGATGTGCTAACGCAACCGCTGGCTGATGACCTTCGACACGCCATCGCCCTGCATGGACACGCCGTACAGCGCGTCCGCGACCTCCATCGTCCGCTTCTGGTGCGTGATCACGATCAGCTGGGACGCCTCCTGGAGCTCCTGCATGATCCGGATCAGCCGTTGCAGGTTGGTGTCGTCCAGCGCCGCCTCGACCTCGTCCATCACATAGAACGGACTCGGCCGCGCCTTGAAGATCGACACCAGCAGCGCGACGGCGGTCAGCGACCGCTCCCCGCCGGACAGCAGCGACAGCCGCTTGACCTTCTTGCCGGGCGGCCGGGCCTCGACGTCCACGCCCGTGGTGAGCATGTTGTCGGGATCGGTCAGCAGCAGCCGCCCCTCCCCGCCGGGGAACAGCCGGCCGAACACGCCCTCGAACTCGCGGGCGGTGTCCCGGAACGCCTCGGTGAAGACCTGCTCGACGCGCTCGTCGACCTCCCGGACGACCTGGAGCAGATCGGCACGGGTCTTCTTCAGGTCCTCCAGTTGCTCACTGAGGAACTGGTGCCGCTCCTCCAGCGCCGCGAACTCCTCCAGCGCCAGCGGATTGACCTTGCCGAGCTGCTGGTAGGCCCGCTCGGCGGCCTTCAGCCGCTTCTCCTGCTCGGCGCGCTGGAACGGCCGGGGCCGGTTGCGCGGGTGGTCCGGGTCGTCCGGAAGCTCCTCGCCCTGGGCGGGGGGCGAGGGCGGCACCGTCTGGTGCGGTCCGTACTCGTCCACCAGTGCTGTCGGTTCCACACCGAGTTCCTCCAGCGCCTTGGTCTCCAGCTGCTCGATCCGCAGCCGTTTCTCGGCGCCGAGTACCTCGCCGCGGTGAACTGAATCCGTGAGTTTGTCGAGCTCGGCCTTGAGATCACGCCCCGCGCCGCGGGCGGCGGCCAGCTCCTGTTCCCGCAGTGCCTTGGCGGCCTCGGCGGCGGTGCGCTCCTGCGCCGCGCGGGTCACGGAGACCTCGACGTGCGCCAGTAGCTGCCGGGCGCCGGCGGCGACCGCCCCGGCGACCGACGCCTCGTGGCGCAGCCGGGCCCGCCGCTGCTCGGCACGCGCGCGTGCCTCCCGTTCGGCCCGGGCGGCCCGGTCCAGCGAGTCGGCCCGTCCGGCCAGCCCCTTGACCCGTTCCTCGTGGGTACGGGCCTGGAGGCGGGCCTCCATCTCGGTCTGCCGGGCGTTGGCCCCGTCGGCGGCCAGCCGGTCCCGCCGGGCGGTGTCGGGCTCCTCGTCCAACGGCATCTCCTCGGCGACGGCCAGCCGCTCGGCCAGTTCCTCGGCGTCCAGCAGCGCCTTGTCCAGCGCCTCCCGCGCCCGGTCGGCCGCGGCGGCGGCCCGCTCCGCCTCGCCGGCCGCGCCCCGGGCCTGCCCGGCGAGCCGCCCGAGCTGCTGGGCGACGGCCGACTTCTCCCGGTCGGCGGCCCGGCGCCGCTCCCCCAGCTGCTCCACCAGCGCCGCGCACTCCCGGCGCCGCTCCCCGGCGGCCTGCTGGGCGCTCGCCAGCTCCGCGCACCGCGTGTCCAGCTCCGTCAGCTCCGCGGCGGCCTCGTCGACGGACGCCTGTACTTCGATGAGGCTGGGCGCGCCGGCCGACCCGCCGTGCGCGAGGTGCGCGCCGAGCAGGTCGCCCTCGGCGGTGACGGCGGTCAGCTCCGGCCGCGCGTAGACCAGTTCCTCGGCGTCCTCCAGGGTCTCCACGACGACGATGCCGCGCAGCAGCCGCCGCAGGGCGGGCAGCAGCCCGGCCGGAGCGCGCACCAGATCGGCGGCGGCCGGCGGCCCGTCCCCGCGCGGTGCGGGCGGTACGTCGTCACCGGCGCCGTCGATCAGCAGCGCGGCCCGGCCGGCGTCCTGTTTGCGCAGCAGGCGGATGGCGTCGGCGGCGGCGGACGGGGAGGTCACGGCGAGGGCGTCGGCGGCGGCGCCGAGCGCGGCGGCGAGCGGGACCTCGTAGCCCGGGGTGATGGTCAGCAGTTCGGCGGCGGGGCCGAGCAGTCCGGTCAGCCGGTCCCGGGCGGCGAGCAGCGCGCCGGTGCCGTCCTTGCGGCGCAGGCCCAGGGCGAGGGCGTCGTGCCGGGCCCGGGTGGCGGCCCGGGCCCGGTCGACCGCGGTGGCCGCCTCGCGGGCGGTGGTCAGCGCGGTCTCGGCGTCGGCGAGCTGCCGCTTGGCCGTCTGGTGCCGTTCGGCGAGTTCGTGGTCGTCGGCGTCCAGGCCGTCGACCTCGGCCTTCAGCGCCTCGTACTCCTCCTGGGCGGCGCCGGCGCGGTCCTGGGACTCGTCGCGGGCGGCGGTCAGGCGCTCTATCTCCGACTGGGCGGCGGCGGCCCGGGAGCGGGCGGCGCCGGCCTGGCCGCTGAGCCGGGCCAGGCCCTCGCGGCGGTCGGCGATGGCGCGGGCGGCGTCCTTCAGGCGGCGTTCCTCTTCCGCCAGCTCGCGTTCCAGCTCCGCGCGGTGCCCGGCGGTGTCCTCCAGGGCGCGCTGGGCCGCTTCCAGGGCGGCCTCCAGTTCGGCTTCCTGCTCCCGGACCCGGGCGGCCTCGCGCTCCAGGTCCTCGGGGTCCCGGCCGCGGCGCTCCTCCTCGGGCGCGGCGGTGGCGCTCTTCACCCGGGCCTCGGCCAGCGAGATCGTGCCGCGCACCCGTTCGGCCAGCTGGGACAGCTCGTACCAGGTCTGCTGGGCGCGCTGGAGCCGCGGGGCGAGCCGGCGCACCTCGTCCTCCAGGTCCGCCTCGCGCCGCAGGGCCTGGCCCAGGTCCCGTTCGGCGGCCTCCTTGCGTTCCTTCAGCGCGGCCTCGTCGGCGATCTCGGCGGCCAGCGCCTCGCGCAGCCGTACCAGGTCGTCGGCGAGCAGCCGGAGCCGGGCGTCGCGCAGGTCGGCCTGGATGACGGCGGCCCGGCGGGCCACCGCCGCCTGCCGGCCCAGCGGCTTGAGCTGGCGGCGCAGCTCGTCGGTGAGGTCCTGGACGCGGGCCAGGTTGGCCTTCATCGCCTCCAGCTTGCGCAGCGCCTTCTCCTTGCGCTTGCGGTGCTTGAGGACGCCGGCCGCCTCCTCGATGAAGGCGCGGCGGCCCATCGGGTCGGCGTGCAGCACGGAGTCGAGCTGGCCCTGGCCGACGATGACGTGCATCTCGCGGCCGATGCCGGAGTCGGAGAGCAGTTCCTGGATGTCGAGGAGGCGGCAGGTGTCGCCGTTGATCTGGTACTCGCTGCCGCCGTTGCGGAACATGATCCGCGTAATGGTGACCTCGGCGTACTCGATGGGCAGCGCGCCGTCGGAGTTGTCGATGGTCAGCGACACCTCGGCGCGGCCCAGCGGCGGGCGGCCGGTGGTGCCGGCGAAGATGACGTCCTCCATCTTGCCGCCGCGCAGCGACTTGGCGCCCTGCTCGCCCATGACCCAGCTGAGCGCGTCCACGACGTTGGACTTGCCCGAGCCGTTCGGTCCGACGACGCAGGTGATCCCCGGCTCGAACCGGAGCGTGGTCGCCGAGGCGAACGACTTGAACCCGCGCAGGGTCAGGGCCTTCAGGTGCACGCCGCCGGACTTTACCTCCCGGTGCGGTCTCACTCCATGAACGCTTGGACCCCCGCGGTTTCGCCATTGAACGTGCAGGGCACATCAGACGTTAAAGAAGCTGAGGGGTCCGCGGGGGAGGCAAGAAAGAAGGGACGCCGAAGCGTCCCTTGCAACTCTGAGCAACCGAGCGGCTGTACAGGCGGCCCGACCACTGCTGGTGCTGTTCCACTGCGCTGGTGCTGTGCGTGGAGCGATGCAGTGATCAGGTCAGCGCAGGCTCCGCCTGGTGTGCGTCAACGCTCTCCATGATCCTGTCGTGAGAAGCGGCAGCCGCGAGCGCGTCGTTCTCCGCCTGGATTCGTCCGAGCTCGGATTCCAGGTCCTGGACGCGCTGCTGGAGCCGTCGCATCTCGGCGAGGAGTCGAGGGTCGGAGCCGCCGACGTAACCGAGAAGCGCCTTTGCCATGATGGATGGTCCTCCACAATGAGTGACCGACCGATGCGGTGTGGGTCGTGAGGGATTCGCACCCGCGGTGCTTGGCACTTTGGAGTTTTTGCTGCCGTTCAACCATGCCAAACAGCTAAGGTGCGCGGGGCTTTCAGAGTCTCACCAAAATGTTTGACGGTCAACACGATCACGCCCCGTACTGGCGCACGGCCCGGGGCGCGCGGCCGGGAAACGGCGGCGCTGCGACTCCTGCGGGCCCCTCGGGGCGTGGCGCCGATCCTGCCCTGCGGGACCCGTTATGGCAAGCGATTCTCGGCAACCACCTGCTCGTTTCCGTCCCGGGCGGTGCCCGGCGGGCGGGCCGGACGGCCCTTCGCCGGACCGCCGGCGACCCCGGGTCAGCGGATGGCGAAGCCGTCGTAGCCGCCGCGAGGTGTGTCCCAGATCTCGGTGACACCGTCCACGCGGCCGGGCGTGTCGTCGCCGTGCAGCCAGTCGAGCAGTGCCACGCACCGCTCCTTGGGCCCCTCCGCGACCACCTGCACCCGCCCGTCGCCCAGATTGAGAGCAAAACCACTCAGCTCGCCCAGCTCCAGTGCCCGCGCCCGGGTGAACCAGCGGAATCCCACGCCCTGCACATGTCCGCGCACCCAGGCGGCCAGCCGTACATCCTCGCTCATGAGTGCAACCTAACGGGCCGATGTCCCTGCGGGCACTTCCTCCCCCAGCGCCATGCGGTACCGTCCCGACCCAATGAATCTCATACGAAACTCACTCGATCGTGTGGGTTTCGTGTTGATCAAGAGACGTTGGCATCGAGAGACGGCGACCACGCGACGAGTCGACCGCGAGGACGAGGAAGGCCAGTACATGGGACGCCACCGACGCTCCGCCGCCGGCCGCGCCGGAGGAGCCGCTCAGCCGGGCGGCGCCGGCAGTGGTTCCACCAGGGGGACCGCGCCCTATCTGAACCCCGAGGCGTACGCCGAGGCCCGGGCCAGGAGCGAGGCCTATCTGTTCGGCACGGACGGCACCGGCGGCGCCGCCCCTTCGGCGGGGCCCGGCGGCTCGGCCGGTCCTGACGGCGCCGGGGCCCCGCCCCCGCGTCCGGCGTCCCGGCGCCGCCGGAAGAAGGCGGCCTCCGTCCCGGTCCGTACCGGCCTGCTGGGGGTGTCGGCCGCCGTCGCGCTCGGCGCGGTCGCGGTGGCCACGGGCGCGGTGCCCGGTCTGGACGGCCTGCGGATCGGCGGCGGTCCGGGCGGCAGCGACAAGGTGCAGGCGGCGGACTCGCCGGCCAACACCCCCGGCGGACAGGGCGGCACCTCGGGCACCGTCGGCAGCGGCGGTGCCCGCGGCGAGTCCGCCGGCACCGGCGGCTCGGCGTCACCCACCGCACCCTCCGCGTCCGCGTCCGCGTCGAAGAAGCCGTCCGCGTCGGCCTCCGCCACGCCCGCGAAGACCCCGTCGAAGCAGACGAAGCCGACGGCGGCCCCCAGCAAGACGACGAAGCCCACCCCGTCGCGCACGGCCACCGAGGAGCCGGCGCAGACCGAGGAGCCGGCCGGCGGGTCCGTCCCGGTCTCCGAGGCGGCCGCCGCCGAGGCCCAGGTGCTCACGCTCGTCAACGAGGAGCGGGCCAAGGTCGGCTGCACCCCGGTCGCCGCCGACAGCGCGCTGACCGCACTGGCCGAGGACTTCAGCGAGGCCATGGCCGCGCAGGACTTCTTCGACCACACCGACCCCAGCGGCGCGACCCCCTGGGACCGGGCCGAGGCGGCCGGGATAAGCAACCTCGGCGGCGAGAACATAGCCCGCGGCCAGGCGGACGCGGCGGCGGTGATGGACGCCTGGATGAACAGCGAGGGCCACCGGGCCAACATCCTGAACTGCGACTTCAAGACCCTGGGCGTCGGCGTGCACTTCGGCTCCGGCGGCCCTTGGTGGACCCAGGACTTCGGCTACTAGAGAGCCGCTGGACAGCTCCCGCAGAACTCCCGCAGAGCTCCCGGAGCGCCACGGGAAACCGGCCCGGCGCGGGCTTTCCGCCGGTCGGCGCGGCCTGCGGGACCGCGCTGTGCTCACGTACGCTGAAGACATGTCGACCACGCAGGAGTGCACGGAAGAGCGGGGCCTTCCGTACGACGTGTTCTCCCGGGACTGCCCCTCGCGAGGCACGCTGGAGCATGTCACCGGACGCTGGGGCGCGCTCACGCTCGGCGCCCTGTACGAGCACTCGTTCCGCTTCAACGAACTGCGCCGCCGGGTGGACGGCGTCAGCGAGAAGATGCTCTCCCAGACGCTGCACGCGCTGGAGCGCGACGGCCTGGTGCACCGCGACGCCCAGCCGACCAACCCGCCCCGCGTCGACTACGAGCTGACCCCGCTCGGCCGGGAGACGGCCCGGCGGCTGCTCGCCCTCATCGAGTACCTCGAAGGCAGCATGGACGAGGTGCTGGCGGCCCGCGAGCGCTACGACGCCGAGCGGACCGGCACCGGGCGGCCGGCTAGAGCGTGACGCGCGGCGGGCGCTGGCACTTCGGGCAGAAGTAGCTGGACCGGTTCATCCACGGCCGGCGGCGCATCGGCGTGGCACAGCGGCCGCAGGGCAGTCCCTCGCGGCCGTACGCGTCCAGCGACCGGTCGAAGTAGCCCGACTCCCCGTTGACGTTGACGTACAGGCTGTCGAAGCTGGTGCCGCCGACCGAGAGGGCCTCGTTCAGCACGTCCCGTACATGGCCGAGGAGCTCCTGGGTGCGCGGGCGGGTGAGGGTGGCGGTGGGGCGCTCGTAGTGCAGGCGGGCGCGCCACAGCGCCTCGTCCGCGTAGATGTTGCCGACGCCGCTGATCAGGGACTGGTCGAGCAGGGCCCGTTTGATGGTGGTGCGCTTGCGGCGCAGGGACTGGTGGAACGCCTCGTCGTCGAAGAGCGGGTCGAGCGGGTCGCGGGCGATGTGCGCGATCACGTCGGGCAGCCCGTCGGGCGAGGTGTCGTGCAGCGACAGCCCGCCGAAGGTGCGCTGGTCGACGAAGCGCAGCTCGGTGCCGAGGGTGTCGGCGAAGCGGACCCGGACCCGCAGGTGCTTCTCGACCGGCGCCTCGTGCGGCTGGACCAGCAGCTGGCCGCTCATCCCGAGGTGGGCGAGGACCGCCTGCCCGCTGTCCGCCAGCGGCAGCCACAGGTACTTGCCGCGCCGGCTCGGCACCCCGATCCGGTGGTCCTTGAGCCGCTGGGCGAAGTCGTCGGCACCGGCCAGGTGCCGGCGTACCGCGCGGGGGTGCAGGACCTCGGCGTCGGCGACGCTCCGGTGGGCGACCCACCGCTCCAGACCGCGCCGGACGACCTCTACTTCGGGCAACTCGGGCATGTGTTCCCCCACTGCGGGACGGTGTGACGACGACGAGCGCCCGCCCCGGGCAGGGGCGGGCGCTCGGTGCGCCACTCTGCTGAGAGCGGGATGAAGCGGATCAGGCGGAGGCCGACGGTATGTCGGCGGTCTCCGCGGCGGCCTCGGACTCCGGGGCGGCCTCGGCCGCCGCGGCGCGCTCGTCCGCCGCGGTCCGGATGGACCGCCAGGCGGATTCCGCGGCCTGCTGCTCCGCTTCCTTCTTGCTGCGGCCGGTGCCGGTGCCGTACGAGACGCCTCCGACGCGGGCGGCAGCAGTGAAGGTCTTCTCGTGGTCGGGGCCGGTCTCCGTGACCAGGTACTCGGGGACCCCGAGCCCTTCGGTCGCGGTCAGCTCCTGGAGACTGGTCTTCCAGTCCAGGCCGGCACCGAGGTTGGAGGATTTTTCGATCAGGGGATCGAACAGGCGGTGCACCAGCTCCGCCGCCGCGTCCAGGCCCTGGTCGAGATAGACGGCGCCGATCACCGCTTCGAGGGTGTCGGCGAGGATGGATGCCTTGTCCCGGCCGCCCGTGCCCTCTTCACCGCGGCCGAGCCGGATGAAGGAGCCCAGTTCCAGCCCGCGACCGACCTCCGCCAGCGCACGCGAGTTGACCACCGCGGCCCGCAACTTGGCCAGCTGGCCTTCGGGCAGGTCGGGGTGAATGCGGTACAGCGTGTCGGTGACGACGAGACCGAGCACGGAGTCCCCGAGGAACTCCAGCCGCTCGTTCGTCGGCAGACCGCCGTTCTCGTACGCGTAGGAACGGTGGGTCAGCGCGCGCACCAGAAGGGCGGACTCGAGCTTGTACCCGAGCCGCCCTTCCAGAAGCGTGTGGGACGAGGCCTGGTGCTCCGCAGAGTTTTTCTTCGGCGTGGACACAGTGCCTCTCACCAGCCGCTCAGACCTCGAGGACCTGGCGCTTGTTATAAGTGCCGCACGACGGGCACGCGATGTGCTGCTGCTTGGGCTCGTGGCAGCGCTCGCACGCAACCAGGGTGGGGACCGCAGCCTTCCACTGCGACCGGCGGTGGCGCGTGTTGCTGCGCGACATCTTCCGCTTCGGAACAGCCACGGCTACTTCTCCTGCTTCTCGTCGACGCCTGCTTCGGCGCCGCTCATCTCGTCCTTCTCGCCGTCTCCGAGTGAACCGGCGAGTCCCTGCAGTGCCGCCCAACGGATGTCGACGGCGTCATGGTGGTGGTCCGGGTCGTCCGCCAGGCGTACGCCGCACTCGACGCACAGTCCCGGACAGTCCTCCCGGCACACCGGCTGCATCGGCAGTGCGAGCACCACCGCATCGCGCAGCACGGGTTCGAGGTCGAACAGGCCGTCCTCGAGAAAGAGCCGGTCCTCGTCTTCCTCGGCGTCGTCGGCCGGTTCCGCTTTCACACGGCCCCGGTCGTCGGCGTCAGGGTACGAGAACATCTCCTGGAAGTCCGCTTCGAGCTCAAGCCCGACCGGCTCCAGACACCTTACGCACTCTCCCTCGGCCGCGGCACGGGCGGTGCCTGTGACGAGCACCCCTTCCATGACCGACTCCAGCCGGAGCGCCAGCTCCACCGGGGCGCCTTCCGGCACTCCGATGACTCCCTTGATACCGAGGTCCTGGGGAGCGTCGACCGTGCGGGTCAGGCGCTGCTGCGCACCGGGCCGCCGGCCCAGCTCGTGTGTGTCGAACACGAGGGGGTTGCGGTGGTCGAGGTGGGCGTTCAGGGCCATTCCAACTTTCGGTCTTCGAGCGTCGTACTTCGTACTGCGGGCAGCGCTGATCGTGCGGTTGCACACGACCGAAGAGCCAGGATACTGGAGCTTTCCCGCACGGCCCAATCCGGTGCCGGAGCCAGTGGAAACTACAGCCCCCGGCCCTGTTCGTAGGCTCGCAGCTGCTCCGCGCTGATCATGCTGGTGTCGAAGAGGCTGGTCTCGTCGAGGGCCTGGACCTGCTGCTGCGCGTCGTACGCCGGCTGCTGCGGGTCGTAGGCCGCCTGCTGGCCGTCGTATCCCTGCTGCTGGGCGTCGTAGCCCTGGTAGGCATAGGGATCGGCCTGCTGGTAGCCGTACGTGTCCTGCTGGCCGGCGTAGGTCTGCTGCGGGTAGCCGCCGTACGGGTCGGGCTGCTGCTGGGCGTAGCCGTACCCGGTCTGGTCGGCCGGTGCCGCCTGGGCCGCCGCCGGCTGCGGCTGCTGCTGTTGCTGCTGCTCGGCGCAGTCCCGCTGCCGGGACTGCTCGGCGGCGGCGTCGCTGTCGGCGAGGGCGGCCAGGTCGGCGAGGTAGTCGGCGTCGCTGGAGTGCTGCCGGGTGGTGGTGTCGTCGGCGAGGGCGCCCAGGTCGTCGGAGGCGATCCGGCCGTGCAGTTTCTGCCGGCCGCGGCCGACCGCCTCCAGGGTCTTGGCCAGCACCGCCTCGAAGGCGCCCAGCTTGACGTCGACGTAGGCGTCGGCGTCGCGGCGCAGGGTCTCCGGGTCGTGGCTGCGCTCGGGGGCGTCCTCGTCCTCGTAGCCGTTCTCGTCGATGCCGGGGCCGGTGCCGAGCAGTTTCTCGCGGCCGCGGCCGACCGAGCCGAGCGTCTTGGTGAGGACGACCTCGAAGTTGGCGAGCTTGGAGTCGACGTAGTCGTCGGCCTCGGCGCGGATCTCCTCGGCCTCCCGGCGGGCCTCGGTGAGGATGCGGTCGGCCTCGGCCTGGGAGCGGCGCACGACCTCCATGTCGGAGATCAGCGAGCCGCGCTCGGCGTGCGCGGTCTCGATGATCCGCGTCGCCTCCTGGCGGGCCTGCTCCACCATCTGCTCGCGGTCGCCGATCAGCTCCTGGGCCTGGGCGAGGGAGCCGGGCAGCGCGGCCCGCACCTCTTCCAGCAGGGAGAGCAGGTCCGCGCGGTTGACCACGCAGGAGGCCGACATGGGCATGGATCGGGCGCCGGAGACCGTCGAGACGATCTCGTCCAGCTTCTTCTGCACGTCCACCGTGTGCTCGCCACTCTCTACAGCTGTGTTGGAGACGGACGGGACGACTGTACGGCTCCGGGGCGGGCGCCGGACACCGCCCGGCGCTCAGTCCCCGCGCAGCCGCTCGGTGAGCGCGTCGTGGACCATCGGGGGCACCAGGTGGGAGACGTCGCCGCCCCAGGTGGCGACCTCCTTGACCAGCGAGGAGGACAGGAAGCTGTAGGTCGGGTTGGTGGGCATGAAGAGGGTCTCCACGCCCGAGAGGCCGTTGTTCATCTGGGCCATCTGGAGTTCGTAGTCGAAGTCGCTGACCGCGCGCAGGCCCTTGACGATGGCCGGGATCTCGCGCTCCTTGCAGAAGTCGACGAGGAGGCCGTGGAAGGACTCGACGCGGACGTTGCCGTACTCGGCGGTGACCCGGCCGATGAGGTCGATGCGCTCCTCGACGGCGAACAGGCCCTGCTTCGACTGGTTGATCATCACCGCGACGTAGACCTCGTCGTACAGCCTGGAGGCACGGGAGATGATGTCCAGATGGCCATTGGTGATCGGGTCGAACGACCCGGGACAGACGGCGCGGCGCACTTGAGATCCCTCGCTCTCGAGTCCGGTCATCGTGCGTCTTCGCACGTAGAGGCGGCGCGACCGTACCAAAACGTTCCCTCGCCGTAACGACGGGCCCGGATCGCGTCGAAACCCTCCGGCCACCGGAACTCCCCGCCTCTGGTGCTGCGCTCCACGGTGACGAGGGCATCGTCCGCGAGCCAGCCCTGAGTGCGGAGTGTGAGCAGGATCTCCCGAAGATCGTCGTCGGTGACGGCGTACGGCGGGTCCAGGAAGACCAGGTCGTAGGGGTCGTCCGGCGGGGTCTGGATGATCTGCTGGGCCTTGCCCGCCCGGACCTCGGCACCGGGGAGACGGAGGGTCCGCACGTTCTCCCGGACGGTGCGGGCGGCGCGTGCGTCTGCCTCCACGAGGAGGACGTGGCCCGCTCCCCGGGAGAGGGCTTCCAGGCCCACCGCGCCGGAGCCGGCGTACAGGTCGAGGACGCGTTCGCCGTCCAGGGGGCCGCCGAGGAGGGACTGCCAGGTGGAGAGGAGGCCCTCACGGGCGCGGTCGGAGGTGGGGCGGGTGCTGTTGCCTGGCGGCACTGCGAGGCGGCGTCCGCCGGCTGTGCCGGCGATCACGCGGGTCATCTGTGGTCCTTCTCAGTGAGCGGCTACCGGTTCAGTGTGGCTGGTGGCGCAGTTCCCCGCGCCCCTGGGGCATCTACCTCAGCCCTTTTCCAAGTACTGTTCCCTCTCCTCGTCCAAGAGGGCGTCCAGGGCTGTCCGGAGCCCCGGGAGTGCCGTCAGCTCCGGGTCCGCCGCCACCACCGTCGTCGCCTCCGCTCTCGCCTCCGCGATGATCTCCTCGTCCTCGATGACGGCGAGGACCTTGAGCGAGGTACGGGCGCCGGACTGGGCCTGGCCCAGGACGTCGCCCTCACGGCGCTGTTCGAGGTCGATGCGGGAGAGCTCGAAGCCGTCCAGGGTGGCGGCGACGGCGTTGAGCCGCTGGCGGGCGGCGCCGGCCTCCGGCGTCTCGGAGACCAGCAGGCACAGGCCGGGGGCCGAGCCGCGGCCGACCCGGCCGCGCAACTGGTGCAGCTGGGAGACGCCGAAGCGGTCCGCGTCCATGATCACCACGGCGGTGGCGTTGGGGACGTTGACGCCGACCTCGATGACGGTGGTGGCGACCAGGACGTCGGTCTCCCCGGCGGCGTAGCGGCGCATGACCGCGTCCTTGTCGTCGGGCGGCATCCGGCCGTGCAGGACCTCGACCCGGAGGCCGCTCAGCGGGCCCTTGGCGAGCTGGTCGGCGACGTCGAGGACGGCGAGCGGGGGCCGCTTGTCGCCCTCGTCCCCGGCCGGCCCGCCCTTCTTCTTCGGTGTCTCGTCCTCGTCGCCGATGCGGGGGCAGACCACGTACGCCTGGTGGCCGTTCTCCACCTCCTCGCGCACCCGCTCCCAGGCGCGGGCCAGGAAGTGCGGTTTGTCGGCGGCCGGCACGACATGGCTGGCGATCGGGGAGCGGCCGGCCGGAAGCTGGTCCAGGACGGAGGTCTCCAGGTCGCCGAAGACGGTCATGGCGACCGTGCGCGGGATGGGCGTGGCGGTCATGACGAGCAGGTGGGGCGGCTGCTTGCCCTTGCCGCGCAGGGCGTCGCGCTGCTCCACGCCGAACCGGTGCTGTTCGTCGACGACGACCAGGCCGAGGTCGTGGAACTGGACCTTGTCCTCGATCAGCGCGTGGGTGCCGATGACGATGCCGGCCTCGCCGGTGGCCAGGTCGAGCATGGCCCGGCGGCGGGCGGCGGTGCCCATCGAGCCGGTGAGCAGCACCACCTTGGTGGCGTGCTCGGAGCCGCCGAGCATGCCGCCCTCGGCCAGCTCGCCCATCATCTCGACGACCGACCGGTGGTGCTGCTGGGCGAGGACCTCGGTGGGCGCGAGCATCGCGGCCTGGCCGCCGGCGTCGACCACGGCGAGCATGGCGCGCAGGGCGACCATCGTCTTGCCCGAGCCGACCTCTCCCTGCAGCAGCCGGTGCATCGGATGCTCGGTGGCCAGGTCGTCGAAGATCTCGCGGGAGACCTTCCGCTGGCCCTCGGTGAGGGTGAAGGGGAGGCGGTCGTCGAAGGCGGTCAGCAGGCCGTCCGGCCGGGGCCGGCGCGGGACCGCGGGCAGTTGGGTCTCGGCGTGCCGGCGGCGGGCCAGGGCGACCTGGAGGACGAACGCCTCGTCCCACTTCAGCCGGGCGCGGGCGGCGGCGACGTCGGCCTGGGTGTGCGGGCGGTGGATCTTGAGCAGGGCCTCGGGGAGGGAGAGCAGCCCGCGTCCCGCGCGCAGCGACTCGGGGAGCGGGTCGACGGCTTCTTCGGCGGCGGGCAGCACCGTCTGGATCGCCTTGGCCAGCTTCCAGGACTCCAGCTTGGCGGTGGCGGGGTAGAGCGGGATGAGGGCGCCGGCCCAGCTCTCCACCGTCTCCTCGGCGTCGCCGCGCAGCAACTCGTAGGCCGGATGGGCCAGTTGCAGCCGTCGGTTGAAGACGGAGACCTTGCCGGCGAACATCGCGCGGGTGCCCGGCAGCAGGTCCTTGTGGGGTTTGTGGACGCCGTTGCCGAAGAAGACCAGGGTGAGCCGGCCGCTGCCGTCGGTGATGGTCACCTCCAGGCGCTGGCCCTTGCCGCGCGGGGCCTTGGCCGAGGCGAAGGTGTGCAGCCGGGCGTCGGCGACCTGGGCGACCACCGTGACGTGCTCGTCCATCGGCAGGTCGGCGAGGTGGGTGAGCTGCCCGCGCTCCTCGTATCTGCGCGGGTAGTGGTGGAGCAGGTCACCGACGGTGTGCAGGCCGAGGTGCTCGGCCATCACCTTCGCGGTGGCGGGGCCGAGCACCGACTTCAGCGGCTGATGCAGGGGTTCTCGCAGTGCGGGCACGAGATCCATTGCACACCACGGCACTGACAATGGCCGCGCGCGGCCCGGGCCGAACCCGCTACTCGACGCCGATCAGCAGCAGCGAGCCCTGCCGTCCGCCCCGGTAGACCACGGTGTCCACGGCCAGATACGCCTCCCTGACCCGGGCCGCCAGGTGCTCGGCGACGTCGTCTGGGGCGTCGTCGCCGAGGACCAGGGTGACCAGTTCGCCGCCGGCCGCGAGCATCCGGTCCAGCACGGTCGTCGCGGTGGCGGTGACGTCGGAGCCGATCACCGCCACGTCGCCGTCGACCAGGCCGAGGACGTCGCCGGCCTGGCAGATGCCGGCCGTGGTCCACGACTGGCGTTCGGCGACGGCGACCTCGGCGTACCGGGTGGCGCCGGCCGCCGAGGTCATCGCCACCACGTCCTCGTCGAAGCGCCGCCCGGGCTCGTGCACGGCGAGCGCGGCGAGGCCCTGGACCGCGGAGCGGGTCGGGATGAGGGCGACCCGCACGCCCGCCGCCCGGGCCTGGTCGGCGGCCGCGGCGGCGGTGTGCCGCAGTTCGGCGTCGTTCGGCAGCAGCACCACCTCGTGCGCGTGCGCGCGGCGGACCGCCTCGGCCAGCTCGCCGCTGGCGGGCGGCTCCCCGGGGCGGGCCAGCACGGCCGTCGCGCCGGCCTCCGCGCAGAGCCCGGCCAGCCCTTCGCCGGGCACCACCGCCACCACGGCCCGCTGGACCCGCTCCCGGGCCGGCCGGCCGGCTCCGGTGGTGTGCGCGTCGCCCTGTCCGAAGTGGGTGATCCGGATCCGGTACGGCCGGCCCGCCTCGACGCCCGCCTCCACGGCGGCCCCCGCGTCGTCGACGTGCACATGGACGTTCCACAGGCCGTCGCCGCCGACCACCACCAGGGAGTCGCCGAGTGCGTCCAGCCGCTGCCGCAGCCGGGCGACGGCCGCGTCGTCGGCCTCCAGGAGGTAGATCACCTCGAAGGCGGGGCCGCCCGCGTCCGGCGGGCACTCGTGCGCCGCGGCCGGCCCGTCGTCCGCCGGTTCCGGCACGCGCGCGTACCGGAAAGCAGACCGTTCGGCCGGTTCGGTCCGTTCGGTCCGGTCCGCCGCGGGCGGCTCCCCCGTGAGCGTCTCCACCAGCGCCGCGAGCACCTTCACCAGGCCGTGCCCGCCCGCGTCCACCACACCGGCGCGCTTGAGCGCGGGCAGTTGTCCCGGGGTCGCGGCCAGCGCCGTCCGGGCGCCCTCGTGCGCCGCGCGGGCGACGGCGGCGCAGCCGCCCGCCGCGCGGTCCGCCGCGTCGGCGGCGGCCGCGGCGACGGTCAGCACGGTGCCCTCGACGGGGTGGGCGACGGCCTGCCGCGCGGAGTCGGCCGCGCGGCGCAGCGCGCGCCGCAGCCCGGGCCCCCCGGCATGCCCACCGTCCGCACCGTCCACAACATCCGCGGTGTCTCCACCGTCCCCGCCGTCCCGCGCCAGTACCTGGGCCATGCCGCGCAGCAGTTGCGCCAGGATCGTCCCGGAGTTGCCCCGGGCGCCGATCAGCGCGCCGTGCGCCATCGCCCGGACCGCCTCACCGAGCGAGGGGCCGGCACCGGTGTCCCCCGCCTCATGGGCCGAGAACACCGCCTCCACCGCCGCCGCGGCCGACTCCAGCGTCAGATACAGGTTGGTGCCGGTGTCCCCGTCGGCGACCGGGTACACGTTGATCGCGTCGATCTCCTCGCGGGCCCGCCCCAGCGCGCCGAGCGCCAGGCCGCACCAGGTGCGCACCGCCACCGCGTCGAAGAACTCCTGCGGCACCTGCGCCTCCCTGACCTGCTGGACGTGGCACGCAGCGTAGACCCCGGGGCAGTACCCGCTGGAACAGGGCCTGAGCAGGGCCGGGGACCGGGCCGGGAACAGGGCCGTGAGCTGCCGTGGTAGTTTCGTTGTACGGACGCAGTCGTTGTATGCTGCTCCGGTTGCCCGATCCCGATCGGGCCATTCCCCCTGGCACCGCCACTCAGATCACGGCCGCTCGCAAGAGCGCCGAGACCTTGATCCCGGCATGCCGGGATCAACCGTAAGTGCATCTGAAGTCTTTGGAGTGACCCGTGGCTGCCAACTGCGACGTCTGCGGCAAGGGGCCGGGCTTCGGCAACAACATCTCGCACTCGCACCGCCGTACGTCCCGCCGCTGGAACCCCAACATCCAGCGTGTGCGTACCGTGGTGGGCGGGACGCCGAAGCGCGTGAACGCTTGCACCTCGTGCATCAAGGCCGGCAAGGTCTCGCGCTGACGCTCAGCAACAGCGCGCGGCCACTGTCGGTTCGCAGCAACAAGCCGGTCCACCTCAGGGTGGGCCGGCTTCTTGCCGTGCGGACTCAGCCGCGCCGTAGCCGCCAGCCGTGATCCACCGGCCCGATCCCCCCGCCGAGCTCGAACCCGGCCGCGATCGCCCCGGTGACGTACTCCTTGGCCGCCGCCACCGCCTCCGGCACCGGCCGGCCGTGCGCCAGGTATGAGGCGATCGCCGAGGCCAGGGTGCAGCCCGTGCCGTGGGTGTGCCGGTTGTCGTGCCGCGCCGCCCGCAGCCAGTGCTCCGCGGCACCGTCGGTGAGCAGGTCCACGGCCTCGCCCGGCAGATGACCGCCCTTGATCAGCGCCCAGCGCGGTCCGAACTCCAGCAGCGCCGCCGCCGCCCGGCGCATTCCGTCCGCCGACTCCACCCGGACTCCGGTGAGCTGCGCCACCTCGTCCAGGTTCGGGGTGGCGACGGTCGCGACCGGCAGCAGCTTGGTGCGTACCGAGCCCAGGGCGGACGCGGCCAGCAACGGGTCGCCGTGCTTGGAGACGCCGACCGGGTCGACCACGGCGGGCGCGTCGGTCCCGGCGATCAGCTCGGCGACCGTCTCGACCAGTTCCGCCGAGGCCAGCATGCCGGTCTTGACCGCCTGGACGCCGATGTCGTCGACGACACTGCGGTACTGCGCCCGGACCGCCTCGGCGGGCAGCTCCCAGGCGCCCTGCACCCCCAGCGAGTTCTGCGCGGTCACCGCGGTGATCACGCTCATCCCGTGGGTGCCGAGCGCCAGCATCGTCTTCAGGTCGGCCTGGATGCCGGCGCCGCCGCCGGAGTCGGACCCCGCGACCGTCAAAACCCTGGGGGGCACCCTCACGACTCGATCTCCCCTCCGAAGTGGTCCCAGCCGCCCGTACTGGTCCAGGGCGCCCCGTCGACCGTCACCTGCGGCAGCGCCGACGGATGCAGCACCTCGCCGATGACCTTCCAGCGGGCGGGCAGCTTCACGTCCGGCCCGAAGGTCGCCACGATCGCGTGGTCCTCTCCCCCGGTCAGCACCCACTGGAGCGGGTCGACGCCGACGGCCTGGCCGATGTCGTTCATCTGGGACGGGATGTCGATCTGTCCGGAGCGGATGTCGATCCGGACCTTGCTGGCCTCCGCGATGTGCCCGAGGTCGGCGATCAGCCCGTCACTGACGTCGCACATCGCGCTCGCGCCGAGCCCGGCGGCGGCCGGCCCGGCGTGGTACGGCGGCTCCGGGCGCCGGTGCGCCTCGACGAAGGCGCGCGGCGAGCGGAAACCCCGGGACAGTACGGCGAACCCGGCGGCGGACCAGCCGAGCCAGCCGGTCACCGCGACCAGGTCGCCGGGGCGGGCGCCGGCCCGGGTCACCGGTTCCTGGCCGCGCAGGTCACCGAGGGCGGTGATGGACACCATGATGGTGTCGCCGCGCACCACGTCGCCGCCGACCACCGCGGCACCGGCCACCTGGCACTCGTCGCGCAGCCCGTCCATCAGCTCGGTCGGCCAGGTCACCGGCAGTTCGGCGGGGACCACCAGGCCGAGCAGCAGCGCGGTCGGCACGGCGCCCATCGCCGCGATGTCCGCCAGGTTCTGGGCGGCGGCCTTGCGGCCGACGTCGTAGGCGGTGGACCAGTCGCGGCGGAAGTGCCGGCCCTCCACGAGTATGTCGGTGGTGGCCACCACCCGCCGGTCGGGTGCGGCGACCACGGCGGCGTCGTCGCCGGGGCCGATCCGGACCGCCGGGGTGGTGGTGAGACGGGAGGTGAGCTCCCTGATGAGCCCGAACTCCCCGAGCTCACCAACAGTGCCCTTCATGGCCCTACTCCCCTTCCGTCCCGGTCCGTGCCCGGTCGCGCTTCGTCTGTGTGTACCAGGGTCGGGCGCCGGGCCCGAGCGGCGGGGTCGGCGTCCGGGGTGTCCCGGCGCGCGAGACCCCTGCCCCGCGGGTCTCCCCGCGGCGCGGGCCCACGCGATACCGTGGCGTTCCTTTTCCCCACATGATCCTCGTGGCCGCCCTGGAGGTTCCGTGGTACAGGCGTACATCCTGATCCAGACGGAGGTCGGCAAGGCGTCGTCCGTCGCCGAGACGATCGGCAAACTGCCGGGGGTGATCCAGGCCGAGGACGTGACCGGACCGTACGACGTGATCGTGCGCGCCCAGGCCGACACCGTCGACGACCTGGGTCGCATGGTGGTCGCCAAAGTCCAGCAAGTGGACGGCATCACCCGCACCCTGACCTGCCCGGTCGTCCATCTGTAGGCCCCGTCTACCCTGGGCCGGTGAACTCCTTCCGTCACCGGCTGCTCGGCCCGCCCCTGCTCGTCCTGCTGACCGCCGTCGCGGGCTGCTCCACGACGGACGGCGGCACCTCGGCGGCGGTGCCCAGCCCGGACGCGAAGGTGGCCGCGCTCTGCGCGGACCTGGACGAGGCCGTGCCGTCGAAGGTGGACGGCCTGAGCCGCGAGGATCCCGAGCCCGCCTCGAAGCTGACGGCGGGCTGGGGAAACCCGCTGATCATACTGCGCTGCGGGGTGACCCGGCCGCCGAAGATGATCGACCCGAAGGTGGCCGAGGGCGGGGATCCGGACGCGGTGGCCGGCGGGGTGAACGGCGTGGACTGGCTGATGGAGAAGCAGGACGACGGCGCGTACCGGTTCACCACCGCCAACCGGGAGGCGTACGTCGAGGTCACCGTCCCCGCGGGCCGGGACAGTTCCAGCGTGCTGATCGATCTGGCCCCGGCCGTGAAGAAGGCGATCCCCGAAGGGATCGCCCTGTAGCGCCGGCCGGGCCGCTCAGCGAAGCCCGGTCGACCGGTTCAGCGCCGCCCGCACCAGCCGGTCCACCAGCTCGGGATAACCGATTCCGCTGGCCTGCCACATCTGCGGGTACATCGAGATGGGTGTGAACCCGGGCAGCGTGTTGATCTCGTTGATCACGAACTCGCCGTCCTCGGTGAGGAAGAAGTCCGCGCGCACCAGCCCCTCGCAGGACGCCGCCTCGAACGCCTCCACCGCGAGCCGCCGCACCTCGGCCGTCTCCTCGGGGGTGAGCGGCGCGGGCACCAGCCCCGGGGTGGAGTCGATGTACTTGGCCTCGAAGTCGTAGTACGCGTGCGCGCTCGGCGGCGGGATCTCGGCCGGTACGGAGGCCCGCGGGCCGTCCTCGAACTCCAGCACCCCGCACTCGATCTCGCGGCCGGTGAGCGCGGCCTCGACCAGGATCTTCGGGTCGTGCCGGCGGGCCTCGGCGATCGCCTCGTCGAGCCCTTCGAGGCCGTCCACCTTGGTGATGCCGATCGACGAGCCCGCGCGCGCGGGCTTCACGAACAGCGGCCAGCCGTGCTCGCCGGCGAAGTCGACGATCTTCTTGCGGGCGGCGGACGCGTCCCGCTCCCACTCGCGCGGCCGGATCACCACGTACGGGCCGACCTTGAGCCCGAAGGAGGTGAACACCCGCTTCATGTAGTCCTTGTCCTGGCCGACCGCCGAGGCGAGCACGCCCGAGCCGACGTACGGCACGCCGGACAGCTCAAGCAGCCCCTGGAGGGTGCCGTCCTCCCCGTAGGGGCCGTGCAGGACGGGGAAGACGACGTCGACCTCGCCGAGCGCCTTGGGCACCGAGCCCGGTTCGCTGTAGACGACCTCGCGGTTGGCCGGGTCGACGGAGAGCACCACCGCGCCCTCCACCGAGTCGGCGAGCTGGTCCACGGTGGGCGTGCGCCGGTCGGTGATCGCCATGCGTTCGGGTTCGTCGGCGGTGAGCGCCCAGCGGCCGTCGGTGGTGATGCCGATCGGCAGGACCTCGTACTTGGTCCGGTCGATGGCGGCGAGGACGGCGCCGGCGGTGACCACGGAGATCCCGTGTTCGGAGCTGCGCCCGCCGAACACGACGGCGACCCGCGGCTTGCGAGGCGGCTGCTCGGGGCTCTGGGGGAGGTTCTCGGTGCTCATATCGCGTTGAGAGTACCCGGCCCCCAGGCCGCGTCACAGCGTCCGCCCCGGGCAAATGAGCGAGGGTGGCTCAGCGTCGCTCGGGCTTCGCGCTGCGCGACATCAGCTCCTTGACGGCGACCACCGGGGGCTTGCCCTCGTGCACGATCTCGAAGACCGTCTCGGTGATCGGCATGTCGACGCGCTGCCGGCGGGCCAGGTCCAGCACCGACTCGCAGGACTTGACGCCCTCGGCGGTCTGCTGGGTGACCGCGATGGTCTCGTCCAGGGTCATGCCCTTGCCGAGGTTGGTGCCGAAGGTGTGGTTGCGGGACAGCGGCGAGGAGCAGGTCGCCACCAGGTCGCCCAGGCCCGCGAGTCCGGAGAAGGTCAGCGGGTCGGCGCCGAGCGCGACGCCGAGCCGGGTGGTCTCGGCGAGCCCGCGGGTGATCAGCGAGCCCTTGGCGTTGTCGCCGAGGCCCATGCCGTCCGCGATGCCGACGGCCAGCCCGATCACGTTCTTCACCGCGCCGCCCAGCTCGCAGCCGATGACGTCGGTGTTGGTGTACGGGCGGAAGTACGGCGTGTGGCAGGCGGCCTGGATGCGCTGGGCGACGGCCTCGTCGGTGCAGGCCACGACGGCGGCGGCGGGCATCCGGGCGGCGATCTCGCGGGCCAGGTTGGGTCCGGTGACCACGGCGACCCGGTCGGCGCCCACCTTGGCGACGTCCTCGATCACCTCGCTCATCCGCATCGCGGAGCCGAGTTCGACGCCCTTCATCAGGGAGACCAGCACGGTGTCCGGGGCGAGCAGCGGGCGCCACTGGGCGAGGTTGGCGCGGGCCGTCTGGGACGGGATCGCCAGCACGGTGAAGTCGGCGCCGGCCGCGGCCTCGGCGGCGTCGGTGGTGGCCCGCAGGTTCGCGGGGAGTTCCACGCCCGGCAGGTAGTCCGGGTTGGTGCGGGTGGAGTTGACGGCGTCGGCCAGGCCGGGGCGCCGGGCCCACAGGGTGACGTCGCAGCCGGCGTCGGCGAGGATCACGCCGAACGCCGTTCCCCACGACCCGGTGCCGAAGACGGCCGCCTTGACGGGCTTGCTCACGTGCCCTGCCCTTCTGCCTGTTCGCCGTGCGTCCGGGCCCGCGCGGTCTGCGTCCGGGTCCGGCGCCGCTGCTCGATCCGCTCGCGGCGCGGGTCGTAGGGCGTCCTCGGCGCCTGCTCGCCGCGGATCTCCTCCAGCTGCCGGGTGACCGCGGCCATGATGACCTCGGTGGCCTCCTTCAGCACGTCCGCGGTCATGTCCTTGCCGTAGAAGCGGGAGAGGTCGACCGGCGGGCCGGCCAGCACCCGGCTGGTCTTGCGCGGGAGGAGCCGCGGCTTCTTGGCGTACGCGGGCAGCAGTTCGTTGCAGCCCCACTGGGCGACCGGGATCACCGGGCACTTGGTCTGGAGGGCGACGCGCGCGGCGCCGGTCTTGCCGGTCATGGGCCAGCCGTCGGGGTCCCGGGTGAGGGTGCCCTCGGGATAGAAGGCGACGCACTCGCCCCGCTCCACGGCGTCGATCGCGGCCCGGAAGGCGCTGAGCGCGTCGGTGCTCTCCCGGTAGACGGGGATCTGCCCGGTACCGCGCATGGCGGCGCCGACGAATCCCTTCTTGAAAAGGCCGCTCTTGGCCAGGAATCGCGGCACGCGTCCGGTGTTGTACTGGAAATGCGCGTAGCCGAGGGGATCGATGTACGAATTGTGGTTCACGGCGGTGATGAATCCGCCCGCGGCCGGAATGTTCTCCATTCCCCGCCAGTCCCGCTTGAGCAGTAGCACCAGCGGCGGTTTGCAGATCACCGCGGCCAAGCGGTACCAGAAGCCGATTCTGCGGCGGGGCACGCGGACACCTTCCTCTAGGGCCTGGGCGGGGCAGGGGAGCCGCACAAGTGTCGCCCCGGGCCGCCGGTCTGTCGAGGACACGGTACGCCCCGGCCCCTCGGGGGTTACCGCCCCCGGGTGACAATGAGCGCGACAAGAGAGGGACGGATCACCTGTGCAATGGACCCTGGTCGTGCCGGTGAAGCCCTTGGCCCGGGCCAAGAGCAGGCTGTCGGACACGGCGGACGACGCGGTACGGCCGGACCTCGCGCTGGCGTTCGCCCTGGACACCGTGGCGGCGGCGCTGGCCTGCCCGGCGGTGGCGGATGTGGCAGTCGTCACGGACGATCCCCGGGCGGGTCGGGAGCTGGCCGCACTCGGCGCGGGCATCGTCGCCGACGAGCCGGGCGGCGGCCTGAACGCGGCCCTGGCGCACGCGGCGACCGCCGTACGGGCGGCCCGTCCCGGCACTGTGGTGGCGGCGCTGAACGCCGATCTCCCGGCTCTCCGGCCGGCCGAATTGACCCGGGTACTGAACGCGGCCGCGCAATTCCCGCGTTCTTTTCTGCCGGACGCGGCCGGAATCGGCACGACCCTGCTGGCCGCCGCCCCGGGTGTCGGACTGCGCCCGGTATTCGGCCCGGATTCCCGCCGGGCGCACCGGACGTCGGGCGCGGTGGAACTCCGGCTCACCGCGGTGGATTCGGTACGGCAGGACGTCGACACCGGCGCGGATCTGCGCGCCGCGCTGGCGCTGGGGGTGGGTCCGCGCACGGCCGCGGCCGCCGCCCGGCTGCTGATCGCCGAGCAGTAGGCTGCCGTCATGCAGGCGACCGCTTACACATACGACCCGGCCAGTCGCAGCGGACAGGTACTGCTGGACGACGGCACCGCGGTGCCGTTCGACGCGGCGGCGTTCGACGCGGGCGGTCTGCGGCTGCTGCGGCCCGGGCAGCGGGTGCGGATCGTGGTCGAGGGGTCGGGCGCCGAGCGGCGGATCACGCTGGTCACCCTCCAGACGTTCTGAGCGCACGGGGCCCGGAACAGGCCGCGGGCCGGACTCCCGAGGGAGTCCGGCCCGGCGTGTGAGTGCCCCTGGGTGCCGCCGCCGGTTACTTCTTGCGTGCGGTGGCCTTCTTGGCGGTGGTCTTGCGCGCGGTCGACTTCTTGGCCGGCGCCTTCTTGGCCGTGGCCTTCTTCGCCGGCGCCTTCTTGGCGGCGGTCTTCTTCGCCGTGCCCCCGGTCGACTTCTTCGCCGGGGCCTTCTTGGCGGTGGCGGTCTTCGCCGTGGTGGCCTTCTTCGTCGCCGTGGCCGTCTTCTTCGCGGCGGCCGTAGTGGTCTTCTTGGCGGCGGCCTTCTTGCCCGCGGCCGTGGTCTTCTTGGCGGCGGCCTTCTTGCCGGCGGCCTTGGAGATGGTGGGCGGCGGGCCGGACAGGCTGCCCTTGGGCGCCTTCTTGACCGCGATGTCGTTCTTCGGCAGCTTCTTCGAGCCGCTCACCAGGTCCTTGAAGCCCTGACCGGCGCGGAAGCGCGGCACGGAGGTCTTCTTGACCCGAACCCGCTCGCCCGTCTGGGGGTTACGGGCGTAGCGGGCCGGCCGGTCGACCTTCTCGAAGGAACCGAATCCGGTGACCGAGACCCGGTCGCCCGCGACGACCGCGCGGACGATGGCGTCCAGGACCGCGTCGACGGCGTCGGCGGCCTGCTGCCGCCCACCCATCTTGTCGGCAATCGCTTCTACGAGCTGCGCCTTGTTCACGTCTTCCCCTTCGGAGACATCGCCAGAACGAGAATGTTCAAGCTTTTTCGCACGTTAGGCAGATATATACCGCAAATCAAACACGAAACGGGCTAATCACCCTTGTGCCGCAACGGACTCGACTGTCCCGGCCTGTTCAGCGTTGCCCGTCGGGGAACCGACCTTCGTCGAGATCCTCGGTGAAACGCTCCAGACGCCTTGCCGCACCGGCGGGATCGTGCTTGGCCGCGGCCGTAATGACCAGCAGCTTCCGGGTCAGCGCCATCCGTACGCCCTCCGGGACTTGCAGTGCGCGCACTGTTGTGTGCGCTTCCTTGAGCCGGGACGCGACCGCCGCATAGAGCTGGAGTTGGCCGTCGTGTTCCATGCACAGATTGTGCCATCTGGGGCGAGTTGTCGCCTGCGCAGGGGGCAACTGCCGCGTCGGACGCCTCCCCGGGCATCCGCCGCAGCGGCGGTCCCCTGACTCGCTTACCCCGTCAACCACCTGCGTAACGTGGGAAGTTGCCGCCCCGGGGGAGGCCGTCCGGGCCCGGACACAGCCGTACCCCCGATCGGTCCGATCGGGGGTACGGGGGGTGTTGCGGGGTGGCCGAAAGTCGCCCTCGGCTCAGACCTGGACGGTCTGCGGCTTGAACGACGGGCGCTTCGCCTCGTAGGTGGCGATGTCGTCCTCGTTCTGGAGCGTGATGGAGATGTCGTCCAGGCCGTTCAGCAGCCGCCAGCGGGAGTTCTCGTCCAGCTCGAAGGCGGCGGTGATGCCCTCGGCGCGCACCTCGCGGGCTTCCAGGTCGACCGTGACCTCGGCCTTGGGGTCACGGTCGGTGAGGTCCTGCAGCGCGTCCACGATCTTCTGGTCGAGGACCACGGTGAGCAGGCCGTTCTTGAGCGAGTTGCCGCGGAAGATGTCGGCGAAGCGGGAGGAGATCACGGCCTTGAAGCCGTAGTTCTGCAGCGCCCACACCGCGTGCTCGCGGGACGAGCCGGTGCCGAAGTCGGGGCCGGCCACCAGCACGGTGGCGCCGGCCCGCTCTGGCTGGTTGAGGACGAAGGTCTCGTCCTTGCGCCAGGCCTCGAACAGCCCGTCCTCGAACCCGTCCCGGGTCACCTTCTTGAGCCAGTGGGCGGGGATGATCTGGTCGGTGTCGACGTTGCTGCGGCGCAGCGGGACGGCCCGGCCGGTGTGCGTGGTGAATGCTTCCATGACTGATCAGACTCCAGCGGGCGTGAGGGCGTCGGCGGCGGCGAGGTCGGCCGGGGAGGACAGGTGCCCCGTGACGGCCGTCGCGGCGGCGACCTGCGGGGAAACCAGGTGGGTCCGCCCGCCCTTGCCCTGCCGGCCCTCGAAGTTGCGGTTGGAGGTGGAGGCGGAGCGCTCACCGGGGGCGAGCTGGTCCGGGTTCATGCCCAGGCACATGGAGCAGCCCGCGTGCCGCCATTCGGCGCCGGCCTCCTTGAAGACCACGTCCAGACCCTCGGAGACGGCCTGGAGCCCGACCCGCGCGGAGCCCGGGACGACCAGCATGCGTACGCCGTCGGCGACTTTGCGGCCCTTGACGATCTCGGCGGCGGCCCGCAGGTCCTCGATCCGGCCGTTGGTGCAGGAACCTACGAAGACGGTGTCCACCTTGATGGACCGCAGCGGCTGCCCGGCCGCCAACCCCATGTACTCCAGGGCCTTTTCGGCGGCGAAGCGCTCCGAGGCGTCTTCGTACGAAGCCGGGTCGGGGACCGCGGCCGAAAGCGGCGCACCCTGCCCCGGGTTGGTGCCCCAGGTGACGAACGGGGACAGCTCGGCGGCCTCGATGACGACCTCGGCGTCGAACTCGGCGTCCGGGTCCGTCCGCAGCGTCTTCCAGTACTCGACCGCCGCGTCCCAGTCCGCGCCCTCGGGGGCGTGCGGACGGCCCTGGAGGTAGGCGAACGTGGTCTCGTCGGGGGCGATCATGCCCGCGCGGGCGCCGGCCTCGATCGACATGTTGCAGATGGTCATCCGGGCTTCCATCGAGAGCTTCTCGATGGCCTCGCCGCGGTACTCCAGGATGTAGCCCTGGCCGCCGCCGGTGCCGATCCTGGCGATGACCGCCAGGATGAGGTCCTTGGCGGTGACGCCGTCGGGCAGCTCGCCGTTGACCGTGATCGCCATGGTCTTCGGCCGGGCCATCGGCAGCGTCTGGGTGGCCAGCACGTGCTCCACCTGGGAGGTGCCGATGCCGAACGCCAGCGCGCCGAAGGCGCCGTGCGTCGAGGTGTGCGAGTCGCCGCACACCACGGTCGTGCCCGGCTGGGTCAGGCCCAGCTGGGGTCCGACGACGTGCACGACGCCCTGCTCGACGTCGCCCAGCGAGTGCAGCCGCACGCCGAACTCCGCGCAGTTCGCCCGCAGCGTCTCCAGCTGGACCCGGGAGACCGGGTCCGCGATGGGCTTGTCGATGTCGAGGGTCGGGGTGTTGTGGTCCTCGGTGGCGATGGTCAGGTCGAGCCGCCGCACGGTCCGGCCGCTCTTGCGCAGGCCGTCGAAGGCCTGTGGGCTGGTCACCTCGTGCAGCAGGTGCAGATCGATGAAGAGGAGGTCGGGCTCGCCTTCGGCGCGCCGGACGACATGGTCGTCCCAGACCTTCTCCGCGAGTGTCCTACCCATCGCTTTCCCTCCGGCCGGCAACGGCTCGCCGGCCCAACTAGAGATCTTGAAGGAAGCGGCGCCCGCGCCCCGGTTTCCGGGCAACCGCCACCAGGCCCTTACGTCACGGGCCGTTGTGACTTCGTGCCTTCCAGAGTGGCGCGTTCCACCGAAAATTGAACTTGCGTTTCACAGAGTGAGACGGGAGTATCGTTGCATGGACAACAGTAGTGGCGTCGGCGTTCTGGACAAGGCGGCCCTCGTGCTGAGCGCTCTGGAGTCCGGTCCGGCCACCCTCGCGGGGTTGGTCGGTGCGACCGGACTGGCACGACCCACGGCCCACCGCCTGGCCGTGGCGCTGGAGCACCACCGCATGGTGGCGCGTGACATGCAGGGCCGTTTCATCCTCGGCCCGCGCCTGGCCGAGCTGGCCGCGGCGGCCGGCGAGGACCGCCTGCTGGCCACCGCGGGCCCGGTGCTCACCCACCTCCGTGACGTCACGGGCGAGAGCGCTCAGCTCTACCGCCGCCAGGGCGACATGCGGATCTGCGTGGCCGCGGCGGAGCGGCTGTCCGGCCTCAGGGACACGGTCCCGGTCGGTTCCACGCTCACCATGAAGGCCGGTTCGTCCGCGCAGATCCTGATGGCCTGGGAGGAGCCGGAGCGGCTGCACCGCGGGCTCCAGGGCGCCCGCTTCACGGCGACGGCACTGTCCGGCGTACGCCGCCGGGGCTGGGCCCAGTCCATCGGCGAGCGCGAGCCGGGCGTCGCCTCGGTGTCGGCTCCGGTGCGCGGCCCGTCCAACCGCGTGGTGGCCGCCGTATCGGTCTCCGGTCCCATCGAGCGGCTGTCCCGGCACCCGGGCCGGATGCACGCCCAGGCCATCATCGACGCCGCCGCCCGCCTCTCGGAGGCCCTGCGCCGCTCCAGCTGACGTTCCCGGGGTCGGCCTCAACGCCGCGGCCGACCTTGAGTACAGCGCCCCGTCAGGGGCGCGGGGCTGTGACAGATGCGGCTCCGCCGCGCGGGCGCGAGCAACCACATCGAACCGGCACCCGCAACACAACGAAAATGACCCCCCACCTCAAGCGTTTCCGCTGAGGCGAAGAGCCATCGTCCTGTACCCCCGACCGGATTCGAACCGGCGCTACCGCCTTGAGAGGGCGGCGTGCTAGGCCGCTACACAACGGGGGCCAAGCTGGTCTACCAGGACTCGAACCTAGACTAACTGAACCAGAATCAGTCGTGCTGCCAATTACACCATAGACCAATGTGGTTTAGACCAGACAGTACCCCCGACCGGATTCGAACCGGCGCTACCGCCTTGAGAGGGCGGCGTGCTAGGCCGCTACACAACGGGGGCCCTAGCGAGATCTCAGTGAAGTGATCTCCGTACCCCCGACCGGATTCGAACCGGCGCTACCGCCTTGAGAGGGCGGCGTGCTAGGCCGCTACACAACGGGGGCGTTGCAGATGCCGTGCTGGCTTCAAAACATCTGCGAGCTGGCCTACCAGGACTCGAACCTAGACTAACTGAACCAGAATCAGTCGTGCTGCCAATTACACCATAGGCCACTGGAACGCAAGCCCCTCAACCGGGGATCTTGTTCTAGTTTCGCGCCTCCGGTTCCGGCCTTTCGGCCCGCTTCCCGGCGGCGCAGGAAGAACATTACCTGAAGGTGGACTGGGCTCCAAAACGGGTATCACCGCCGAGGACCGCGGGCAGTTCGGCGAGTGAGGCGATGCGGCGCGGGCCGGCCGGCGGGTCCACGGTCGCGTAGACACCGCCCCGGTCGATCCACACCGACAGCAACCCCGCGTCGGCGGCGCCCCGGCCGTCGATCTCCGGGTGGTCACCGACGTACGCCACCTCGTGCGGGGGCAGGGTGAGGGCCTCGCAGGCGGCCAGGAAGGCGCCGGCGGCGGGCTTGGAGACGCCCAGTTCGGCGGCGCACAGGATGGCCTCGAAGCGGTCGTGGACGCCGAGGACGCGGAGTTTGCGGTCCTGGACGGTGAGGCTGGAGTTGGACAGCACGGCGTGCCGGTGGCTGTCGGCGAGGGCGTCGAGGACCGGCAGCACGTCCGGGAAGAGGGACCAGGCCGCCTCGTAGTGCGTCAGATAGCGGTCGAACCAGGCGTCGGCCTCGGCGTCGGTCAGCTCCGGGCGGTTCAGGAAGACCCGGGTGCGGTCGCGCCGCTGGGTGCCGAAGTCGACCTCGCCGGCCGCGAACCGGGCCCACTGGATGTCGGTGATCCGTCGCCAGAGCGCGAGCGCCTGCTCGGCGGTCCCGTACCGGTCGAGCAGTCGCTCGGCCGCGAGATGCGAGCGGATGCCCTCGCGGTCGGCGGTGGTGTAGTCGAAGAGGGTGTCGTCGACGTCCCAGACCACGGCTTTGATCGTCATGGCCCCGACGCTACCGCCGGGGCCATCCGGGGCATACCGCGGACGGTCAGGCCGCCAGCCGAGCCAGCGCCGCGTCGATCCTGGTCAGCGCCTTCTCCTTGCCCAGGACCTCCAGGGACTCGAAGAGCGGCAGGCCGACCGTGCGGCCGGTGACGGCGACCCGGACCGGGGCCTGGGCCTTGCCGAGCTTGAGTCCGTGGGCCTCGCCGGCGGCCAGGACGGCCTCCTTGAGGGACTCGGGAGACGTCCAGTCCGCCGCGTCCAGCTTCTCCCGGGCGGTGCGCAGCAGGGCGTCGGAGCCCTCCTTCATCGCCTTGGTCCAGGACGCCTCGTCGAAGGCTGGCTCCGCAAGGAAGAGGAAGTCGACGTTGTCGGTGATCTCGGAGAGCACCTTCAGGCGGGTCTGCGCGTGCGGGGCGATCGCCTGCCACTTGGTCTCGTCGAAGTCCTCCGGGGCCCAGGGGGCGACGGGGGCCTTCAGCCAGGGGCGGCAGCGCTCGGTGAAGTCCTTCACCTCGAGCAGGCGGATGTGGTCGCCGTTGATCGCCTCGCACTTCTTGAGGTCGAAGCGGGCCGGGTTGGGGTTGACGTCCTTGACGTCGAAGGCCGCGACCATCTCGTCGACCGAGAAGATGTCCTGGTCGGCGGAGAGCGACCAGCCGAGCAGGGAGAGGTAGTTGAGCAGGCCCTCGGGGAGGAAGCCGCGCTCCCGGTAGAGGTTCAGGCTGGACTGCGGGTCGCGCTTGGAGAGCTTCTTGTTGCCCTCGCCCATCACGTACGGCAGGTGGCCGAAGGCCGGGATCTCCTTGGCGACGCCCAGCTCGATCAGCGCCTTGTAGAGGGCGATCTGGCGCGGGGTGGAGGAGAGCAGGTCCTCGCCGCGCAGGACGTGGGTGATCTCCATCGCCGCGTCGTCGACCGGGTTGACCAGGGTGTACAGCGGGGCGCCGTTGGCGCGCACGATGCCGTAGTCCGGGACGTTCTCCGGGGTGAAGGTCAGCTCGCCGCGGACCAGGTCGGTGAAGGTGATCGTCTCGTCGGGCATCCGGAAGCGGACGATGGGCGCCCGGCCCTCGGCCTCGTACGCCTCGACCCGCTCGGCGCTCAGCTCGCGGCAGTGGCCGTCGTAGCCGGACGGCTTGCCGGCCGCGCGGGCGGCCTCGCGGCGGGTGTCCAGCTCCTCCTGGGAGCAGTAGCAGCGGTAGGCGTGACCGGCGTCCAGGAGCTTTCGCGCGACCTCCTGGTACAGGTCCATGCGCTGCGACTGGCGGTACGGGGCGTGCGGGCCGCCGACCTCGGGGCCCTCGTCCCAGTCGAAGCCGAGCCAGCGCATGGAGTCCAGCAACTGGTTGTAGGACTCCTCGCTGTCGCGGGCCGCGTCGGTGTCCTCGATGCGGAAGACCAGAGTGCCCTGGTGGTGGCGCGCGAAGGCCCAGTTGAACAGGGCGGTGCGGACCAGGCCCACGTGCGGGTTACCGGTGGGCGAGGGACAGAAACGGACGCGTACGGGGGACGCTGCGCTAGCCACGCTTGACAACCTTGTTGGTGAGAGTGCCGATGCCTTCGATGGTGACGGCGACCTCGTCGCCGACGTTGAGGGGGCCGACCCCGGCCGGGGTGCCGGTGAGGATCACGTCGCCGGGCAGCAGGGTCATCGCCTCGGAGACGTTGACGACCAGGTCCTCGATGGAGTGGATCATCTCGCTGGTGCGGCCGAGCTGGCGCTGCTGTCCGTTGACGGTGAGCTGGATCGTCAGGTCGGCGGCGCGGGCCAGGTCGATGTCCGTCTCCACCCAGGGGCCCAGCGGGCAGGAGGTGTCGAAGCCCTTGGCCCGGGCCCACTGCTTCTCGCGGCGCTGGACGTCGCGGGCGGTGACGTCGTTGGCGCAGGTGTAGCCGAGGATCACGTCCGCGACCCGTTCGCGCGGGACTTCGCGGCACATCCGGCCGATGACCACGGCCAGCTCGGCCTCGTGGTGCAGCTCCTGCGAGAAGGAGGGGTACTGGATCTGGTCGCCGGAGCCGATGACCGAGGTGGACGGCTTGAAGAAGGCGAACGGCGCGTCGGGCACCTCGTTGCCCAGCTCCCGGGCGTGCTCGGCGTAGTTGCGGCCGAAGGCGACGACCTTGTTGGGGAGCACCGGCGGCAGCAGCCGGACCTTGCTCAGCGGGACCTTGGTGCCGGACAGCTCGAAGTCCGCGAACGGGATGCCCTTGATGATGTCGAGGACGAGCTGGTCCGGCTGGTCGCCCTCGACCGCGCCGAAGGCGACGTTGCCGTCGATGGAGAACCTGGCGATGCGCACGGGTTGCTTGGCCCCTTGACTGATGCGGCTGGAGTCTGACGCTCCAGGCTAACGCGGCAGGGGCGGGGGGCTTCGCCCATTACCCGTGACCGGCTTGCCCGCGACCGGCTCGAACGTGACCGGCTTGCCCGCGACCGGCGGCGGTGCCCTACTCGGCGGGAGTGGCCGAGACGGGGATCTCCATGAGGATGGTGCGCCGGGGGTTGGCGGTCTGGGCGGGGAGCTCGACGGGGTGCTCCGGAAGCTCCGGGGCCGTCAGTTCGCCGGCGTCCTTCAGGTGGACCAGCGTCGTGCGGCGCGGATTGGCGATCTTGTGGAACATCATCGTCGTCTTCACGGTGGTACGAGCCTCGTCGGGTACGGGCGCCGGACGGGCCCCGAAGGGCCTCGGCGGGGGCGCGGGTTGTCGGATTTGCGTTCTCTGTAAAGCGCCAGGCTATGCACGCCATTCCCCGCCGAAGACGTGGAGGACTCATGAGGACGGTGTGAGTTTGCTCACTGAGCAAGGGGCAAAGCGGTCAAAGCAGACCTGCCCCCCGCCTCCACTAAACGGATATTTCCCCCTTGAAGCGACCATTCCGCTCCTGATCATGGCGACTGGGACACCTACCGGGGACCGATGACTCGTGGCCATACGCCCGTTTTGCCGTCGGCCACTCTCTACGTCCGGTGACCCGGCCCTCACAAGCTGTCACGCCGGTCGCGGGCTGTCTCATTGCCCTTGTTGGAGATCCTGCACTGTGCTGGAATTCCACGGACCGCCGCAGGATCGAGCCGGCACACAGGGGGCGCAGCGAAGCGCCGCGTGGCGGCACGAGGGGGAGCCGGCGCCGGTTACTCACGACCATCAGGGGGCGTATTCAGGGCGCTCCCAAGACGCCGACACCGTGCCTCGCCGTTCACCCGGCGGGGTGCCTGGTCCAGAGGTTGCGACGCTAGTGCAGGGACGTTTCAAGAGGGATGGCAGCGCTTCGGCGGAGCCCGAGGCGCAGGGTGGGACTGGCCCCATGACAGGCAGTTCCTCGCCCCAGCACGCCCAGCACGCCCAGAAGGCAGCCTCGGGCCCGGCCGCGTCGGGCGCCGGCGGCGAGCGCTCCGGGCGCGGCGGCCCGGCGGCTCCGGGTGCCCCGGGAGGTCCCGGCCCGGAGACCCAGGCGCCGGCCGTGAAGCCGCCGAAGGGCCCGAGCGGTCCGGGTTCGCGAATAGCCCTGCGCAACTGGCGGATCTCCACCCGTCTGGTGTCCCTGCTGGCGCTTCCCGTGGTCGCGGCCACCTCGCTGGGCGCCCTGCGCATCAGCGACTCCATGGACAACATCCAGCAGCTCGACAACATGAAGCTGCTGACGGAGATGACCGCGCGGGCCACCGAGCTGGCCGCGGCCCTCCAGGAGGAGCGGGACAAGTCGGCGGGTCCGCTGGCGCACAACTCCTCCTCCAGCGCGACCGCGGTGAAGGGCGACCGGGAGAAGACCGACCGGGCGCTGGCGAACTTCATCGACGGCTCGGAGGAGATCGACGCCGCCAGCAAGGACGGCAACCTCCAGGGCGTCCGCGACACCGTGGTCGGTCTGGCCAGCGAGCTCAACGGCCTCAGCAAGATCCGCAACTCCGCCTACCAGGACGCGGGCAACTCGACCCAGACCGTCGACGCCTACCACCGTCTGATCAACCACCTCCTGGACCTCTCCCAGGACATGGCGGAGGCGACCAGCAACCCCGAGATGATCCAGCGCACCCGCGCGCTGTCGGCGTTCTCGTCCGCCAAGGAGTACGCGTCGGTGCAGCGGGCCGTCATCGCGGCGGCGCTGCCCACCAGCAACACCACGGCCGGTGACCTCTCCGAGAACGACCGGCTGTACGCGCAGGCGGCGCTGGACAGCCAGGACTACGACCTGCGCAGCTTCGCCAGCATCTACGGCAGCGGTTCCACCGAGCTGCTCCAGCCCATCGAAGAGGGCAACGCGACGATCGAGGCGGCCGACAAGTACGCCGGCCGGGTGCTCGCCAACGACGGCGCCATCGAGGAGATGGAGAAGCAGTCCTACCAGGACTGGCTGGACAGCAGCTCCACCAAGATCCAGCAGATGACCAAGATCGAGCACACGCTGCTGGAAGACATGGAGCAGCAGGCGCGTGAGCTGCGCAGCGAGTCGGAGCGCGAGGCGATCCTGTCCGGTGCGCTGATCCTGATCGTGCTCGGTGTCTCGCTGGTCGGCGCGTTCGTGGTGGCCCGCTCCATGATCCGTTCGCTGCGCCGACTCGAGGAGACCGCCACCAAGGTCGCCTCGGACCGGCTGCCCGAGCTGGTCAAGCAGCTCTCCGAGTCCGACCCGCAGGACGTGGACACCTCCGTGGAGTCGGTCGGTGTGCACTCCCGGGACGAGATCGGCAAGGTGGCCGCGGCCTTCGACGACGTGCACCGCGAGGCGGTCCGGCTGGCCGCCGAGCAGGCCCTGCTGCGGGGCAACGTCAACGCGATGTTCACCAACCTCTCGCGCCGCTCCCAGGGCCTCATCCAGCGCCAGCTCTCGCTCATCTCCGAGCTGGAGTCCCGCGAGGCCGACCCGGACCAGCTCTCCTCGCTGTTCAAGCTGGACCACCTCGCCACCCGTATGCGCCGCAACGGTGAGAACCTGCTGGTCCTCGCCGGTGAGGAGCCGGGCCGCCGGTGGACCCGGCCGGTGCCGCTGGTCGACGTGCTTCGCGCCGCCGCCTCCGAGGTGGAGCAGTACGAGCGGATCGAGCTGGCCTCGGTGCCGACCACCGAAGTGGCCGGCCGGGTCGTCAACGACCTCGTGCACCTGCTCGCCGAGCTGCTGGAGAACGCCACCTCGTTCTCCTCCCCGCAGACCAAGGTCAAGGTCACCGGTCACGCGCTGCCCGACGGCCGGGTGCTGATCGAGATCCACGACACCGGTATCGGCCTCTCGCCCGAGGACCTCGCCGCGATCAACGAGCGGCTCGCCTCGCCGCCCACCGTGGACGTCTCCGTCTCCCGCCGCATGGGCCTGTTCGTGGTCGGCCGCCTTTCGCAGCGGCACGGCATCCGCATCCAGCTGCGGCCGTCCGACTCCGGTGGCACGACCGCGCTGGTCATGCTGCCGGTCGATGTCGCCCAGGGCGGCCGCAAGCCGCAGGGCAAGCCCGGTCAGCCCGGTACCGGCGGTCCCGCCGCCGCGCAGGCCGCGGCCGGTGCCGCGGCGGCCCGGCGGGCGGGCGGCGGCCAGGGCGGCGGCGCGCTCGGCGCGGGTGCCCCCGGCGGTCCCCGGCTCGCGCCCGGTCAGGGGCCGCGCGCCGCGCTGCCCGGCCGGGACGGCGGACAGCCGGGCGCACCGGGCGGTGCGCGCGGACCGCAGTCCCCGGTGGCACCGCTGCCGCAGTCTCCCCAGTCCCCGCAGGGCCGGCCGGTGCCGGCGGGCGCGGGGGCCGGCCAGGCGCCGGGCGCCCCGCAGGGTCTGCAGGCCGCGGGCCTGAACGCGCCGCAGCCGCCGCAGGGCGGCCAGGACGCCTTCGGCAACACCGCGGCGGCCGCGCCGCAGCGCGGGCGCCGCAAGGGCGGCTCCGGCGGCGACGAGCGTGGCCGGCGTCCGCAGCTCCCGCCGCGCGGCGGTCCCCGGGCCGAGCTGCCCGGCGGCAACCCGCAGCCCCGGGTGCCCAGCTGGAGCGACGAGAACGCGCAGCCGTCGGTGGACCGCGCCGCGCTGGACGCCCCGCGCGGCCACGAGGAGCCGGACGTCGCCCGTACCTCCCTGGTCCCGCGCGTCGACGACCGGCAGGGTCCGGCGACGACCGCCGAGATGCCGGTGATCGGCCGGTTCGACGAGCAGCCGGGGCCCGCCACGGCCGAGTTCCCGCGCCCGGACTTCGACGCGCCCGCGCCGGGCACCGGCGAGACCCGGCACTCCGGCCGGTACGCCGCGCCGGAGCAGAACGGTCCGGCGCCCGCCGACCAGTTCGCCCGTCCCGGCGGTTACCCGCCGCAGGGCGGCGGCCAGGACGGGGCGCGGGACAACGGCCCGTTCGTCCGCTCCGACGTCTTCGGCGCCCCGGCCGGCGCCGCCGACCGGGCCGACCAGAGCCGGTTCGCCCCGCAGGCGTACGAGGACGGCTCCAGCACCGGGCGGCACAGCCTCCCGGGCCACCAGGACCCGGCCGCCACCGGCCAGTTCGAGCGGCCCGGCCTGAACGGCACCAGCCAGTACGACCGCCCGGACACCGGCCAGTACGACCGCCCCGACCCCGCCGCCACCGGCCAGTACGAGCGGCCGGCCCCGGCCCAGAGCGGTCAGTACGACCGCCAGGACCAGTACGACCGCCAGGACCCGGCGGCCACCGGCCGGTACGAGCGGCCGGGCCAGCCGTCCGAGGACCCGTTCGGGGCGCAGGGTTTCGAGCCCCGCGACCCGGCCGCCACCGGCCGGTTCGACCGCCCGGACCTGAACGGCACCGGCCAGTACGACCGGCCTGAAGCGGCGCCCGCCGCCCCGTACGACCGCCAGGACCAGTACGACCGCCAGGACCCGGCGGCCACCGGTCAGTTCGAGCGGCCGGCGGGGCGTGGGAACGGCTTCGGCGGGACCCACCTCCAGCGGCCGCAGCGGCCGGTGCGGCAGGAGCCCGAGGCGCTGCCCCCGGCCGGTCCCGGGGACGGCCGTACGCCGCTGTTCGACACGCTGGAGACCAACTGGTTCCGCGGCGAACGGCAGGCGCAGGCCGCTGAGCAGCAGGTTCCCGAACAGCAGGTCCCCGAGCAGCAGACTCCCGCGGCACCGCAGCCCGCCGCACCCCAGCGTCCCGCGACCTCTTCCTGGCGCAGCTCGCCGAACGACGAACTCGTCCGGCAGGCCGAGCGCGTCCGGCAGCCGGCCGCGGGCGGCATCACCACCTCCGGCCTGCCGCGCCGGGTGCCCCGCGCGAACCTCGTGCCGGGCACAGCTCAGCAGCAGTCCCACCAGAGCGGTCCGCAGGTCTCGCGCGCACCCGACGAGGTACGCGGCCGGCTGACCAATCTCCGTCGGGGTATCGCACAGGGCCGTCAGGCGGGAAGCGGCCAGACCGGCAACTTCCCGAGGCCCACTCACCAGCAGGAGCGTTAGTTGAGCCCGATGAGCCAGGCGGCACAGAACCTCAACTGGTTGATCACGAATTTCGTGGACAACACCCCCGGGGTGTCCCACACCGTCGTCGTCTCCGCCGACGGACTCCTTCTGGCGATGTCCGAAGGCTTCCCGCGCGACCGCGCCGACCAGCTCGCGGCCGTCGCCTCGGGGCTGACCTCACTCACGGCCGGGGCGTCCCGGATCTTCGAGGGCGGCAACGTGGCGCAGACGGTGGTGGAGATGGAACGCGGGTTCCTCTTCCTCATGTCCGTCTCGGACGGCTCGTCCCTGGCGGTGCTCGCCCACCCGGAGTGCGACATCGGCCTGGTCGGCTACGAGATGGCGCTGCTCGTCGACCGCGCGGGTGCGGTGCTCACACCCGACCTGCGCGCCGAACTACAAGGAAGTCTGCTCCACTGATCGGCCCCGGCACCACCCGTCTCACCAAATCACCGTCCGGCCGCCACAATCCCCCCACCGGCCACATCAGACGGCTTGACTTACCGACATGCCGCCCCGCCCGGAGGACCCATGACCCCGCCCACCGCCTCTCATGATCCGTACGCGGAGCCGTACGAGGACGAGGGCGACCAGCCGTTGGTACGTCCGTACGCGATGACCGGCGGCCGGACCCGGCCCCGCTATCAGCTCGCCATCGAGGCGCTGATCAGCACGACGGCCGACCCGGCAGCGCTGATGGGGCTGCTCCCGGAGCACCAGCGCATCTGCCACCTGTGCCGCGAGGTGAAGTCGGTGGCCGAGGTGTCGGCCCTGCTGGCGATGCCGCTGGGCGTGGCCAGGATCCTGGTCGCGGACCTCGCGGAAGCCGGCCTGGTCGCCATCCATCAGCCGGGCGGCGACGAGAACAACGGCGGCGCGCCGGACGTGACACTGCTCGAAAGGGTGCTCAGTGGACTTCGCAAGCTCTGACGGGGGTCGCGCGACGACTTCCGCCAAGATCGTGGTGGCCGGCGGCTTCGGCGTGGGCAAGACCACGTTCGTCGGCGCCGTCTCGGAGATCAACCCGCTGCGCACCGAGGCCGTCATGACGTCCGCCAGCGCGGGCATCGACGACCTCACCCACACCGGGGACAAGACGACCACCACGGTCGCCATGGACTTCGGCCGCATCACCCTCGACCAGGACCTGATCCTGTACCTGTTCGGCACCCCGGGCCAGGACCGCTTCTGGTTCATGTGGGACGACCTGGTGCGCGGCGCGATCGGCGCGGTCGTGCTGGTCGACACGAGGAGGCTCGCCGACTGCTTCCCCGCCGTCGACTACTTCGAGAACAGCGGTCTGCCCTTCGTCGTGGCGCTCAACGGCTTCGACGGGCAGCAGCCGTACAACCCGGACGAGGTCCGCGAGGCGCTCCAGATCGGCCCGGACACCCCGATCATCACCACCGACGCCCGGCACCGGGCGGACGCCAAGAGCGCGCTGATCACGCTGGTCGAGCACGCGCTGATGGCCCGGCTGCGGTAACGATCAAGTCGACAACGGTGTACGACAGTTGTCGTAGGCCCTGCGGAGCCGGCTGTGTCCTTTGACACCGCCGGCTCCGGTGTTCATAACGTTTCGGCAGAGGAATCGGGTGGTACCGCCACGCGCAGCGCACATCTGGTCTCGCTGTGCGCACGAAGGTCCCGGCATTTGGCGCCCCTCGCTCTTTATGACCGTTTTATCTGGGGCTTACATCACATGTAATCCGCTCGTCACACTGTTTGGAAGAGCGCTGGTCGTCGTGCTGGAATGCCAGAACTGCTCGATGGTCAAAGACATACTCATCAGTAATGCGTACGTGATGAGTAGGTGACGTACCGGGCTCTGAGACACTGCGGCACGACACAGGTGCCGACCGCCGAGAGGTTGTTGGTCGAGTGAGGCGAAGCAAGAACAGTCCCGAGCCGTCGTCGGCCCGGGGCAACTTCACCCCGCCGCCGCGTACAGCGGCGCCCGCCCCCGTGCCCGGTCCGGAACCCAAGGCCGCCCCCGCCCCCAGCGGCGGGCGCATGTCGCCGCGCAACTGGCGGGTGGCGACCCGCCTCAACGCCATCCTTCTCATACCCGTGCTGGTCGGCCTGGTCATGGGCGGCTTCCAGGTGAAGGGCTCGATCGACACCTGGCAGGACGCCGAGGACGCCGAGAACACCGCGAAGCTGGTCCAGGCGTCCCTGACCTACGCCAACGCCCTCTACAACGAGCGGGACGTCTCCGCCGCCCCGCTGCTCCAGGGCAAGGACGACGACGCGAGCGTCGCCAAGGCCCGGGCCGCCACCGACGCGGCCGCCGACGACTTCGACGCGGCGGCGCAGAGCATGCCCGCCAAGGTCGGCCTGGAGCGCCGGCTGACGCAGTTCCGGGACGTCGAGCCCAAGCTCCAGACGCTGCGCACCACCGCCTACACCACCAAGCTCAAGGGCGTGGAGACCGAGGAGGGGTACGTCGGCGTCGCCCATCCGCTGATGGAGTTCGCCAACGAACTCGGTCTGGGCACCGGCAACATCACCTCCTACGGCCGGACCGTCTACGCCATCTCGCTGACCAAGGCGTCGCTGTCGCTGGAGCGCTCCATCGGCATGCACATGCTGACCAAGCCGGGTCCGGAGCCCAGCCATCTGGCCAGCCAGCGCGTCGCCCTGTCCTCCTACGCCTACCTGGAGGGCATCGCCGTAGAGGAGTACATCGGCGGCGGCACCGAGGCGGACGCCAAGAAGCTGGACGACCTGGAGGCCCAGGTCAAGGCGGACGGCGCGGCGCTGGCCAAGGAGGCCGCGGCCAAGGACCCGGACTACGTGCCGCCGCCGTCCAACCCGACCACGATGGTCTCCGAGCTGGCCCAGCTGGACTCCACCGACGCCAGTGACCGGGCGTCGCTGGCCCAGCAGGGCATCACGCCGGCCAACTGGTGGGCGGTGACCACCCTCAAGTTCGACGCGTACCGCACCATCGAGTCGGACATGGCCGACAAGGCCGTGACCGAGGCGTCCGGCATCGCCGACGACGCCGAGCAGGACGCCTACATCACCGGCGCCATCGTGGTGATCGCGCTGCTCGCCGCGTTCATCCTGGCCGGCATGGTGGCCCGCCAGATGAGCCGCAACATGCGCAGCCTGCGCAACGCCGCCTTCGGCATCGCCGAGCAGCGGCTGCCGATGCTGGTCGACCAGCTCTCCCGCACCGACCCCGGCCGGGTCGACACCCGGGTCTCCCCGATCCCGATCACCACCACCGACGAGATCGGCGAGGTGGCCCGCGCCTTCGACCAGGTGCACCGCGAGGCGGTCCGGCTCGCCTCCGAGCAGGCCCTGCTGCGCGGCAACATCAACGCGATCTTCACCAACCTCTCGCGCCGCAACCAGTCGCTGATCGAGGGCCAGCTGAGCCTGATCACCGACCTGGAGAACAACGAGGCCGACCCCGACCAGCTGGAGAGCCTGTTCCGGCTGGACCACCTGGCCACCCGGATGCGCCGCAACGGCGAGAACCTGCTGGTGCTGGCCGGCGAGGAGCCCGGCCGCCGCTGGGACCAGCCGGTCCCGCTGGTCGACGTGCTGCGGGCCGCCTCCTCCGAGGTGGAGCAGTACGAGCGCATCGAGCTGTCCGGCGTCCCGGAGGCCGAGATCCACGGCCGCGCGGTCACCGACCTGGTGCACCTGCTCGCCGAGCTGCTGGAGAACGCCACCACGTTCTCCTCGCCGCAGACCAAGGTCCGGGTCACCGCGACCCGGCTGCCGGACGGCCGGGTGATGGTCGAGATCCACGACAAGGGCATCGGCCTGACCGCCGAGGACTTCGCGGACATCAACCACAAGCTGGCCAACCCGCCCACCGTGGACGCCGCGATCTCCCAGCGGATGGGCCTGTTCGTGGTCGGCCGGCTGTCCGACCGGCACGGCATCCGGGTCCAGCTGCGCCCCTCCGGCGAGCAGGCCGGCACCACCTCACTGGTCATGCTCCCGGACGCCATCACGCACGGTGGCGGCGGCGACAGTCCGCAGCGGCGCGACGACTTCACCGTCTCGGGGATCATCCCCGAGCAGCAGTTCCAGGGCGAGAACTTCGCCCCGCAGCAGCAGCCCCTGCGCACCGCCGCCGAACTGGGCTTCGACGACACCAGGTACGCGGACGTCCCCGACGACATCCGCGAGCTGGACCCGGTCGGCCGCTCCCTGATGCGCGAGGAGCGGCGCGCCGCGCTGGAGTCCCAGGCCCAGCCCGGCGCCGAGCCGCAGCAGCAGGACCCGTTCACCGGTCAGCCCGCCTACGAGCAGGGCTACGACCAGGGCTACCCGCAGGGCTACGACCAGCAGCAGCCGTACGCCGACCAGGGCCGGAGCACGTACGACGCCCCCCAGCAGCCGGCGTACGACGAGCAGTACTACGCGACGGACACCGGCTACCCGCAGGCGGCGCAGGACCAGGCGGCCGGGTACCCGGGGGCGGGTCAGCAGGACGACTGGCCGCAGCCGGACGGCTACCAGAACGGCTACCCCGCCCAGTACCCTGCGCAGGAGGCGGCCCCGCCCCAGTCCGCACCGGCCGCCGACCCGAGCGAGACCGACCGCGTAGGCTTCGACCGGCCGGGACCGGCGCCGTCCGCCGTCCACGACCTGACCGAGGCCGGACTGCCGCGCCGCGGTTCCGCCGGGGGCGGCGCGCACCGCGCGGCACCGGAGCCGTCGGCTCCGGGTTCCGCTTCCGTGTTCGGCGGCGACGACAGCTTCGGCGGCGAGCGCCAGGGCGAGAGCGACTGGCGGTCGGCCAACGACGAGCGCTGGCAGCAGGCGTCCCAGCTGAAGAAGCCGAAGGCGGGCGGAGTGACCCCCTCCGGTCTGCCCCGGCGGGTGCCCAAGGCCAACCTGGTCGAGGGCACCGCCGAGTCCACCCCCCAGGGCGGCCCCCAGGTCTCCCGCGCTCCGGAGGACGTCCGGGGCAGGCTGAGCAACCTGCGTCGCGGTGTCGAACGAGGCCGCAACGCGGGCAGTGAAACGAACAACGGCCAGGCCACTGGGTCTCACCACAGTGGTCCTGACAGCACCTACGACCAGGAGCGTTAGTGTGAGCCCGATGAGCCAGGCGGCACAGAACCTGAACTGGTTGATCACCAACTTCGTGGACAACACCCCGGGGGTGTCCCACACGGTGGTGGTCTCCGCCGACGGACTGCTTCTGGCGATGTCCGAAGGTTTCCCGCGCGATCGGGCCGACCAGCTCGCCGCCGTCGCCTCCGGTCTGACCTCGCTGACCGCCGGTGCCTCGCGCATCTTCGAGGGCGGCCATGTGAACCAGACGGTTGTGGAGATGGAGCGGGGATTCCTCTTCATCATGTCCATCTCCGACGGTTCGTCGCTCGCGGTTCTCGCACACCCCGAAGCGGACATCGGTCTCATTGGGTACGAGATGGCCCTGCTGGTCGACCGGGCCGGTACGGTCCTGACGCCGGACCTGCGCGCCGAGCTTCAAGGGAGCCTTCTCAACTAACGGGCAGACGGTGCGTTTTGGCCTCCCGGCACCGTAAGGTTTCGGGACGCGGCTCCACAGTGATGGGTGCCAGGCACAGTCGGAGGAGGAGAAAGTGGCAACACCCCCAGGCGGTCCGTCATCGGGCAACTGGTCGTACGGCCCCGCACAGGGCCACGGCGACGGTGCGAACCCGTACGGCTTCCCCTCCACGCCCAGCCACCGGCAGCCGTACGCGCCGCAGGGCCCCGGCCCGTCGCCGTACGACCAGCCGCCGGCCCCGCGCATCCAGCCCGTCCAGCCGCAGCGCCGCACCCCCGAGCCCGCGCCCGCCGGGGCGTCGAACAACCCCCTGGTGCGTCCGTACGCCATGACCGGCGGCCGGACCCGCCCGCGCTACCAGCTCGCCATCGAGGCACTGGTGCACACCACCGCGCAGCCGCACCAGATGCAGGGCCAGTTGCCCGAGCATCAGCGGATCTGCCAGCTCTGCCGGGAGATCAAGTCGGTGGCCGAGATCTCGGCCCTGCTGACCATCCCTCTCGGTGTGGCCAGGATTCTCGTCGCCGACTTGGCGGAGGCGGGACTGGTCGCCATCCATCAGCCCGGCGGCGACGAAAGCGCCGGCGGCCAGCCAGACGTGACACTGCTCGAAAGGGTGCTCAGTGGACTTCGCAAGCTCTAGCGGAGGGCCTTCCCGCTCCACCACGTCCGCGAAGATCGTGGTGGCCGGCGGTTTCGGCGTGGGTAAGACCACGTTCGTCGGCGCCGTCTCGGAGATCAATCCGCTGCGCACCGAGGCCGTGATGACATCCGCGTCAGCGGGCATCGACGACCTCACCCACACCGGGGACAAGACGACCACCACGGTCGCCATGGACTTCGGCCGCATCACCCTCGACCAGGACCTGATCCTGTATCTCTTCGGTACGCCCGGCCAGGACCGCTTCTGGTTCATGTGGGACGACCTGGTGCGCGGCGCGATCGGCGCGATCGTGCTGGTCGACACCCGCCGGCTGGCCGACTGCTTCCCGGCGGTCGACTACTTCGAGAACAGCGGACTGCCGTTCGTGATCGCGCTGAACGGGTTCGACGGGCAGCAGCCGTACAACCCGGACGAGGTCCGCGAGGCGCTCCAGATCGGCCCGGACACCCCGATCATCACCACCGACGCCCGGCACCGGGCGGACGCCAAGAGCGCGCTGATCACGCTGGTCGAGCACGCGCTGATGGCGCGGCTGCGCTAGCGATCGGCCGGAACCGCTTGCGGCCCCCGTTCCTCCTGTGGGAGGAACGGGGGCCGTACGTCGTGGTGGGGGGACAGGGATGAGCGCAGAGGCGGCCGCGCTGCGGCTGGGGACGACCGTGGCGAGCACGGCGGCACAGATCTGGCTGGGCGGGAAGCGGCGGGCGCAGGAACGCGAACTGCCGATCGAGGAGCTGGCCCGGGTGCGGGTGCCCGGGGTGAAGTTCTCGCGGAGCGTGAAGCGGCAGTTCGAGCAGATCGCCGACGCGGTGTTCGACCGGCTGGAGCCGTTCCTGGAGCACGAGTTCAGGGCGCTCACGGAGGCCGGGCGGCAGGCGGTGATCGACGCGGTCTGCGACACGTTCGCGGCGGCCGACCTCTCGGACCGGGCGCTGCTGGCCGCCGACGCCCAGCCCGCCGAGCTGATCCGGCGGATCACCGGCACGGTACGCGCCCCGATCGGTCTGGGCGAGGCGGAGAGCAGCCTGTACGAGCGGCTGTTCACCGAGTGCGTCGAGTACTACGTGCGGATCGTGCGCGGTCTGCCGGTCTTCGAGGAACGCGCGGCGGCCGAACTGCTGGTCCGCACCTCCACGCTGGGCGGCGAGGTGGCCCGCATCCTGGAACGGCTCCCCGACCGCACCCTGTTCGCCCCCGACGGCACGGACCAGGACACCGCGTTCCGGCGCCGGTACCTGGAGCTGGTCAGCGAGAGCCTCGACGAGGTCGAGCTGTTCCGCCGCGCCTCCGACCGCGCGGCGGCGCAGGTCCGGCTGTCAGTGGCGTACGTCAGTCTGCGGGCCACCGGCGACGACACCGCGTGGCGGCGCACCGCCCCTTCGCTGCCCCGGCTGCGGGCCGACATGAGCGACTGGGAGGAGGCGCCGGGCGGCGAGGGCTCCGGGATGCGGGTGGAGGCCGCGCTCCGGGGCTCCGCCCGGGTCCTGCTGCGCGGCGAGGCCGGTTCCGGCAAGACGACGCTGCTGCGCTGGCTGGCCGTCACGGCGGCCCGCGGCGCCTTCACCGGCGAACTGGCCGACTGGAACGGGCTCACCCCGGTCGTCGTCAAGCTGCGCGAGTACAGCGGCCGCCCGCTGCCCGCGCCGGAGGCGATGCTGGACGGGGTGGCGGCGCCCCTCACCGGCGTCATGCCCAGGGGCTGGGTGGAGCGGCAGCTCGACAGCGGCCGGGCGCTGCTGCTGATCGACGGGGTGGACGAACTGCTCGACCGGGAGCGCCGGGCGGTACGGGACTGGCTGCGCCGGCTGCTGTCGGCGTACCCCGGGGTGCGGGCCGTCGTCACCTCCCGCCCCGCCGCGGCCGGCGCGGACTGGCTGCGGCGCGAGGACTTCACCGCGCTGCACCTGGACCGGATGACCCCGCCGGACCTGACGGCGTTCGTCCGGCAGTGGCACCAGGCGGTGCGGGAACTGGGCGAGGAACTGCCGTGCCCGGTGGCGGACCTCCCGCAGTACGAGCAGTCGCTGCTGGCGAGCCTGAAGGACCGGGCGCATCTCCAGTCCCTGGCGGGCACCCCGCTGCTGGCGGCGATGCTGTGCGCGATGCACCTGAACCGGGGGCGGCACCTGCCCCGGGACCGGATGGAGCTGTACCGCAGCGCGCTGCACACCCTGGTCCACGACCGGGACGCCGACCGCAACGTGCCGAGCGCGATGGACAGCGCGCTGAGCCTCGGCGACAAGCTGATCCTGCTGCGCGACCTGGCCTGGCGGCTGTCGGACAACAACCGCAGCGAGATCGACCTGGAGCAGGCCGCCGTGCACGTCGCGGCCAAGCTCCGGGCGATGCGGCACCTGGAACCGCTCGACGGTGCGCAGGTCCTGGGCCGGCTGCGGGACCGCTCCGGGGTGCTGCGCTCCCCCGCGCAGGGCCGGCTGGACTTCGTACACCGCACCTTCCAGGAGTACCTCGCCGCCGAGGAGGCCGCGCAGGAGGACCGGATGGGCAATCTGGTCGGGCGGGCGCACCTGGACCTGTGGCGGGAGACGGTCATCATGGCGGCGGGCCACGCCAACGCCCGGCAGCGGGAGGAACTGCTCGGCGGCATCCTGGACCGGGCGGAGACCGAACCCCGCAACGCGCGCCCGCTGCGGCTGGTGGCGGCGGCCTGCCAGGAGACGCTGCCGGAGGTCTCCGAGAAGCTCGCCGCGCGCCTGGACACGGCGGTGGCCGCCCTGCTCCCCGCCCGCCGGGCGACCGACCCGGCCGCGCTGGCGGCGGTGGGACCGAGCCTGCTGCGGCGGCTGCCGCGGTCGGGGGCGGGGCTGTCGGAGAAGTCGGCGGCGTACACCGTGCGGACGGCCGCCCTGATCGGCGGGGAGGAGGCGCTGCGTTTGCTGGCGGGGTACACGGGGGACGGCCGGCACCGCGTGGTCGATGCGCTCATCGACGCGTGGGGTTACTTCGACGCGGCGACGTACGCCGACCGGGTGCTGTCACGGCTGCCGCTCGCCGATCACCTCGTCAATGTCACCCATTCCGCCCAGTGGCGAGTTGTCACCGGGCTGCCGTCGGTCACCGGGCTGGGTATCGAGTACCCCTTCACCCGGTTCACAGAGGTGGGCGAAGTACCGTCCGTGGTCGACCTGCGACTCTACCTCCTGCGCGGCGAGGTCGACCTGCGGGTGCTGCGGCGTCTGCCCAAGCTCGAGTGTCTGGCGCTGAGCGGCGACATGACCATGCACCACCTCGACGTGCTCGCCGAGCTGAAGCACCTGTGGCTGCTGCACCTCGGCCTGCGCGGCACGCCCTCCCTCGCGGGTCTACGTCTAGGTCCCCGCCTCCAGTCCCTCATCCTGTGGGACGTCACCGCGACCACGGACCTGACCGTTCCGACCGACTTCTCCCACTTGCCGCGCCTCCAAGTGGTTACTCGCGACATCTGCCTGCCCAGGAACCTGCACGCGGTCACGTCACTGCCCGAACTGGCCCTGTCCCTGCACGGCGTCGACATCGCCGCCTGGCTGTCGTCCCCGGACTTCGCACCACCGAAGGTCAAGCAGCTCAAGCTGTACGACTGCCTACTGCCGGACGACCGCGACGCCCTGGACTTCCCGGGCGTCGCGGTCACCGTCTCCTCCTGAGACCTACCGCCAGCTGTGCGGCGCCCGGAACCCCGGTTCCCGCTCCAGGCGGCGCCAGCCCGCGCGGACGCTGCCGCCCCGGGACGGCGCGATCTCGGCGGGGCGGGCGGCGGCGCGGGCCATCAGGATCGCCGTGATGGCGGCGACTTCCTCGGGCTCGGCGTGGCCCTTCTCGACACGGATGTCAGGCATGGACATACGACAGACTCCTCGGGGTCACTGCGGGGGGTTGCCGTGCTTGCGCGAGGGCAGGTCGGCGTGCTTGGTCTGAAGCATGGCCAGGGAGCTGATGAGCACCTCACGGGTCTCGGCCGGGTCGATCACGTCGTCGACCAGGCCGCGCTCGGCCGCGTAGTACGGGTGCATCAGCTCGGCCTTGTACTCCTTGACCATCTTCTGCCGCATGGCCTCGGGGTCCTCGGCCGCGGCGATCTGCCGCCGGAAGATGACGCCCGCGGCGCCCTCCGCGCCCATCACGGCGATCTCGTTGGTCGGCCAGGCGTAGGTGAGGTCCGCTCCGATGGACTGGCTGTCCATGACGATGTACGCACCTCCGTACGCCTTGCGCAGGATCAGGGAGATCCGCGGCACGGTCGCGTTGCAGTACGCGTAGAGCAGCTTCGCTCCGTGCCGGATGATCCCGCCGTGCTCCTGGTCGACGCCCGGAAGGAACCCGGGCACGTCCAGGAGGGTGACGATCGGGATGTTAAAAGCGTCACACATCTGGACAAAGCGTGCAGCTTTTTCGCTGGCCTCGATGTCCAGGACACCGGCGAGGGCCTGCGGCTGGTTGGCGACGATGCCGACGACCTGGCCGTCGAGGCGGGCCAGCGCGCAGATGATGTTGCGGGCCCAGCGCTCGTGGACCTCGAGGTAGTCGCCGTCGTCGACGAGCTCCTCGATCACCTTGGCCATGTCGTACGGGCGGTTGCCGTCGGCCGGGACCAGGTCCAGCAGGACGTCGGAGCGGCGGTCGACCGGGTCCGAGGACTCGGTGCGGGGCGGGTTCTCCCGGTTGTTCTGCGGCAGGAGCGAGAGGAGGTAGCGGACTTCGGCGAGGCAGGTCTCCTCGTCGTCGTAGGCGAAGTGGCAGACACCGCTCGTCTCGGCGTGCACGTCCGCGCCGCCCAGGCCGTTCTGGGTGATCTCCTCGCCGGTGACCGCCTTGACCACGTCCGGGCCGGTGATGAACATCTGCGAGGTCTCGCGCACCATGAACACGAAGTCCGTCAGGGCGGGGCTGTAGGCCGCGCCGCCCGCGCAGGGGCCGAGCATCACGCTGATCTGCGGGATGACCCCGGACGCCTTGGTGTTGCGCTGGAAGATGCCGCCGTACCCGGCGAGGGCGGAGACGCCCTCCTGGATACGGGCGCCCGCGCCGTCGTTCAACGACACCAGCGGCGCTCCGGCCGCGATGGCCATGTCCATGATCTTGTGGATCTTGGTGGCGTGCGCCTCACCGAGCGCGCCGCCGAAGATCCGGAAGTCGTGCGCGTAGACGAAGACCGTGCGGCCCTCGACCGTCCCCCAGCCGGTGATCACACCGTCGGTGTGCGGCTTCTTGGCCTCCAGGCCGAATCCGGTGGCCCGGTGCCGGCGCAGCTGCTCGACCTCCCGGAACGTACCGGGGTCAAGCAGGAGTTCGATCCGCTCCCGCGCGGTCAGCTTGCCCTTGGCGTGCTGCGCCGCCGTGGCCTTCTCGCTCGGTCCGGCCAGCGCCCGCGCACGGATCTCGTGCAGCTCGGCGACCCGCCCGCGCGCGTCCGCAGGCTCGCCCGTCGACTCACCCGGCGCCTCATCCAAAACGGTCATGTAGTGACCTTACGAAGCCGACCAAGGAAAGCACGCCGTCGACTCCGTACAGTCTCCGGCGGGTTTTCCTGGTACACCTGAACAGAACCATCGGGGTATGCAGCCGTTTCGACTGCTCAGAGGGTCCGCTCGTTGTAGAAGTCGCACAAAGCCGTCAGCTGAGAGTCACCTCACATTCATGGGTGGCGCATACCGTCCCCGGAGTGACGCGCAGCCGCAGCCGGCGGCCCGTGGCCAGGATCTCGACCGTCTCGTCGGCCCGGACCGGCGCGCCCACCGGGTGGTCCCAGGTGATCTCCAGCGGTCGGCCGGTGCGGGGCGGCTCGCTGATGTGCAGCGTGGCGGTCCGGCCCCGGCGGCGGACCAGCACGCTCGCCCCGCCGCTCGCGCCGAGCGGCCCCACGGCAGCGGCCCGCCAGAAGACGGCGGCGGTCAGGCCCAGCGCGGGCACCCGCACCGCCTGCCGGTCCCGGTCGTTGGCGAGAACCGACAGCCGGCTCCGGTCGGCGGCGCGGCGCACGACGGCCGTCCGCGACGCCCCCGGCAGCACCGCGTAGGCGTACGTCGCGTCGGCCGGGTCGGTGCCGTGGTCCAGCCAGAGGGTCTGCCAGCGGCGGGTGCGGCGCTCGGCGGAGCCGGCGGCGTTGATGTCGGACCAGGCGCCGGCGCGGTCCTCGCGCAGGGTGTGCAGCGCGGCGCCGTCCAGCACGACCCAGCCGCCGTGTCCGTCCAGGTGCGCCCAGTCGGCGCCCCGGGTGAGGGCCGCCGCCCCGCCCTCCCCCAGATTCCGGTTGTCGACGACCGTCTCGACCGGCACGCCGTCCGCGCAGCCGATCCCGGCCCCCAGACACACCACGGCGTCATCGGCGAAGACCCAGCACTTGCGCGCCTCCAGCGTCGACCCGAGCCCCTTCAGGTGCTGCCCGACCACCGCGTACTCGCCGTCCGTCGTCCCGCCGACCCAGCGCACGTCGGGCTTGGGCTCGCCCCACTCGCCGCCCGCCCGGTCGGCCAGCCGGCGGGTGGAGACGGTCGTACCGGGCAGCCGGTAGCTGTCCACGGTCGGCCAGTACCAGTCGGTGTACTGGTCCCCGTGCCGCCCGGCCGGCCACCAGGCCAGCCATCCGGCGCCGGTGTGCCAGCCGCGCGGGTTCTCTCCGTTGCCGCACTCGTAGTGGGCGATGCGGTCACTGGCCATGGACAGGGCGGCGGTGAAGCCGGGACGGCGGTGGACGGCCCGGTCCATCGCCGCGAACAGCCGGTGCCCGACCGGCTCGGGAGCCGCCGCGACCGGCGCCTCGGCGATGGTCCGCAGCCGCGCCAGATCAGCCACCCCGAACTGTGGAGCCGTAAGGACGGGAGACACGGCGTCCCGCTCGATCCATCCCTTGATCCGCGCGTACCAGCGCTCCCGTTCGGCCGCGCTCGCGGCGCTCGCCAGGACCGCGATCGCGGCGATGAGCTGCTGCCCGTGGTAGTGATCACCGCGCAGCACGCCCCCGTCGCCCTTGGCCCGCCCCCGGCTGACGGCCCGCCCGCTGACGCAGTCCATGACCAGTCCGTCGAGGATCAGCGGCGCGTAGGCGTGCTCGACGCTGCCGAGGATGGTCCCCCGCCGGGGATCGGTCACCTCCCACTCGGACCCGGCCAGCAGCGCGAACAGCCGCCCGAGCCCGTCGAGCACGACCTGCCCGTACGTCCCCGAGTACGCGACCCAGGTGTGCTGCACGAACGACCCGTCGGCGTAGAGCCCGTCGCCCTCGGTGACGTACGGGAAGACCGGGGAGAGGGCGTCGCGGGCCAGGGCGATCTTCCGCGGGGCCCGGCCGAGGACGCCGCGCAGGGCGACCGAACGGCACAGGTCGACGCGGTTGGCCCCGGTGGAGGTACCGGTGTACGCCGTGAGCGCCGTGTCCGGGATGAAGTGGTCGACGGCGGCGCAGGCGGCGGCGATCCGGTCGGCGCCCAGGTGGTCGTGGAGGACGGCGGCGATGTCGGTGAGGAGGCGGGGGCTGCCGATCTGCCAGTCCCACCAGTTGCCGTAGGGGGTGGTGCCGGGGTGGTAGACGGTGGCGGCGAGGTGGTCGAGGCCGCGCAGCAGGTCGGCGAGGAGGGTCTCGTCGCCGGTGCAGCCGGTGCCGGGCTGGGCGTACGCCTGGGTCATCGTCCACAGCCGGCCGTAGCTGGTGGTCACCCCGGCGGACGGGTCGAAGGGGACGCCGGGCCACAGGGAGCCGGCCGTCGGCGCCATCGCCGCCCGGTGGGCGCGGGCCGTCTCGCCGGTCCGGGCGAGGCGGGTGGCGTACGGCTCGGCGGCGGGGTCGTAGCCGGTGCCGAGGGAGAGGTCGAGCCAGCGCCGGCGCAGGACGTCGTACGGGTCCGCCGCGGCGCGGGCGCGGGCGGGCGGTGCCGGGGTGAGGAGGGCGGCGAGGGCGGCGGCGAACAGGACGGCACGACGGGACGACAAGGTCATGTTCATGCCGTCTATCACGTATGCGCCGGCCGGGAAAGGACGCGTCCGCCCCCGTCAGCCGAAGCGGTGCAGCAGTCGGCGGTACAGCCCGGGCGCCAGCCCCCGCACCCGCCCCGGCACACTGAGCCAGCCCGGCACATGCACGTCGTCCCGGCCTTCCCGCACCGCGCCCCAGACCGCGCCGGCGACCCGCCCGGGTGCGACGGGCCGGGGCCACGAGCGCCGGTAAGGCGCACCACGCCGCTCGAAGAACGCGGTCTCGACCACCCCCGGCACCACATGGGTCACCCCCACGCCCGTGCCCCGCAGCTCCTGCCGCAGCGCCTCCGCGAACGCGGCCACCCCCGCCTTGCTGGCGGAGTACACCGCCTCCTGCCGTACGCCGACGCTCCCGGCGACCGAGCCGACCAGCACCACCCGCCCCCGGCCCGCCGCCACCATGGCCGGCAGCACCTCGTGGACCAGCCGGAGGGTGGCACCGAGGTTGACGGACAGCACCTGCTCCAGGGCGGCGGGCGGCATGGCGGTGAACGGCCCGGCCCAGCCGACACCGGCCCCGGCCACCAGGACGTCGATCCGCCCGGCCGCCGCGAGTGCCGACGCGGCGAGCGCCCGGGGCCCGTCGGCCTCCGCGAGGTCGACGGGCAGCGCCAGCCCGCCCGTGCCGGCCGCCGTCTCGGCCAGCCGCCCCCGGTCCCGGCCGCTGAGCAGCAGCCGCCAGCCGCCCAGCGCGAACCGCCGGGCGACGGCGGCCCCGATCCCGGACGAGGCGCCGGTGACGAGCAGCACGGGCCGGCCGGAGCCGTCGTCACCGGCGGCACGCACCGACACCCCCTCGAACGCGTCAGCGAATCGCTTGCCCCGGGACCGGTCGAGGGACCTGCGGAGGGAAGGCGGGCCTGGCTGGGTCACGGGAGCCTCCCGGGCGACATCTCGGCTCCCGACACCATCACCCCGGCCGGCCGGCGCCCGCGCGCCGGGTCCGCCCATCGGGGCCGCCGGGTGCGCCAGCCGGCGTACCCGGCGGCCCGTGCGGCGCCCCGCCGCCCCGGCACGGGAATACGGTCCCAGTGCTCCGCCACCGACCCTTGCGGATGATGTTGAACCTTGTACGGAATAGGTCTACGGTCGTTCCTGTTGAACTTCATTGAACATTCAACCAAAGGAGATCCGCCATGAGCACCACTCCCGAGCTGACCGCCCTCACCGGTGACTACACCCTGGACCCGGCGCACACCACGATCGGCTTCGTGGCCCGGCACGCCATGGTGACCAACGTCAAGGGACAGTTCCGCGACTTCACCGGCACGCTGCACCTGGACGGCTCCGACCCGGCCAAGTCCACCGCCACCCTGGACGTGGTGATGCAGAGCATCGACACCGGCAACGCCGACCGCGACGGCCACCTCAAGAGCGCCGACTTCTTCAAGACCGACGAGTATCCGACGATGACCTTCCGCTCCACCTCGGCGGAGTCCCTCGGCGGCGACGACTACCGGATCACCGGCGACCTGACGATCCTCGGCACCACCAAACAGCTCAGCATCGACCTGGAGTTCAACGGCGCCGCCAAGGACCCGTTCGGCAACGACCGGGTCGGCTTCGAGGGCAAGGCCGAGATCAAGCGCTCGGAGTGGGGCCTGACCTGGAACGCCGCGCTGGAGACCGGCGGCGTGCTGGTCTCCGACAAGATCAAGCTGGTCTTCGACATCTCGGCGATCAAGAACGCCTGACGCCGGCGCCGAGCAGCTCCCGGGCCTGTTCACGGGCGACCCCGAACGGGTCCGGGAACACCCCCATCCCGTGCGCCACGAGCGCCCCCTCGTGCAGCAGCATGAGCGCCCGACCCGCCCCCTCCGCCCCCGCGAGCCGGGTGAACAGCTCCAGCATCCACGCCTTCTGCGCGACGACGACCGCGTACGCCGGATGCCCCGGGTCACTGATCTCGGCGTGCGCGTTGACCATGGCGCACCCCTTGGCCCCGTACTCCCCGGCCCACTCCCGCGAGGCGTCGAACACGGCGAGCACCCCCGCCCCGGGCTCCGCCCGCGCCAGATGCGCGGCCACGAACGCCCGCCACCGCTCGTCCCGCCCGGCGAGATACTCCACGACGACCTGCTCCTTCGACCCGAACCGGTCGTAGAGCGTCTTCTTCGTCACCCCCGCCTCGGCCGCGATCAGATCCACCCCCACGGCGTGGATCCCGTGCGTGTAGAACAGCCGCTCGGCGGCGTCCAGTACGCGCCGCGCGGCGGGCGTCATCCGCACACGCTTCAGCTTCTCTTCCATACCTCCAGCGTATACCGATCTGTATAGTGGGCACCCGGGAACGACAGTAAACCGAACTGTCTACTAGGGGTGATCCACATGACCGCCGTACTCCTCCCGGTCGCGTTCGTCGTCTGCTGGAGTTCCGGCTTCATCGGCGCCAAGCTCGGCGCGGGCACGGCACCCGCGGCGACCCTGCTGATGTGGCGCTTCCTGCCGCTGGCCGTGGTCCTGCTGGCCGTGTCCTGGACATCGGTCCGGCGGACCCTCGGCATCCGCGACCTCGGCCGCCAGATCCTGATCGGCGCCCTGTCCCAGAGCGGCTACCTGCTCAGCGTCTACTACGCCATCCAGCTCGGCGTCTCCAGCGGCACGACCGCCCTCATCGACGGCGTCCAGCCGCTCGTGGCCGGCGCGCTCGCGGGTCCACTGCTGCGGCAGTACGTCTCCCGCCGCCAGTGGCTCGGCCTCGGTCTCGGTCTGACCGGCGTCACGGTGGTCACCCTGGCGGACGCCGGAGCGGCGGGCGGGGACGTCGCCTGGTGGGCCTACCTGGTCCCGCTCCTCGGCATGCTGTCGCTGGTGGCGGCGACGTTCCTGGAGGGCCGGGCGCGGACCTCGGTGCCGCCCCGCACGTCGCTGACCATCCACTGCGCGACCAGCGCGGTGCTGTTCTCCGTCCTGGGGCTGGCCACCGGGACCGCCACGCCGCCCGCCACCTCCTCCTTCTGGCTGGCGACCGCCTGGCTGGTGGTGCTGCCGACCTTCGGCGGCTACGGCCTGTACTGGCTGATCCTGCGCCGCTCCGGGGTCACCGAGGTCAACACCCTGATGTTCCTGATGGCCCCGGTCACCGCCGTCTGGGGCGCCCTGATGTTCGGCGAGCACTTCGGTGTGACGACCGCCGTCGGGCTGGCGATCGGCCTCGCGGCCGTCGTCGTCGTCCGCCGCGCCCCGTCCCGAACTCGGCCGACGCGCCCTTCCCCGGCCGCCGCTCCCCCGTCCCCCGCTTGTCAGCGAGCGCGCTGACCAGTGCGGGACGCCGGCGGGCCGATACTCACCGTCTCCTCAGCCGCCCCGTCCGCCGGGTGACCGCCGGCTCAGAAGCCACCGCCGAAGTCCCCGCCCCCGCCGAAGTTGCCGCCACCCCCGAAGTCCCCGCCACCGCCACCGAAGCCGCCTCCGAAGTCGTCGGAGTCGAAGTCGGCGCCGGAGACGTCACCGCCCGCGTGGCCGCCGCCGAAGTCGCCGTACCCGGCGCCGTAGTCGGCCGCGTACGCGGGGCCGGCCATCATGCCGCCCAGCATCGTGCCGACCAGCAGCCCCGGCAGGATGCCGCCACCGAAGTAACCGCCCGCCCAGGGACCGTAGGCCGGCCCCGCCTCCCAGTACGGGCGCCGGCCGCCGTCCGTGTCGACCTCCCGCACCATCGGATCGCGCCCGTCCGCCAGCCGGGTCCGGTCCGCCGCGCACACCGGTACCTCGCGCGTGGCACCGCCCACCGGCGTCCACGCCACGTCCGCCACTGAAGGGCCGTGCCGGGGGTCGAAGAAGCACGGCGGCCGACGCTCCGGCAGCGGCTCGCCCGCCCGCCGCGCCGCGAGCAGCGCCAGCGCGAACCGTCCGTCCTCCACCGCCTGCGTCACCGCCCGCACGTCCTCCGGGCGGCGCGCCCCGGCCATCAGCGCCTTCGACCGCTCGTACGCGTCCAGCGCCCGCTCGTAGTCCGCCCGCATCGCGTCGTCCGCGCCCGGCTCGCCCGGCCGGAAGTCCAGCCGGTCCAGTTCCTCCCCGAACGCCGTGATGTCCTCGTCCACCACCACCCGCAGCTTCTCCAGCGCGGCCCGCTGCTCCTCCTCGTGCCGCCGCCGGTTGCGCCGGGACAGCGCGTACACGCCGGCCCCGCCCACGACCACCACCGCACCCGTGGCGATCAGTCCGCCCACCGGCACGCCGTCGCTCGAGCCGTCGCTCCAGCCGCTCGGCGCCGACCCGCCCGTGTTCCGCAGCGCGTCGTCCACGAAGTCGTTCAACTGGGCCTTGGTGTCCCCGGCGCCCTGCACGGCCGACACCAGGTTGGCCACGCCCTGCCGGCTCATCACACTGCTGTCGGCCCGCGCGTCGAAGCGGTCGCCGAGCCGGATGCCGTACAGCCCGGTCACGCCTGTCTCCGTACGGAGATTCTGGAAGAGGTCCGTCGTCGGCTGGTCGGCCGGCAGCACCGCCACGAAGACCGGCTTGTCCGCGTCCTCGATCTTGTCGGCCAGCGCGTCCGCGTCCGCCTTGGAGAACTGGTCGGTGGCGGCGGGGTCCACATACACCGGACTCTCGCGCAACGCCTCGGCCACCTCGGACACATCCGTGGCAGCACGCGCCTCGGAGGCACCGATCATCCCCACCGACAACACCGCCAGCAAAGCGGCGACCGGGGCGATCAGAAGGCGAACGAGCACACGCACCGATGCGATCCTCATATTTCGAAAGTACCTTAAAAAGCACCCCAAACGGAACGGAAGGGACACCGGCTTCGACCTCAGCCGGTGTCCCTCCCGCCTCAGGCGGCCCGGTACGCCGTCGCCAGTTTCGCGACCGCCGCCCCGTACTTTCCGCTCACCGCCAGGTGGTCCGCGTCGGCGAACGGCCCGGCCACCGCCGAGGTGATCCGCTCCCCCACCTCCCGCTGCACGAGCAGCCGCGCCTTGGTGACCACCGCACGTCCCGCCGCGTCGGCCCCGGCCCGTTCGGCGGCCCGCGCGGCGACACCCAGCGCCTTCAGCGTCGGCTCACCGCCCGCCGGGACGCGGGTCAGGGTGCTCAGGCCCCACCCGTAGGGGAACTGCGGGTCGTACGCCGCGTCACCGACGTTGATCGGCAACTGCGCCTCGGACTTCGGCCAGGTCACCGGCAACTGCCCGGTGAACGCCCGCTTGCCGTACAGCACGTCGGCCACCCCGTCGCCCTCCGTGCCCGGCAGCCAGGAGGCGACCAGCGCGTCGATCTCCCCGAGCCGGTCGCCCACCAGCTGCGGGCGTCCGGAGACCACCAGCACCGCGCACTTCATGGCCGCGCACACCTTGTCCACGGCCGCCTGGTCGGCTGCCGACAGCTCCAGGTCGTGACCGTTGCCGACGTCCCCCATGCCTTCCGCGTACGGCGTCTCCCCGACCACGACCACTCCCACGTCGTAGCCGCCGACCGGCGCCGACGCGTCCTTCGAGTACGTCACGTCACCCCCGGCCCCGCGCATCCCCTCGAGGATCGTCGTGCCGTCCGTGATCTCGCCGGACGACCCCTGCCAGCTGATGGTCCAGCCCCCGGCCTGGTTGCCGATGTCGTCGGCGTTCGACCCGGCGACGTACACCTTCTGGTTCTTCCGCAGCGGGAGCAGGCCGCCCGCGTTCTTCAGCAGCACCTGCGACTCGGCCGCCGCCTTCCGGGCCACCGCCCGGTGCGCCGCCGAACCGATGTCCGCGATGCCGTCCGTATCGGCGTACGGCTTCTCGAACAGGCCCAGTTCGAACTTCTGGGTCAGGATGCGCGTGACGGCGTCGTCGAGCCGTGCCCCGCTCACCCGCCCCGCCTCGGCCTCGTCGGTCAGTGTCCCGGCGAACTCCTTGTAGCTGTAGGGCACCATCATCATGTCGACGCCCGCGTTGACCGAGGTCCGGACCTGGGCGCCGAAGTCACCGGGGAGCTGGTACAGCGCGTCCCAGTCGCTGATCACGAACCCGTCGAAGCCCATCCGCCCCTTGAGCACCCCGTTGATCATGTCGGCGCGGGCGTGCATCTTCACCGGGCCCTGCCCGTCCCCGGCGATGTCGAGCGAGGAGAACGACGGCATGACCGAACCGACGCCCCGGTCGACGGCGTCCCAGTACGGCGAGAGGTGCACGGCCTCCAGTTCCTGGCGGCTGACCTCGGTGACGCCCTGGTCGATGGTGTAGGTGCCGCTGGTCGAGGAGCCGTACGTGGTGCCGCCGTCCCCGACGAAGTGCTTCGCCGTGGCCAGCACCTTGTCGGAGCGGTCCAGGTCCCGGCCGTCGGCCCGGCCCTGCAACCCCTGGATCACCGTCTCCAGCGACTCCACCAGCGCCGGGTCCTCGCCGAACGACTCGTACGTCCGCCCCCACCGCTCGTCGCGCGCCACGCAGAGGCAGGGCGCGAAGGTCCACGGAACACCGGTGGCGCGGGTCTCGGCGGCGGTCACCGCGCCGGTCCGCTCGACCAGACCGGCGTCGCGGGTCGCGCCCAGCCCGATGTTGTGCGGCATGATCGTCGCGCCGGTCAGGTTGTTGTGCCCGTGCACCGAGTCCACGCCGTAGATCAGCGGGATCTGGAGCCGGGTGGACCGGGTCCGCAGCTGGTAGGAGTCGATCATCTTCGCCCACGCCTCGGCCGTGTTCGGCGTCGGCGTGGAGCCGCCGCCGGACAGCAGCGAGCCCAGACCGTACGACGCGATGTCACCGGGCACGGTCATGGCACCGCGCTCGGCCTGCGTCATCTGCCCGGCCTTCTCCTCCACCGTCATCCGGGACAGCAGGTCGGCGACCCGCTTGCGCACCGGCAGCCGGGTGTCCAGGTACGGCAGTCCGTGGGCGTCGACGACCACCACCGGGTCCTCGTCGGGGGCCTTGGCACCGGTGACGGTCAGCTCCAGCGGGATTGTCTCGGCCTCCTCGGCGGTACGGTCCCTCAGGGTCTCGACCCGCACCGTGCGGGTGGTGCCGGAGGCGGTGCCGGCCGGGAAGGTGACCGTCCCGCTGACCGGCGAGTAGTCCTTGCCCGGCACCGCGCCGCCGCCGGCCGCCGTCTGGTAGCCGACCGTCACGGGCTCCTCCAGCGGAGCCGAACCCGTCGTCCCGACGGTGATCGCCACCGACGCCGTCCGGCCCTCGGCCACCGAGTACACGGCGGCCCCGGTCGTCACGGCCGCGCGCAGCGACTGGTCCGCGCGGCCGTACAGTTCGACGCCGTCCATGGCGAACTCGCCCTTGATCCCGACCGGGAGGGTGACGGCGTAGCCCCACACCTCCGTCAGGCCGAGCACCTGGTCGATGCCGCCGACGGGCTGGTAGTCGGTGCGGTAGGTGAAGTCGGCGAACGGGATCTCGATCTGCTGCCAGCCGGTGAAGTCGTCGGCGAAGGACGTCGTCCACAGCTCGGAGGCGTCGCCGTTGGCACCGCCGTCCTTGATCTCGAAGGCGACGCGCTTGCCGCTGGCGTGGCCCTCCCACCAGAAGCGCACGCCCTGGTGCGCGGACCAGTCGTGGGCGGGCCCGGCGTTCGCGTACTGGTGGGTGAAGCCGCCGTAGCCGCTGATGTCGTACGTGCCGGAGAGCACCTTCTCCCCCTCGGGGGCGTCGGCGCGGCCAGCCAGCGACAGGGCGGGCGGGTCGTCGGTGTCGCCGCCCCAGGTGGACAGGCCCTCGGCGGGCGGGGCGGCGAACGGCACCTCGCCCTCGAAGCGGTCGACGGGGACCGGGACGGGATCGTCGGCCGCGGCGGCGCCGACGGCGGTGAGCGGGATGAGCCCGGTGAGCAGGGTGGCGCAGACGAGCAGGGCGGTTCTTCGCATGGAACGTCCCTCGACTCTCGTAAGCCGACTCAAGACTGCTGGTGACTTAGTTCAGGGCGTGAGTTAACTGGTGCCCCATGCGACCGTCAAGAGGACCGGCGGCGTCCGCGCGGACACCGCGCATCGGCCGGCCGTGCCGAACGTCCCGTTCGCCGGATATTGCTGGACGTCCGGCCCTGCACGCTCGACGAATCGGCCCGGGTACTGGTCAAACGGGCACCGGAGATCGGCGCGGACTTCATTCCGCTGGCGCACGCGCTGGCCGGGGGCGTCCACCGCGATCTGATCCGGTACGGCCGGCGCCTCATGGAGATCAAGGCCGAGGACTCCGAGGTGGTGGAGCTGGCCGCGGTGGCCCGGGTGCTGATCGTCGAGGAACTCGCCGCGACCCTGGAGGGGTTCCGCACCCTGCTCGCCGAGCAGGAGTGGCGCGGTGAGTCCGTGACCGTCCTGCTGTCCTTCCGGACCGTGACCGGCTGCCTGCCGCCCCTGGCCGCCACGCGCTGCCGGCACGGGACCGGGCGGCTGACCGAGGCGCTGACCCAGCTCGCCGCGCAGGACGGCGCCGACCTCACCGAGGAAGCGGGGCGCCTGCTGGAGGAAGCCACCGCCTACGTCTACTTCTGCCTCACCCTGCTGCAGATTTTCGGCCCGCCCGACTTCGGCGACCGCAGGGCGTCGGCGGCCCGGCGGGCACCTCGGCGCGCTCGCGCGGGCCCGCCAGGAACTCGGCACGTCGCCGCGCAGCGCACGCGCCGTGATCGACGAGATCCGCCGCGGCTGGGGGCTGCGGCCCGTCGCCGCCCGGACGTTCCGCCAGCCGGTCGCGGCCCCGCCGCCGTGCGGCGACCCGTGCGCCGGGCCCGACCGGCCCTGAGCCCCGGGCGGGCCCGGATCACTCGGCGGGCGCCACCCCGGCCCGCAGCAGCCCGTAGGTGTACGCGTCCTCCAGCGCCTGCCAGGACGCGGCGATGACGTTCTCCGCGACCCCGACCGTCGACCACTCGCCCGCCCCGTCGGAGGTGTTGATCAGGACCCGGGTGGTGGACTGGGTGCCGTGCACGCCCTCCAGGATGCGGACCTTGTAGTCGACCAGGTCCAGCTTGGCGAGCTGCGGGTAGATGCGTTCCAGGGCCACCCGCAGGGCCCGGTCCAGGGCGTTGACCGGGCCGTTGCCCTCCGCGGTGGCGACGATCCGCTCGCCCTTGGCCCACAGCTTCACCGTGGCCTCGTTGGCGTGGGTGCCGTCGGGGCGGTCCTCGACGATCGCCCGCCAGGATTCGACGGAGAAGTACTTCAGCGGGGCGCCCGCGACCTCCGCGCGCAGCAGCAGTTCGAAGGAGGCGTCGGCGGCCTCGTACGTGTAGCCCTGCAGTTCGCGTTCCTTGACGCGCTCGACGACCCGGCCGACCAGTTCGCGGTCGCCGCCGAGGTCGATGCCGAGTTCCTTGCCCTTCAGCTCGATGGAGGCGCGGCCCGCCATGTCGGAGACCAGCATCCGCATGGTGTTGCCGACCAGCGCCGGGTCGGTGTGCTGGTACAGGTCCGGGTCGACCTTGATGGCGGAGGCGTGCAGGCCGGCCTTGTGGGCGAAGGCGGAGACACCGACGTAGGGCTGGTGGGTGGAGGGGGTGAGGTTGACGACCTCGGCGATGGCGTGCGAGATGCGGGTGGTCTCGCGGAGCCGGCCCGCGGGCAGGACCTGCTTGCCGTACTTCAGTTCCAGGGCGGCGACGACCGGGAAGAGGTTGGCGTTGCCGACCCGCTCGCCGTAGCCGTTGGCCGTGCACTGCACATGGGTGGCGCCCGCGTCGACGGCGGCGAGGGTGTTGGCGACCGCGCAGCCGGTGTCGTCCTGGGCGTGGATGCCGAGCCGGGCGCCGGTGTCGGCGAGCACGGTGGCGACCACGGCGCTGATCTGGGCGGGGAGCATGCCGCCGTTGGTGTCGCAGAGGATGACGACGTCGGCGCCGGCCTCCGCGGCGGTGCGCACCACCGCCTTGGCGTACTCGGGGTTGGCGCGGTAGCCGTCGAAGAAGTGCTCGCAGTCCAGGAACACCCGGCGGCCCTGCTCGCGCAGGTGCGAGACGGTGTCGCGGATCATCGCGAGGTTCTCGTCCAGGGTGGTGCGCAGGGCGAGTTCGACGTGCCGGTCGTGCGACTTGGCGACCAGGCAGATCACCTCGGCGCCGGCTTCAAGGAGCGCCCTGACCTGCGGGTCCTCGGACGCCTTGGCGCCGGCCCGGCGGGTGGAGCCGAAGGCGACGAGCTGGGCGTGCCGGAAGTCGATCTCCTTCTGGGCGCGGGCGAAGAACTCCGTGTCGCGGGGGTTCGCGCCGGGCCAGCCGCCCTCGATGAAGCCCACGCCGTAGTCGTCCAGGTGCCGGGCGATGGCCAGCTTGTCCGCGACGGTGAGGTTGATGCCCTCGCGCTGCGCGCCGTCGCGCAGGGTGGTGTCGAAGACGTGGAACGAATCGTCGAGCAGCTCGCTGGGTGCGGTCATGATCTTCAGGGCTCCTGTATGGGATCTCGGTCTACCGGAATGACCGGTTCCACCGTCCGTCAATGATCCCCCGCGCTCTACTCCCGGCTTGGGGTGGGCCAGGAAACAGAAAAACCTCTCGCGGGTGCGAGAGGTCTGCGCGCGGGTCGAGGACGACGGTGTCCGCCCGTACCTGGTCGTACGTGGCGGTCACTGCGGACCGGCGCGCCTGCTGCCAATAATCATGGCGAACGAGAGCACGGGGGCAGTCTGGCACAGCCCGCCCCGGTGTTCACCACCCGTCTCAGGATGCGAGCGCGGCGCGGCTCAGGCTTCCGCGAACAGGCTCTCCGCCAGGAACTCCCGCACGTGGCCGAGCACGCCCGCCCGGTCGGTGCCCCGCAGTCCGACCGCCACGTTGATGGCGAAGCCGTCGAGCAGGGCGCGCAGCCGGGTGGCGAACCGGTCCGGGTCGACGGGCCGGAACTCGCCGCGCGCGACGCCCTCCGCCAGCAGGGCGGCCAGGTCGCGGTGCCAGCCGCCCTCGATGGCGGCCTGCCGGTCGCGGGCGTCGGAGTCGACGGCGGCACTCTGCGAGCGGTTCCACACCTCCAGCCACAGCGTCCAGTGCGGGTCGCGGTGGCCGTCGGGGAGGTAGCGGGACACGTAGGCGTCGAGGCGGTCGCGGGCCGGTCCGGTGACGGCGAGGAGCCGGGCCCGTTCGGCACCGAGCCGGCCCTCGCTCCACTCCAGGGTGCGCAGCAGCAGTTCGTCCTTGGTGCGGAAGTAGTAGAGGAGGTGGCCGCTGCTCATGCCGACCTCGCGGCCGAGCGCGGCCATGGTCAGTTTCTCCAGGCCGCGTTCGGCGATCATCCGCATGGCGGCGGCGAGCACGTCCTCGCGCGGCGGGGCCTGTCTGCGGCCACCGGTCATCCTCGCGCCTCCCTCAGGTCTTCGGCTGCTGCTGTGTCACGCAGTGGATGCCGCCACCGCTCGCGAAGATCGTACGGGCGTCCACCTGCGTCACCGTGCGCCCGGGGAAGAGGCGGCGGAACAGGTCCGCGGCCCGCTCGTCGTTCGGGTCGTCGAAGGCGCAGAGCACGACGCCGCCGTTGCAGAGGTAGTGGTTGATGTAGGAGTAGTCGACCCAGTCGCCCGCCGCGTCCTTCAGGACGGTGGGGGCGGGGACCTCCACCACCTCCAGGCGGCGGCCCCGGGCGTCGGTCGCGCCGCGCAGGATCTCCAGGTACGTGCGCGACCGGGCGTGGTCGGGGTGGGCCGGGTCGCGCTGGGTGTGGACGAGGACGGTGCCGGGGCGGGCGAACGCGGCGACGATGTCGACGTGGCCCTGGGTGCCGTACGTCCCGTAGTCGCTGGTCAGGCCGTGCGGGAGCCAGATCGCCTTGCTGGTGCCGAGCCGGGCGTGCACCTCCGCCTCGACCCGCTCGCGGGTCCAGCCGGGGTTGCGGCCCGCGCCCAGCTGGACGGTGTCGGTCAGCAGCACCGTGCCCTCGCCGTCGACGTGGATCGCGCCGCCCTCGTTGACCAGCGGACTGCTCAGGACCGGCACCCCGGCGAGGTCCGCGACCTGCCGGGCGATCTTCGTGTCGTGCTCCCAGCGGGCCCACTCCTGGGCGCCCCAGCCGTTGAACACCCAGTCCACGGCGGCCAGCCCGCCCGCCCCGTCGGTCACGAAGGTCGGACCGATGTCCCGCATCCACGCGTCGTCCAGGTCGCGCTCCACCAGGTCGATGTCCGGGCCGAGCAGTTCGCGCGCGCCCGCCCCCTGCCCGGGGCCGTGCACCACGGTCACCGGCTCGAAGCGGCGCACGGCGCGGGCCACCGATGCCCAGGCGGTGCGGGCCGCGGCCAGTTCCGTGTCGTCGGTGAAGGTCGGGTTGGGGCCGGGCCAGGCCATCCAGGTGCGCTCGTGCGGGGCCCACTCGGGCGGCATGCGGTAGGTCATCGGGGGTCCTAACCGGGGGTGCTAGAGGAAGTACAGGCGGTTGAGGGAGACGGAGTCGGCCGGTGCCGAGCGGACCGGTTCGCCGTCGAGGGTGACCAGTCCGGTGCGCTGGTCGACGTCGACCTGTCCGGTACGGGTGTTGCGGCGCAGGTCGGCCGGGCCGATGCCGCGGGTGCCGCGCACCGCGACCCGGCGGCGGCGGGTCGGTATCCGGTCGGCGCCCTGGTCGAGGGCGGCCCGGGCGACGAAGGCGACGGAGAGTTCGGCGGGGGTCGCGCCGTGCGCGCCGAACTGCGGGCCGAGCACGAGGGGTTCGCAGGTGTCGGTGGCCGCGTTCGGGTCGCCGGTCACGCCGTACGCCGGGAAGCCGGACTTCAGGACGAGCTGCGGTTTGGCGCCGAAGTACGCCGGGCGCCACAGCACCAGGTCGGCGAGCTTGCCCACCTCGATGGAGCCGACCTCGTGGGCGAGGCCGTGGGCGAGGGCGGGGTTGATGGTGAGCTTGGCGATGTACCGCAGGACGCGCTCGTTGTCGTCGTCCCCGTCCGCGCCGAACTCGGCCTTCATCTTGCCGGCCATCGCGAAGGTGCGGCGGACCGTCTCGCCGGCCCGGCCCATGCCCTGCGCGTCGGAGGAGGTGATGCCGATCGCGCCCAGGTCGTGCAGCACGTCCTCGGCGCCCATCGTCGAGGCCCGGATGCGGTCGCGGGCCATCGCGGCGTCGCCCGGCAGGTCGGTCTTCAGGTCGTGGACGGAGACGATCATGCCGTAGTGCTCGGCGACCGCGTCCCGGCCGAACGGCAGGGTGGGGTTGGTGGAGGAGCCGATGACGTGCGGAACGCCCGCCATCTTCAGCACGTTGGGGACGTGTCCGCCGCCGCAGCCCTCGATGTGGAAGGCGTGGATGGTCCGGCCCTCCAGCACGCGCAGCGTGTCCTCGACCGACAGGCACTCGTTCAGGCCGTCGCTGTGCAGGGCGACCTGGACGTCGTGTTCCTCGGCGACCCGCAGGGCGGTGTCCAGGGCGCGGGTGTGGGCGCCCATGTCCTCGTGCACCTTGAACCCGGACGCGCCGCCCTCCGCGAGCGCCTCGACCAGGGGCGCCGGGTCGGAGGACGAGCCCCGGCCCAGGAAGCCGATGTTCACCGGCCAGGCGTCGAACGCCGCGAAGGCGTGCCGCAGCGCCCAGGGCGAATTGACACCGACGCCCCACACCGGGCCGAACTCCTGTCCGATGATCGTGGTGACGCCGGACGCGAGCGACGCCTCCATGATCCGCGGGGAGAGCAGGTGGACGTGGGTGTCGACGGCCCCGGCGGTGGCGATGAGGCCCTCGCCGGAGACGATGGTGGTGCCGGTGCCGGTCACGACGTCGACGCCGTCCAGGGTGTCGGGGTTCCCGGCCCGGCCGATCGAGCAGATCCGGCCCGCCCGGATGCCGATGGACACCTTGCGCACCCCCTGCACCGCGTCGATCACGACGACGTTGCTGATCACGACGTCGCAGGTGTCGCGGACGGCGGCGGCCTTCAGGTGCAGTCCGTCCCGGGCGGTCTTGCCGAACCCGGCGAGGAACTCGTCGCCGGGCCGCTGCGCGTCCGACTCGACGCGGATCACCAGCCCCGAGTCACCGAGGCGGAGCCGGTCGCCGGCCCGGGGGCCGTGGGTGGCGGCGTACTCGTACGGGTTCACTCGGCGCCGCCCGGAACCGCGTCGCCCGGAACCGCGGCACCCGCCACGCCCGTCGCATCCGCCACGCCCGTCGCACCCGTCGCACCGGTCGCACCCGCCACGCCGGTCGCACCCGTCGCACTGGCCGCACCCGTCGCACCCGCCACGCCGGTCGCACCCGTCGCACTGGCCGCACCCGTCGCACCCGTCGCACTGGTCGCACCCGCCACGCCCGCCGCACCCAGGTATCCGCACGCGGCGGCCCGGCGCAGGGCTTCCGCCCGCGCGCCCGGCGCGTCCAGCGGTCCGTCGACCAGTCCGGCGAAGCCGATCGCGACCCGCGCCCCGCCGATCGGCACGAGCCCGACCTCGACGCGCTCGCCGGGGCCGAAGCGGACGGAGGACCCGGCGGGGACGGCGAGCCGCATCCCGTAGGCCCGCTCCCGGTCGAAGTCGAGGCGCGGGTTGGCCTCGAAGAAGTGGAAGTGGGAGGTGACGGAGACCGGCACGGCGGCCGTGTTGGTCACCGGTATCCGCAGCGCCGCCGCGAGTTCCTGGTACTCCCCTCCCGGCAGCAGCGCGCCCGGCGCCGCCGCCCCCGTCCCGGCACCGATCGGGTCGGTGACGACCGCCAGCCGGGAGCCGTCGTCGAAGACCGCCTCGACGTGCACCTCGGTGACCACGTCCGCGACGCCCGGCAGTACGTCGTCGGGGCCGAGGACGGACCGGGCGCGCTCGACGGCCTCGGCGAGCCGCCTGCCGTCCCGGGCCGCCTCGCAGACGGTGTCGGCGATCAGCGCGGTCGCCTCCGGCACGTTGAGCCGCAGGCCGCGCGCCTTGCGGGCGCGGGCCAGCTCGGCGGCGGAGAACAACAGCAGCCGGTCGCGTTCGGTCGGGGTCAGTCGCACGACGGCACCTCCTTGCTTTAGAGCGGCACTCTAAAGCAAGGAGGGTTTGAGCGGTACTCAAAAAATCAGGCCAGCGTGTGCATCCACCCGTGCGTGTCCTCGGCCGTGCCGCGCTGGATGTCCAGCAGGGCCTGCCGCAGCCGCAGCGTGACCTCGCCGGGCTCGCCGCCGCCCTGCTGCCACTCGGCGTCGGCCCGCTTGACCGTGCCGACCGGGGTGATCACGGCCGCCGTGCCGCAGGCGAAGACCTCGGTGAGGGTGCCGTTGGCGGAGTCGCGCTGCCACTGGTCGACGGAGACCCGGCCCTCCTCGGCCTCGTAACCGAGGTCACGGGCGACGGTGAGCAGCGAGTCGCGGGTGACGCCCTCCAGGATGGAGCCGGTCAGCGTCGGGGTGATGATCTTGTTCCCGTACACGAAGTACAGGTTCATGCCGCCCAGCTCCTCGACCCACTCGCGCTCGATCGCGTCGAGGTAGCAGACCTGGTCGCAGCCCTTGGCGGCGGCCTCGGCCTGGGCCAGCAGGGAGGCCGCGTAGTTGCCGCCGGTCTTGGCGTCGCCCATGCCGCCGGGGACGGCGCGCACGCGGTCCTCGGAGACCCAGATGGAGACCGGCTTCACCCCGCCGGGGAAGTACGCGCCGGCCGGGGAGGCGATGACCAGGAACAGGTACTCGTTGGCCGGCTTCACGCCCAGGCCGACCTCGGTCGCGATCATGAAGGGGCGCAGGTAGAGGGACTCCTCGCCGCCGTGCGCCGGGACCCACGCCTGGTCCTGGCGGACCAGCGCGTCGCACGCCGCGACGAACGCCTCCTCCGGCAGCTCCGGCATGCCGAGCCGGCGCGCGGACGCCTGGAAGCGGCGGGCGTTCTTCTCCGGCCGGAAGGTGGCGACGGAGCCGTCGGGCCGGCGGTACGCCTTCAGCCCCTCGAAGATCTCCTGCGCGTAGTGCAGGACCATCGTGGCCGGGTCGAGGGAGAGCGGGGCGTACGGCACCAGCTGGCCGTCGTGCCAGCCGCGGCCCTCGGTCCACTTGATCGTCACCATGTGATCGGTGAAGTGGCGGCCGAACCCCGGGGCGGCCAGTATCGCGTCCCGCTCGGCGGCGGACAGCGGGCTGGCGGAGGGCTTGAGCTCGATCGTGGGCGTGGTCATGAATTGTTGTCCTTCACCGGTTGTCGTGACGGGCCGCTTCCACGCCCGTACTGCCAGTGGCCAGTGGTAGGACGTCCGAGCATTCCCTCATGCCGCGGCCTCGCGTTCGATTATCGCGCGCGGCCGGGCACAGCTGAAACGACGGATGAAACGGGGTGAATGCGGCCCAGCTTCGATGGTCGCACCCGGCGGGGACAGGTGAAAGCCGCCGGGTGCCTTGTTTTCCGGACCCGGCGGCTTCGAATGGTGCGGTTTCGAGTGCGCGGCCCGGTCAGCCGGCTACTCGTACGGCGAGGGCGTCACCGATCTCGGAGGTGGTGCGGGCGGGCTTCCCGGCCCGCTCGCCGAGGTCGGCCGCGACCGCCTCCTCGATCCGGTTCGCCTCGGCGTCGTAGCCGAGGTGGCGCAGCAGCAGGGCGACGGAGAGCACGGTAGCGCTGGGGTCGGCCTTGCCCTGGCCGGCGATGTCGGGCGCGGAGCCGTGCACCGGCTCGAACATCGAGGGGAATTCGCCGGACGGGTTGATGTTCCCGCTGGCGGCGACGCCGATGCCGCCGGAGACGGCCGCGGCGAGGTCGGTGATGATGTCGCCGAACAGGTTGTCGGTGACGATCACGTCGAACCGCTCGGGCTGGGTCACCAGGTAGATGGTGGCCGCGTCGACGTGGATGTAGTCGGTGGTGACCTCGGGGAACTCCGCGGCCACCTGGTTGAAGACGTTCGTCCACAGGTGGCCCGCGAAGGTCAGCACGTTGTTCTTGTGGACCAGCGTGAGCTTCTTGCGCGGGCGGGCCTGGGCGCGGGCGAAGGCGTCCCGCACCACGCGCTCGACACCGTAGGCGGTGTTGACCGACACCTCGGTGGCGACCTCGTGCGGGGTGCCCTTGCGGATGGTGCCGCCGTTGCCGGTGTACGGGCCCTCGGTGCCCTCGCGGACCACCACGAAGTCGATCTCCGGCTGGCCGGCCAGCGGGGTCTCGACGCCGGGAAGCAGCTTGCTCGGCCGCAGGTTGACGTGGTGGTCGAAGGCGAACCGCAGCTTGAGCAGGAAGCCGCGCTCCAGCACCCCGGAGGGCACGCTCGGGTCGCCGATGGCGCCGAGCAGGATGGCGTCGTGCTGCTTGAGCGCGTCGAGGTCGGCGTCGGTGAGGGTCTCACCGGTGGCGTGGTAGCGCTTGGCGCCGAAGTCGAACTCCGCGGTCTCCAGCTTCACATCCTGCGGAAGGACGGCGGAGAGGACCTTGAGACCTTCGGCCACGACCTCCTGGCCGATGCCGTCGCCGGGGATGACTGCGAGATTGAGGCTGCGAGACATGCCCGGCACCCTACTCCCCGTCCCATGAGCTGACACGCACCGTCCGCCATACGGACAGCCGGCGCCATCCCGTCGGCGGGCGTTCACCCGGGTGCGGTGCGGGTGTTGGCCGGCGCGGGGAATGGCTGGGGTCATGGAGATCCCCGACTTCGGCGTCCCGCCGGAACTGGCGCGCCGGCTGAGCATGGCGGAGCAGTACGAGTATCTGCGCAACCGGATGTCGCGGCGCCGGACCCTGGTGACGGCGGGGGCGGTGGCGAGCGGGCTGCTGACCGGCTGCTCCGGCGGTGACGTCCGTGACGTCCGCCCGGCGAACGCGCCCGCGCCGGCCGCGACGGTCCCGGGTTCGGCACTCGCGCCGTTCGGCCGCCATCTGGCCTTCGGCGCCGATCCGATGCGGCAGCTGCGGATCTCCTGGCAGGTGCCGCTGGCGGTGCGCCGCCCGTTCGTGCGGGTGGGGCTGCGCCCGGACGACCTCGGCCGCCGCGTCGGCGCCGAGGTCCGCGACCTCACCACCCCCGCGCTGGGGGACCACCCGGCGGCCGAGCAGTACTACCTGCACGCCGCCCTGGACGGCCTGCGGCCCGGCACGACGTACTACTACGGGGTCGGCCACGACGGCTTCGACCCGGCCGCCCCCGCCCACCGCGGCACCATCGCCGCCTTCCGCACCGCCCCCGCCACGCCCCCGCGGCGGTTCGTCTTCACGGCCTTCGGCGACCAGGGCGTCGGCGCGCGGGCGGTCGCCAACAACCGCGTCCTGCTCCGCCAGGACCCGGCGTTCCACCTGCACGCCGGCGACATCTGCTACGCGAACGACAAGGGCCGCGGCACGGCGTCGGACCTGTACGACGCGACCCAGTGGGACCGGTTCCTGCGGCAGACCGAGCCGGTGGCGCGGTCGGTGCCGTGGATGGTGACGACCGGCAACCACGACATGGAGGCGTGGTACTCGCCGGACGGCTACGGCGGTCAACTGGCCCGCTTCTCCCTGCCGGACAGCGGCTTCGACCCGCGGACCGCGCCGGGGGTGTACTCGTTCAGGTACGGCAACGTCGGCGTCGTCGCCCTCGACGCGAACGACGTGTCGTACGAGATCCCGGCCAACCTCGGCCGCACGGAGGGCCGGCAGACCCGCTGGCTGGCCCGGACGCTGGCGGAGCTGCGGGCGGCGCCGGAGGTGGACTTCGTCGTCGTCTTCTTCCACCACTGCGCGTACTCGACGTCGACCCACGCCTCGGACGGCGGGGTGCGCGCCGAGTGGGTGCCGCTCTTCGCCCGCCACCAGGTGGACCTGGTGATCAACGGGCACAACCACGTCTACGAACGCACGGACGCGATCAAGAACGGCGCGGTCGGCCGCCCGGTGCCGGTCGGCGAGTGGACCGACCCCACCCGGGACGGGACCGTGTACGTCACCGCGGGCGGCGGCGGCAAGGAGCTGTACGGCTTCCCGGCGGGCGTACCGGAGAGCCACGAGGGGCGGATCGCCGCCCGTGACCAGCCGATCGACAGCTTCCGCTGGACCCGGTCCCGGGACCGGCGGGCGGAGACCGTCGAGTGGTCGCGGGTGCGCTACCGGGGCTTCTCGTTCCTCCGGGTGGAGGCGCAGGCGGGTGCGGCACCGAGGCTGAAGGTGTCGGCGCTGACGCCGGCCGGCGACCGCGTCGACCACTTCGAGGTGCGGCGCGGGCGGTGAGTCAGTGCCCGGTGGCGCCGCCGTTGTCCCGGCGGTCGAGGGCGCGCTGCAGGGCGGCCGCGGCGTTCTTCCGGTCGGCGTCGCTGGTACGGGAGGCGTGGCGGACTCGGCGGCGGACGGTCGTCTCGGCCATGGGGTCGACTCCTTCGGCACGGGGCGGGATACGAGACGCCGGAAGGGGCGGGGAGCGGCGGGCCGCAGGGATCACCTGCGCGGGGCCCGGCTCACGACCGCCATTCGCTGGGTCGAGCGAGACGTTCGGCTCCTACAAAGTTAAGGGAGGAGCACGCCCCTGTCTCCACAATTACTCGGACTTCCTACTATCTGAGACGGAAGGACGGGCCAGGTCGGGGGGAGACCTGGCCCGTCCGGTATCAGGGGGGCGTCAGCCCATGTGCGGGTAGCGGTAGTCGGTCGGGGAGACCAGCGACTCCTTGATCGCGCGGGTCAGCGTCCAGCGCATCAGGTTCTGCGGGGCGCCCGCCTTGTCGTTGGTGCCGGAGGCCCGGCCGCCGCCGAAGGGCTGCTGGCCGACGACGGCGCCGGTCGACTTGTCGTTGATGTAGAAGTTGCCGGCCGCGTAGCGGAGCTTGTCCATCGTGTACGCCGTGGCCGCGCGGTCGCTGGAGACGACCGAGCCGGTGAGGGCGTAGTCGGAGGCGGACTCCATCTGGGTCAGCATCTCGTCGTACCCCTCGGCCGTGCTGTCGTCGTACACGTGGACGGCGAGGATCGGGCCGAAGTACTCGGTGGTGAAGACCTCGTTCTCCGGGTCCGTGCACTCGATGACGGTCGGGCGGACGAAGTAGCCGACCGAGTCGTCGTAGCTGCCGCCCGCCACGACGGTGCAGGCCGGGTCCTGCTTCGCCCGGTCGATGGCGGCCTTGTTCTTGGCGAAGGCGCGCTCGTCGATGACGGCGCCGACGAAGTTCGACAGGTCGGTGACGTCACCCATGGCGAGGCCGTCGATCTCGGCCGCGAACTCCTCCTTGAAGCCGTCGTTCCAGATCGACGCCGGGAGGTAGGCGCGCGAGGTGGCGCTGCACTTCTGGCCCTGGTACTCGAAGGCGCCCCGGGTGAGGGCGGTCTTGAGCACCGCGCGGTCGGCGCTGGGGTGGGCGACGACGAAGTCCTTGCCGCCGGTCTCGCCGACCAGGCGCGGATAGGTGCGGTACTTCTCGATGTTGTTGCCGACCGTCTTCCACAGGTGCTGGAAGGTCTTGGTCGAGCCGGTGAAGTGGATGCCGGCCAGGTCGCGGTGGCCCAGGGCGACCTCGGAGACGGCGATGCCGTCGCCGGTGACCAGGTTGATGACGCCCTTGGGCAGACCGGCCTCCTCCAGCAGGCGCATCAGCAGCACGGCGGCATGGGTCTGGGTCGGGGACGGCTTCCAGACCACCACGTTGCCCATCAGGGCGGGGGCGGTGGGCAGGTTGGCGGCGATCGCCGTGAAGTTGAACGGCGTGATCGCGTAGACGAAGCCCTCCAGCGGGCGGTGGTCCAGGCGGTTCCAGACGCCCGGCGCGTTGGCCGGGGGCTGCTCGGCGAGGATGCCGCGGGCGTAGTGGACGTTGAAGCGCCAGAAGTCGGCCAGCTCGCAGGGCGTGTCGATCTCGGCCTGCTGGGCGGTCTTGGACTGGCCGAGCATGGTGGAGGCGGCCAGCGTCTCGCGCCACGGGCCGGACAGCAGCTCGGCGGCGCGCAGGATGATCGCCGCGCGGTCGTCGAAGGACATCGCGCGCCAGGCCGGGGCGGCGGCGAGGGCGGCGTCGATCGCGTCCTGGGCGTCCTGCTCGGTGGCGTTGGCGTACGTACCGAGGCGGGCCTTGTGGTTGTGCGGCTGCACGACGTCGAAGCGCTCGCCGCCGCCCATCCGCCGCTCGCCGCCGATGGTGCACACCAGGTCGATCGGGTTGTCGGCCAGTTCCTTGAGCCGGGCCTCGAGCCGGGCGCGCTCGGGCGAGCCGGGGGCGTAGCCGTGCACCGGCTCGTTGACGGGGGTGGGGACCTGGGTCACAGCGTCCATAAGATGCGTAACTCCTTGTACGTGAGCGGGTGGTGGGGCTCAGCCCTTGGTGACCAGCGACCGGGCGAAGAAGCGCAGGTTGGCCGGCTTCTCCGCGAGCCTTCGCATGAAGTAGCCGTACCAGTCCGTGCCGTAGGCGGTGTAGACGCGCATGCGGTGGCCCTCGGCGGCCAGCCGCAGGTGTTCGTCGCCGCGGATGCCGTAGAGCATCTGGAACTCGTACTCGGCGGGTTTGCGCCCGGCGCGGTGGGCCAGCTCCTGGGCGATGGCGATCAGCCGCGGGTCGTGGGACCCGATCATCGGATAGCCGTCGCCGTCCATCAGCGTCCGCAGTACGCGTACGTACGCCTTGTCGATCTCGTGCTTGTCCTGGTGGGCGACCTCGGCGGGCTCCTTGTAGGCGCCCTTCACCAACCGTACGCGAGAGCCCGCCGCGGCGAGCCGGCGCGCGTCGGCCTCGGTGCGGAACAGGTACGCCTGGATCACGCACCCGGTCGCCGGGAAGTCCTTCCGCAGCTCCTCGTGGATGGCGAACATCGAGTCGAGGGTGGTGTGGTCCTCGGCGTCCAGGGTGACCGTGGTGCCGATCCCGGCGGCGGCCTCGACCACCGGGCGGACGTTGGCGAGCGCCAGCTCATGGCCGCCGGCCAGCGCCTGCCCGAACATGGACAGCTTCACGGACATCTCCGCGCGCGTGCCCAGCTCCAGCGGCTTGAGCCGGTCGATCAGCTCCAGATAGGCGTCGCGGGCGGCGGCGGCCTGCTCCGGGGTGGTGATGTCCTCGCCGACGACGTCCATCGTCAGCTCCAGGCCCTGGGCCGCGAGGTCCCGGATGATCGGGACGATCTCGTCGACGTCCTCGCCGGGGATGAAGCGGTCGACGACCTGCTTGGTCACCGGCGCCGCGGAGACCAGACGGCGCATCCGGTCGCTGCGCGACGCGGCGAGAATCACGGGACCCAGCACGGGGCACCTCCACTTACCAAAAGAACAAGCTCAGCCACCGTGAAACTTAGGGATGCCCCCGATCCTGGGCCATCGACACCTGTCACGCATCCGTGCCGCGGATCTCAGACAGATGTATGAAGGGCGGGCCGGGATGGGGCAGAATGCCCTGGTGACGTCCGATTCCAAGGCTGACTATCAGGAGCTGGTCGACGAGATCTCGGAGCGGCTCGGGGCGCCCGCCACCCTGGAGAACCGGGACTTCGAGCTGATCGCCTTCGGCGCCTACGACAGCGAGGGCGACCTCGACGCCTCGGCCCTGGACCCGGTGCGCGCCCGCTCGATCCTGACCCGGCGCTCCACCCCGGCGGTCCGCGCCTGGTTCGAGGGGTTCGGCATCACCCGGGCCACCGGTCCGGTCCGCATCCCGCCGACCCCGGAGGCGGGTGTGCACCGCGGCCGGATCTGTCTGCCGGTACGGCATCGCGGGGTCGTCCTCGGCTACGTGTGGCTGCTGGACACCGAGCCGGGCCCGACCGCGGCGCAGCTCACCGCGGCCATGACGGTCACCGCCCGGATCGGCGCGCTGCTGGCGGACGAGGCGCAGCACGGCACCGACCTCGGCCGGGAGCTGCGCGCGGTGCTGACCGCCGAGCGGGGCTGGCAGCGGGACATGGCGATCGCCGAGCTGAGCACCGCCCTCGGCGCCCGCGCCGAGGTGCCGCACACGGTGGTGTGCGTCGCGCCCTGGCCGGCCGCCGGCCCGGACGACGCGCCGTCGGTGCGTACGGTGCCGGGGGCGACGGCGCTGTGCACGGTGGAGTGGGGCGGCGCGGCGCACGCGCTGGCGCTGCTGGTGCGGCTGCGCTCGGTGGACGTGTCCGCCCCGGCCCTCGCGGCGGCCGGGCGGCTGCTGGAGCGGGCGCCGGTCCACGGCGGCGCCCGCCCCGCCGCCGGGGTGGCCGCCGCGCGCACCGGCCTGGCGGAGCTGGGCACGGCCTGGCGGGAGGCGTCGGCGGCGGCCCGCGCGGCCCGCGCCGAACCCCGGTTCGCGCCGGTCGCCGAGTGGGCGTCGATCGGCCCGTTCCGCCTGCTCACGGCGCTGCCCCCGGAGACCGCGCGGGACCCGGCGGTACGGCCGCTGCTGTCCCCCGCGCACCGGGAACTGGCCCGCACCGCCGAGACCTACCTCGACCGGGCCGGCCAGGCCGGCCGCACCGCGGCGGAACTCGGCATCCACCGCCAGACCCTGTACTACCGCCTGTCCCGCGTCGAACAGCTCACCGGCCTGGACCTGGCCGACGGCGAGGACCGGCTGCTGCTGCACATGGCGCTCAAGGCGCACCGTCTGTAGCGACGGCTCCCTCGATCGTCCGGCGCAGTCCCTCGGTGAGCTGCCCGGCCTCGGGCGCGGTGCCCGGATCGAAGGTCCACTGGGCCATCAGGCCCATCATCAGCGTCGTGTAGAAGCTGCCGAGGGTGTCGATCAGCTCGTCCGGCTGGTCCTCCTCGGGCACGCCCGTGAACATCGCGACGAAGCCGCGCGAGCCCTCCCGCTGGGCCCGCGCGAGGTGGTCGCGCACCACCGGCAGCTGATCGCCCATGGCCACGATCTCCATGCTGAGCCGCCACATCGACCCCGGCTCCCGCATGGTGCCGATGATGTTCGACCAGACCGAGGCGAACCGCTCCAGGGAGCCGAACTCCCCGCGCACCTCGCCGTCGAACAGCTCGGACATGTCCTCGACCATCGCCACGTACGCCTGCGCCAGCAGCGCGTCCTTGGAGCCGTAGTGGTAGCCGATCGACGCCAGGTTGGTCCCCGACTCCTTGACGATGTCGCGGGCCGTGGTCCGCACGAACCCCTTGGCGAGCAGGCAGCGCTTGGCGCCCTCCAGCAGATCCTCACGGTGTCCCATGCGCCCACCCTACCCGCCGATACATACAGGCGTCTTAAACTGACGTCTTAAACCGTCGTCTTATACAGACGTCATAGACAGTTGTATAAGACGTGCGTACAGTCTCCGGCATGACGACGAACCCACCCCGCGCCGGACGGCGCGAATGGACCGCGCTCGGTGTGCTGATGCTCCCGCTGCTGCTGGTCTCGATGGACGTGTCGGTCCTCTACTTCGCCATCCCGGCCATCAGCGCCGACCTCGAACCGACCGGCCCCCAGCAACTGTGGATCTTCGACATCTACGGCTTCGTACTGGCCGGCCTGCTGATGACGATGGGCGCGGTGGGCGACCGGATCGGCCGCCGCCGGCTGCTGCTGCTCGGCGCCGCCGCGTTCGGCGCGGCCTCCCTGGTGGCCGCCTACGCGCACAGCGCGGAGACGCTGATCGCCGCCCGCGCGGTGCTCGGCATCGGCGGCGCGACCCTGATGCCGTCCACGATGGCGCTGGTCCGCACGATGTTCACCGACCCGGGCCAGCGGGCGACGGCGATCGGCCTGTGGTCGGGCGTGATGACGGCCGGCATCGCGCTCGGCTCGGTGCTGAGCGGAGTACTCGTCGAGTACTTCTGGTGGGGCTCGGTCTTCCTGGTCAACCTGCCCGCGATGGCCCTGCTGCTGCTCCTCGGCCCGGTCCTGCTGCCGGAGTCCAAGCACCCCGGGTCCGGCCGCTTCGACCTGCTGAGCGTGCCGCTGTCGATGGCCGCCGTGCTGCCGGTCGTCTACGGCCTCAAGGAGATACCGACCGAGGGCTGGCACGTGCGGTACGTGATGTCGCTGACCCTCGGCCTGCTCTTCGCCGCGCTGTTCGTGCACCGGCAGCGCACGGTGGCCACCCCGATGATCTCCCCCGCCCTGTTCCGGATCCGGGGCTTCACCCCGGCCGTCGCCCTCAACCTGGTGTCGGCCGCCGGAATGATGGGCTCGACCTACTTCACCACCCAGTACATCCAGTCGGTGCTGGACAAGAGCGCGCTGGAAGCGGCCCTGTGGGCGCTGCTGCCCTCGGTGCTGATCGGCTTCGCCGCGCCGCTGGCCATGGGGCTGGTGCGGCGGGGCGTGGCGCGGGCGCACGTCGTGGCGGGCGGTTTCGTGGTCGCGGCGTGCGGTTACGCGCTGCTGGCCGGCACGGGCACCGACTCGCTGTGGCTGGTGCTGGCCGCGTGCGGGGTGCTGGCCGGCGGCATCGTCGCGGTGATGTCCCAGCTGACCGACCTGGCGCTGAGCGCCGCCCCGGTGGAGCGGGCGGGTTCGGCATCGTCGCTGATGGAGACCGGCACCGAGTTCGGCGGCGCGCTGAGCATGGCGGTCTTCGGCTCCATCGGTACGGCCGTCTACCACCACCGGATGCCGGCCGCCGCGCCGGAGCCGGCCCGGGAGACGCTGGGCGGTGCGCTGGCGGTGGCCAGGGAGTTGCCGGGGTCCGCGGGAGAGGCCCTGGCGACGGCGGCCCGGGAGGCGTTCACCAGTGGGATGCGGGGCGCGGCGGTGGCGGGGGCGGTGCTGCTGCTGGCGGCGGCGGTCCCGGCGGCGCGGACCCTGAAGCGCGAAAACGCCGGACGGGCTGAGCAGCTCAGCCCGTCCGGGAGTGCCCCCGCCGGGGGAGCTTGACGACGTGGCCCGGTCAGGGCCGGCGCGGGGGTGCGGGGGCGGGCGCCCCCCGACCCGCGGGCACCACACACGAGGTTTTACGCACGTGCGGACGTCGCCCCGCAGTCCCCCGCGACCCCACCCAGCACCCCCGCGCCCACCCTGG
>NZ_JBFAAP010000037.1:0-34017 GCF_040639815.1 Streptomyces sp. NPDC023723
GACTTCCCGCCCGGCCGGGACGGTGCCGAGGACCGGCTGCGGCATCTGGTGCTGCGGGCCGGCATCGACCTGGAGACCTTCTCTCAGGCGGCAGCGGCGTCCACCCGGCGCAGGAAGTCCCCGAGGGCCGCGTTGAACGCCTCGGGCCGTTCCAGGTTGGGCAGGTGCGCGGCTCCCTCCACGACCACGAGGGCGGCGTCGGGCAGCAGGCCGTGAATCGTCCGGGCGTCGCTCACCGGCGTGAACTCGTCCTCGGCGCCGACCACCACCAGCGCCGGCACCGCGACCCGGGACAGCACCGGCCGGTAGTCGGGGCGCTCGGCGCGGCCCCGCAGCGCCGCCGCGGCGCCCTTCGGACCGGTACCGGTCATCATGCGGTGGACGTGCGCCGCGACCTCGGCGGGCGCGTGCGGCGCGACCATCCGGTACAGGACCTCGTCGGCGTACCCCCGCATCCCCTCGCGCAGCAGCCGGTCCGCCGTCGCGCGGCGCACCGCGCGTCCCTCGGGCGTCTCGGGCTCGGCGCGGGTGTCGGCGAGCAGCAGCCCCGCCACCCGCTCCGGGAAGCGGGCGCAGTACTCCATGGCGATCTGGCCGCCCATCGACAGCCCGCCGATGACGCAGCGCGCCACGCCCGAGGCGGCGAGCAGTTCCTCGAGGTCCTCGGCGAACACGGACAGCGGGGTGACGTCCGCGGTGCCGGGCGAGGCGCCGTATCCCCGCAGGTCCGGTGCGATCACCCGCCGCCGCGGCGCGAAGGCGGCGGTCTGCGGGGACCACATCGTGTGGTCGAAGGGGTGTCCGTGGACGAGGACCAGAGGCATCGGCATGGACCGAGTCTAGAAGCGGCGGGCGTCGGCCGGTGCGGGTGGTCAGGCGGGGGTCCGGTGGGTCCAGGTGCCGGCGGTCATCGTCGCGTGCACCGGCATCCGGCGCAGGGTGCCCGGGTCCGCGCCGAGCGGGTCCACGTCGGTCACCACCAGGTCCGCCGGGTCGCCGGCCCGGATCAGCCGTCTGCCCCGCGCGGACCCGGTGAGCGCGTCCGCCACCGGGATGCGCTGCTCCGGGTGCCATGGCTCGCGCGCCCCGTCCGTCCGGGCCACGGCGGCCGCGATGGTCAGCCAGGGGTCGAGCGGCGCGACGGGCGCGTCGGACCCCAGTTCCAGGACCGCCCCGGCCCGCAGCAGGTCGGCGAAGGGGTACGCCCGGTGGGTACGGCCGGGCCAGTGCCGGTCGGCCACGTCCCGGTCGTCCACCGCGTGGCTGGGCTGAACGCCCACCGTGACGCCCAGCTCGGCGAAGCGCGGAATGTCCTTGGCGGCCAGCAACTGGCCGTGTTCCACCCGGCCGTGGCAGCGCACCGCCTCGAAGGCGTCCAGCACCGTCTCGCACGCGCGGTCCCCGATCGCGTGCACGGCGGGCACGATGCCGTGCGAGGAGGCGTGCCGCAGCAGCCGGACCAGGTCCGGCGGCGACACCTCCTGCAGCCCGTACGCGCCGGGCGCGTCCGGCGCCAGCCCCGGATAGGCGTCGTGGCACAGCGCGGTGCGGGTGTTGAGCGAACCGTCGCTGAGCAGCTTGAACGGACCCACCTGGAGCAGCCCGCCCGGCGTGTCCAGTACCTGCCCGGTGCGCAGCCCGCGCCGGATCGCCGGGTCCAGGTGGGGGAGCCAGATGCCCGCCGCCACCCGCAGCGCCGGCGGGGCGGTGCGCGCCCGCCGGGTCCAGTCGGTGATGTTGTCGGCGTACTCGAAGTCGATGATCCCGGTGACACCCCGCGCGGCCGCCGCCGCGCCGGCCTCCCGCACCCAGCGGTCCGTCACCTCGGCGGACACGGCGGTCAGGTCGGCCACCGCGCGCATGCTCGCGCCCTCCCGCAGCAGTCCGGTCGGGTGGTCGCCGTGTCCGGCGGCGGCCAGGGCGGCGGAGTTCAGCCAGGCGCAGTGCAGGTCGGCGCTGATCAGCAGCGTGGGCCGGTCCCCGGTGACCGCGTCCAGCAGGCCCTTGCCGGGTGTGTCCGGCCACAGTCCGTCGCGGAAGCCGTAGCCGACGAGGAGTTCTCCGGCCGGCCGGCCGGCGGCCCGCTTCCCGGCCGCGTCGGCCGCCTCCCGGGCCGACCGCGCGCCGGACAGGTCGAGCCGGCGGCGCACCCCCGCCCACTGCACCATGTGCACGTGCGAGTCCCACAGGCCGGGGAGCAGGGTGCGGCCGTCGAGACGGAGGCGTTCACCCGGGGCGCGGGGTGCCTCGGCCGCCGGGTACACGGCGGTGACGAGGCCGTTCTCGATCCGTACGTCGCTGAGCGGACCGCCGGCCCCGAGGCGGACCCGCTCCAGGGTGACCGGCGGCGCGGTGGTCGTGGCGGTCGTGGTGGTGGTCGGCACGGTGTCCTCCCGAAGGCGCGCGGGGTCCGGGCGAGTTCAGCGTGCCGGACAGTACCCCGGGGGCGGCGGCCGGGGCGAGAGCGAGGCCGGCCGCCCGCGATGGCACCGCGGGCGGCCGGCCGGCGGGATCAGCGGTCGCCGCGCCGGGCGGCCGCCCCCTGCGGGGTGCCCGTGATGGTGAACTGGGAGCCCGGTTCGATCTCCACGTCCTGCTCGGCGGACCCGGTGATGGTGACGTCCGTCAGGGTGGCGCTGCCCCGGGCGCCGCCCATCGCCAGGATGCCGGAGCCGTTGTTGGACTTGTCGATCCGGACGTCCGTGATCCTCACGTCCGGCATCGCGCCGCCTCCCGTCTTGAACTGGATGCCGTCGTAGGTCGAGTCATGGATCTCGGTGTCCCGGATGGTCACGCCCGGGATGTCCTGCCCTTGCGCGAACAGGGTGATGGCGCCGAACTCCTGGTCCTCGTTCCAGAACGCGCCGCCGGTGCGGTACAGGGCGTTGCCCGCCAGGAGCGTCTGGCCGGTGAAGGGCAGCGGGTCGTGGTCGGTGGCCAGCATGATGCCGGGGTAGTTCATCGTGTCGGAGATGACGTTGTTCTCGACGGTGTTGCCGTAACCCCCGTACACCGCGACCCCGTTGGCCCGCCACGGCAACTGGATGGTGTTGTTGCGGAAGTGGTTGTCGTGGCCGATGTCCACCGAGGTGTCCTTCACGTACTTGCTGGACCACACCGCCAGGGAGTCGTCGCCGGTGTTGCGGAAGGACGAGTTGTAGACGGTCGAGTCGCGGGTGCCGTTGGCGAAGTTGATGCCGTCGGCGTACGTGTCGCGGATCCGGACGCCGGTGAACTCCAGGCCGTCGCCGGGACCCCACAGCTCGGGGATGTTGGAGTAGTCGCGGCCGGCCCACACCCCGACGTTGGCGTGCTCGATCCACACGTTGCTGATCTTCGTGCCCTTGCCGAAGCGGCCGTTGAGACCGACGCCGCCCTCCTGGTTGCCGTCACCGCCCCGGATGGTGCCGGAGCCGAAGATGGCGAGGTCGGATATCTGGGTGTTGTCGTCGATGTCGAAGCCGAAGTTGCCCTCGTGCGGGTGGTTGATGCCGCCCGCCTCGTGCGGCGGGGTCAGGGTGTAGAACTGCGAGTGCCACATGCCGGCGCCGCGGATCGTGACGTCCCGGATGCCGACCTGGTTGTACTGGCCCCGGTTCTGCGGGTCGTCGGTCAGGATCTTCTGCTCCTGACGCCACTGCCCGGCCGGCACCCACACGCACGGGATGTCCCCGTTCTGGTCGGCGGTCACCGCCCGCTGGAGGGCGTCGGTGTCGTCGAGCCCGTCGTTCGGGACGGCCCCGTACTCGGTGATGGAGACGCAGTTCGCCGGCTTGGCCGCCGGGGGAGCGACCTGCTCCAGGTCGATCAGGTCGATGACCTGGAAGGCGGCCGAGTCGCTCGCGTCCCGCTGGAGCCGGAACACGGTGCCCGACGGATAGGTCCGCGCCAGCAGCGCGTGGGACTCGTCGAACAGCCGCCGCGCGTCACCGCCGGGCCGGTTGGTGAGTCCTTCCGGGTCGTCGGTGTTGCCGTACAGCCAGCTGTGCTTGGACGACAGGGGCACCTTCTGCACGAACTGGCCGTCCGCGTAGAGGCTGATGGTGGCGTCCGCGCCACCGCCGGCCGGCGCGTCGGGGACCGAGTTGCGCACCACGACGGAGTTGGTGGAGGTGGTCGAGGTGAACTCCACGTACTCGCCGGTGGCGTCCAGCCGGACCGACTTCCGTCCCGAGGACTCGGTGCCGAAGTCGGTGTGTCCGAAGGTCCGCTTGGCATCGGCGGCCAGCAGGGTGCCCTGGTACCGGCCGTCCTCCGCCTCGTACTCGGTGTACGGCACGGCGGCACCGCGCCCCACGACGAGCGACTTGGCGAGGACGTTGTCGTTCTCGTCGGTCTCCTCGACGACACCGGTGGCGTCGGCGGTCGCGGTGAGGGTGGCACCGCCCGCGGTCGCCGTCCAGACGCCGCTGACCGGCACGTTCACCGTGGCACCGGCGGCCACTTGGCCGGTGGTGCCGTTGAGCACGGTGCTGCCGGCCTGGAGACGGGTCACCGATCCGGCCGCCGCGGCGGTGGTGCCGGCGTTGTGCACGGCGACCGTGAAGGAGACGGCCGCGCCCACGGCCGGGTTGGCCGGGTCGGCGGTGATCGAGCGGACCTCCAGGTCCGGTCCGGGCGCCCGGGCGACGACGAGGCGGTCCGCCGCGTTGCGGCTGTTGTTGGAGTCGTCCAGCTCGGCGACCGAGTTGCCCGGGTCGACGGCCGCGGAGACGGCGTAACTCCCCGCCGCGTGGGTGCCGGTGTCCACCGCCACCTCGGCCGAGGCACCCGGTTCGAGGGCGGGTACGTCGGCCCGGCCGGCGACCGTCCCCTCGACGCTCGCCTGGACCGTCGTCGCGGCCGAGCGGGCCGTCCCGGCGTTGCGGACGGTGGCACCGACGGTCACCGGGTCCCGCTCGTCGGGCTCGGCGGGCGACCAGTCCAGGCCGGTGACGGTCAGGTCGGGCGCGGGCGCGGCGGTGCCGACCACCTGGAACTCGGCGACCTGACCGCCGGGCGCCCCGGAGTTGGCGGAGAACCTGAGCCGTACGTCGGCCCAGCGGCCGCTGACCGGGATCGTCACGGTGTTGCCGGTGGCCGGGGTGAACGCGTAGTCCGCCCGGGCCCGCGCCGAGCTGAAGCCGCTCGCCGCCGCCTGGCGGCCCAGCACCTCGATGCTCTGCGTACGGGCCGCCCACACCGGGTCCGGACTGAGCTTGACCACGACCCCGGTGACGTCCGCGTCCGCGCCCAGCCGCACGGTGAGGTCGGCGGGGTGTCCGGCGGCCTCCCAGTAGGTGGCGGTGGAGTCGTCGGTGGCGTTGGCCGCGACGTAGGACTGCGTCGACGAGGTGGCCTCGACCGGCTTGCCGCGCGCCAGATTGGTGCCGGTGGGCGGTGGTTCGGTGGTGACGTCCTCGCCGTACACCTCCAGCTCGGCCAGTTGCGCCGCGTTCCAGCCGGTGTTGCCGGTGACCTGGACGCGGACATGGCGCAGCTCGGCCGGGTCGGCCAGGTCGACGGTGACGGTGTTGGCGCGGGCCGGGTCGAACGCGCGGGCCGCCGAGGCGGCGAGGGTACGGAAGACGGTACCGTCGGCGCTGCCCTGGAGGGCGAGCGTCTGGGTACGGCCCTCCCAGCCGGACGGCAGCTTGAGCACCACCCGCTCGATCTCCCGGGCGGTGCCCAGGTCGGTCTGCACCCACTGCGGGAAGGACCCGGCGGGGCCCTCCCAGTAGGACGCCTGCGCGCCGTCGGTGACATTGCGGGCGGCGTACTCGCCGTGCGCGCCGCCGGCCGTGGCCGGACGGCCGAGCGCGAGGTTGGTGCCGGCGGCGGCCGTCGCCGGGGCCGGCGCGGCGTGGGCCGGGGCGGCGAGGGTCACCGGCGCCAGACCGGCCGCCATGAGCCCCGCTGTCAGGGCACAGGTCAGCGGCCGGCGGCCGAGGGGTCTCCATCTCATGAGGTCCTCTGTTCCGTAGAGTTCCGGGACGTTCCGGAGGATGCCAGGGAGTTTCTGCACGCCAATTGAGCAACTCGGTCGATTTTTTGCGGAAAACGCGTCCACAGAGTTGTGACGGCTCTGACGTTTGTCAATGGGTTGGGATGCGAGGCCCGACGGGCGGAAATCCGCTTGCGTGACTTGCGGTCAGCAGACCTCGGGGTCACGGGGGTGTGCGGGCGTCCGCGGAGTCATGTGACTGTCAATTCTCCGCAAGAGATCGCGCAAGTAGCGCAAATAAAAGGGACGCGTTACGACCCCAGGCCGGCGTCCCTGGCCCGGATCATGGCGTCGTCGCGGTTCCTGACCTGGAGCTTGGCGAAGATGTGCGACACATGGTTGCGCACCGTCTTGTCCGAGAGGAACAGGTGCCGGGCGATCCGCCGGTTGGTGTGTCCGCGGGCCAGCAGGTCGAGGATCTCCCGCTCCCGGTTGGTGAGGTGCGGAAAGGCGATACGGCCGGGGAAGTCGTGGATGGCGGAGAAGTACGTGCCCAGGCGGGCCGCGATGGACGGGCTGAAGACCGCGCCGCCCGCCGCCACCGTCCGTACCGCCCGCAGCAGTTCGTCCCGGGACGCCTCCTTGGCCACGTAGCCGTGGGCGCCCGCGCGCAGCGCCGCCACCACCTCGTCGTCGTCCTCGTACAGGGAGACGACGAGCACCCGCGGCCGGTGCCCGGCGGTCCCCGAGGTGATCGTGCGGATCGCCTCCACGCCCGGCATCCGGGGCAGCCGCAGATCCATGAGGACCACCTGCACGGCCCGCCCGAGGCGCGTGACGGCCGCCACCGCCTCCTCGCCGCTGCCCGCCTCCCCGACCACCGTCAGGTCGGCTTCGGTGTCCAGGGCGCTGCGCAGTCCCTGGAGGAACAGGGGATGGTCGTCGACGATCAGAACCCCCACCGTCATCCGGACACCTTTTCGCGGCCGAGTGCGCCCATTCGTCCCCCTTTTGAGCATGGTCAGGACCAGGCTAGGTCCTGCCCGGACCCGGCTGGAGATCCCTTCCGGTCAGCCGCCCGTCCGTTCGGCGGGACCCCGGGGTGACGCCGGGGGCCCGGGAAACCGAACGCGCGTCGGGCGGGAGACTCCGGTGTGCGAAGGCCGTCACCGGCGCGGTCTGTTTGTCGCGGGAGCGTCCGTGAAAGCAGATGCGCGTCGGTCGGACGGGTCCCAGGTGAACCGTCCGCGTGCCCCGGCCACCGCGACGCGAAGTCGATGTAGGGAACCCGGCCGAGGGCGGAGGGTCAATGGGGGAGCAGGGGGTTGCTTGCGTGCGCCGACTATTGCGGATGCGGGTATCCGCGAAGTGGTAATGTACACGTGTGCAAACTGTTGGGACGCCCTCCTGTCTGGAGTTTTCTGAGTGAGTTCTCTTTTCGAGCCCTACACCCTGCGTTCGGTGACCGTGCCCAACCGGGTGTGGATGCCGCCGATGTGCCAGTACTCCGCCGCCCCCGAGGGCCTGGCCGAGGGCGTGGCCACCGACTGGCACTTCCAGCACTACGGCGCCCGCGCCGCGGGCGGCACCGGACTGATCGTTCTCGAGGCCACCGGCATCTCCCCCGAGGGTCGCATCTCGCCCCAGGACCTGGGCCTGTGGAACGAGACGCAGGCCGGCGGACTGCGCCGCATCACCGACTTCCTCAAGAGCCAGGGCACCGTCGCCGGCATCCAGCTCGCCCATGCCGGCCGCAAGGCCTCCACCAGCCGGCCCTGGGCGGGCGACCGCCCGGTCGGGCCGGACGAGTACGGCTGGACCCCGGTCGGCCCCAGCGCCGAGCCGTACCCCGGCCTGAAGGTCCCGCACGAACTCACCGTCGACGAGATCCGCGAGACCCTCGACCAGTGGCGGGCCTCCGCCCGGCTCGCCCTCGCCGCCGGCTTCCAGGTCGTCGAGATACACGGCGCGCACGGCTACCTGATCGGCAACTTCCTCTCCCCGCACAGCAACCGGCGCACCGACGAGTACGGCGGCGGTTTCGACAACCGCGTCCGGTACGCCGTCGAGGTCGTCGACGCAGTGCGCGAGGTCTGGCCGGACGACCTCCCGCTGTTCTTCCGGCTGTCCGCCACCGACTGGCTGGACGAGGGCGGCTGGACCCCGGACGAGTCCGTCGCCCTCGCCCGGGTCCTGACCGAGCACGGGGTCGACCTCATGGACATCTCCACCGGCGGCAACGCCGACGGGGTGACCATCCCGGTCGGGCCGGGCTACCAGGTGCCGTTCGCCGCCCGCATCAAGCGGGAGACGGACATGCCGGTGGCCGCCGTCGGCGAGATCGCCGACCCCGGCCAGGCGGAGAAGATCCTCGCCGCCGGGGAGGCCGACGCCGTCCTGATCGGCCGGCAACTGCTGCGCGAGCCCACCTGGGCCCGGCGCGCCGCCCGGGAACTCGGCGGCGACGTGCGCATTCCCCCGCAGTACGGCTGGCGCCCCTGACCGCCACCGGCCGTCCCTGACCGGCCCGGATCGGGCGCCCGCCGGACCTGACCGCTTTATGGTGGTCCGGTGCGAATCGTTCCCCGCTGGGCCCTGCTCTCCTCCGGCTGCGCGCCCGTCCTGCTCATCGTGGGCTGGGCGATCGCGGGGGCACTGGAAGGACCCGGCTACGACCCCCTCACCCGCACCATCAGTGTCCTGGGGGCGTACGGGAGACCCGGCTACTGGGTGATGAACGGGGCGCTGGCCGCCCTGGGCGTCTGCCATCTGCTGACCGCCTGGGGACTGCGGGTCGCCTCCGGGGCCGGCCGGCTGGCACTGGGCGGCGGCGGCCTCGCGGCGTTCCTGGTGGTGGCGCTGCCCGCGCCGAGCAGCGGCGGTTCCCTGCGGCACGGCACCGCCACCGTGATCGGCTTCACGCTGCTCGCGGTGTGGCCGGTGCTGGCCGCGTGGGGCGGCGGCGCGGCTCCCTGGGCGCTGCGGCCCGGACCCGCGTGCGCCGCGACCGCTCTGATGGCGGCCGGCGGGATCTGGTTCATGGCCGAGATGCAGCTGCACGGGATCGCGGGGCTCGCCGAGCGGGTGGTGACGGCCGTGCAGTCCCTGTGGCCGTTCGTCGTGGTCACCTCGTGTCTCGCCCGCTCCGGCAGCCGGAGCCCGGAGCGGGACGAGCAGCCCGCCGGACACCGCTAGGCGGCCGGCCGGCGTCGGGGCGGAGGTAGGCCGTGTCCGTCAGGCGCCGGGGGTCCACTCGCCCGGGCCGCCGCCGCGCCACTCGATCAGGCGGGAGCGGACCACGTCCATCTCGTCCCAGCCCTGGAGCCCGACCTCCTGGAGGAAGCGGGCGACGTCCCGCACGCTGAACGCCCGGCCGAGGATCTCGCCGTCCACCCGCACCCGCCTACCGCCGTCGTCGTCGGGCGGGTACACGGTCACCGGGCGCGTCGCGGTCATGGCACCAGCGTGCGGGCCCGGCCGGCGGTACGCACGCGGAACGCCGTACCGCGCGGCACGCGGTGCCCGCGGATCAGCTCTCGAGGAGGCGGATCAGCTCCTGAGAAAGCGGATCAGCTCTTGAGGAAGTCGAGCAGATCCTCGTTGAACCGCTCCTTGTCGCCGGCCACCATCGCGATGCCGTGCGAGCCGCCCTCGTACACCTTGAGCACGGCCCCCGGGATGATCCGGGCCGCCTTGCGGGCGGTGGCGTCGATCGGGACGACCTGGTCGTCGTCGCCGTGCACGACGAGCGTCGGCACGTCGAAGCCGCGGCAGTCCTCGTGGAAGTCGGTGTAGCCGAACGCGTCCACGCAGTCGACGCCGCCCGTGATCGTCTGCTGCATGGCCATGTACCAGAACGCGTCCTTGTTGCCCTGCGTGACCTTGTTCCCCGGGCGATTCGCGGAGAAGAACCCCACCGCCGTGTCCTGCCAGAACTGCGACCGCTCCTTGACGATGCCCGCCTTGATGCCTTCCAGCACCTGGCCCGGCACCCCCTCGGGGTTGTCCGGTCCCTGGGCCAGCAGCGGGGTGACGGCGGACAGCAGGACGGCGGAGGCGACCCGGTCGGTGCCGTGGCGCCCGATGTAGCGCGCCAGTTCGCCGCCGCCCATGGAGTGCGCGACCAGGGTGACGTCGCGCAGGTCGAGGTGGTTGATCAGGTCGTTCAGGTCGTCCGCGAAGGTGTCGAAGTCGTAGCCGTCGTACACCGGCGTGGAGCGGCCGTGGCCCCGGCGGTCGTGGGCGACGCCCCGGAAACCCGCGTCGGCCACCGCCTTGAGCTGGTCCTGCCAGGCGTCGCCGTTGAGCGGCCACCCGTGGATGAAGACGACCGGGCGGCCGCTGCCCCAGTCCTGGTAGAAGATCTCGACTCCGTCACGCGTCGTGCAGATGGGCATGAGCCTGTGCTCCTCGCAAGAGAGAGGTGGGGCAAGGGCGGGGGAGAGGCCCGGGCGCCGGGCCGCCCGGCACCGGTGGGGACGGGGGCCGGCTCTCCCACGGCCGCGCTCCCATCAGAGTCCAGCCGACCGGCGCCCGCAATCGGCGGGCCGGCCACGCGGCCCTTCCGGCCCACCGGCGGACATGCCCCGGTCCGGCCAGGCCCCGCCGGGCCGCCGCCCGGTGGCCCGGCCGCCCCGCTGCTCCGGACGGGTGGCGGCAGGCGCTCTGCCACTCGTCGGAACACGAGAGTTAGGGTCGTCACCGGTGATGGACGCGAAGGCCACGAGAAGGGGGTCGCGGATCATGCGCGGGACAGTGACAGCGGTCAGCAGCAACGGGGAGTACTCGTTCACCAAGCCCAACCGGCCGAGCATCACCCTGCTGGCCGGTCTGGGCGTGGCGGGCGACGTGCACGCCGGAGTGACCGTCAAGCACCGGTCGCGGGTCGCGCAGGACCCCACCCAGCCGAACCTGCGCCAGGTCCACCTCATCCACGAGGAACTGTTCGCCGAGGTCGGCGAGGACGGCTTCGAGGTCGGGCCCGGCGAACTCGGCGAGAACGTCACCACTCGTGGCATCGACCTGCTCGGCCTCCCGGTCGGCACCCTGCTGCGGCTCGGCGGGGCAGCGGTGCTGGAGGTGACCGGTCTGCGCAATCCCTGTCTGCAGATCGACGCGTTCCAGGACGGTCTGCTCAAGCGGGTCGTGGGCCGCGACGAGGCGGGCCGGATCGTGCGCAGGGCCGGGATCATGACCGTGGTGCGGGAGGGCGGGGTGGTCCGCCCCGGCGACCCGATCACGGCGGAACTGCCGAGCGGCCCGCACCGCCCACTGGACCGGGTCTGACTCACTGCCGGGCCGGCTCGGCCGCCCGCTGTCGCCGCACCGCCGTCTCAAATCGATGCCCGCATGGCGAGACGGCTTGGCTTCCGGAGGCCGTGGTTCCGTATATTCGCACGCATGTCTGCCCCGGCCCCCCTGCTGTGCCTCGCGCTGTTCGCGACCTCCGCGTGGTGCGTCGACGACGGTCTCTGTCGCCGCCGCTGAGACCCGCCCGTCCGCGCCGCCGGGCGCCCCGTGCCCCCGCCCGTCGCCCCGTGCACACCCCGGAGACCATCCGTGACCACCGCCCCGCCCGCCGGGCCGGCCGCGCCGCCGCGCGTGCCCACCGGCCTCTTCACCCCGTCCCCCACCTCCTCGGCCCGGCCGGCCGCGCCGCCCCTGCCGCCGGTGCGGCGCACGCCCCTGGTCGTGGCCGCGCTGCTGGCCGTGGCCCTCACCGCCTACGTGTGGTCCGCGCACGGCGCCAAGCCCGGCGTGCTGCTCCTGCTGGGACTCGGCCTCGGGGTCGCCCTGTTCCACTCCCGCTTCGGCTTCACCTCCGCCTGGCGCCAGCTGGTCGCGGTCGGCAACGGCACCGGACTGCGGGCCCACACCCTGCTGCTCGGCACCACCGCCACACTGTTCGCGGTGATCATCGGCACCGGCACCGGACTGTTCGGCTCCCAGCCGGCCCCGTCGGGCGGCTCGCTCGGCGTCGGCCTGGTGGCCGGCTCGGCGCTCTTCGCGATCGGCATGCAGCTGGGCGGGGCCTGCGCCTCCGGCACCCTCTTCGCCGTCGGCTCGGGACAGACCTCGGTGGTGCTGACCCTCGCCGGATTCATCACCGGCGCCACCCTCGCCGCCTGGCAGTACGACCTGTGGCAGGACCTGCCGGCCTGGGACCCGGTGGTGCTGTCCGACCACATCGGCTGGTTCGGCTCCTGGGCGGTGACGATCGCCGCGCTGCTGCTGGTCGTGTTCGTCTCGCGCCGCGTCCAGGCCCGGCGCAACCCGCCGCCGCTCGGGCCCGTCCCCTCGGCGCGCGGCGCGGCCGTCCGGGCCCTGCGCGGCTCCTGGCCGCTGGCCGCGGGCGCCCTGGCGCTGGCCGTGCTCGGCGCCGGCGTGCTGCTGGTCTCCGGCGGCGCCTGGGGCGTGACCAGCGCGTTCAGCCTGTGGGGCTCGGAGTTGGTGGGCACGCTCGGCGGCCACCCCGAGAACTGGACCTGGTGGCGGCAGCCCGGCAACGCCGACATGCTGGCGGGCCCGGTGCTGGCCGACAAGACCAGCCTCACCGACATCGGCATCATGATCGGCGCGGCCGTCGCCGCGGCCCTCGGCGGCAGCTGGGCCCTGCACCGCGGCATTCCGTGGCGTACGGCGGTCGCCTCGGTGCTCGGCGGGGTGCTGATGGGCATCGGCGCCCGGCTGGCCGGCGGCTGCAACATCGGCGCCTACCTCGCGGGGATCGCCTCGGGCAGTCTCAGTGGCTGGGTGTGGGGCGCCTTCGCGCTGGCCGGCACCTGGGTCGGTCTCAAGCTCCGTCCACTGTTCGGCCTGGGCAACCCCAAGCCGGGCGACGGGGTCTGCTGACCGGACGGTGACCGTCCGAGGAGCGAGACGGTAAGACGGCGGCGGGGCTACGGACGACCCGTACGCCCCGGCGCCGACCCGCACTGCCACGACCCGCACCGCCAAGACCCGCACCGACCGACCCCGCACCACCCAGGAGCCGCTGTGACGGCGAACGCCCCCGCCCGGACCCCGGCGACCCTCGCCGAGACCCGCCGTGCCCTGGCGGCCGGCCGGGCCGTCGTCCTGCCCAACCCGGCGCCGCTGACCCACGTGGTCACCGCCGTCCACGCACCGGCCGTCAACGCGGCCAAGGAACGGCCGGTCACCCAGCCCGTCGCCCTGTGGGCCCACCACCCGGCCACCCTGCGCGCACTCGACCCGCTCTGGGACCTCACCCCCGGCGACCGCGCGCTGGCCCGCCGCCTGCTCACCGAGGAACACCTCACCGTGCTGCTGCCGCTGCGCCCGGACACCGAACGCCCGTCCTGGACGGGCCCGGCCGCCAAGGACGGCTGGATGCTCCTGTTCGGCGCCCGCTGGGAACCGGTGCGCACGGTCCTGGACGACCATCCGGTCCTGTACGTCAGCAGCGCCAACCGCACCGGCCGCCCGCCCGCCGCCCACACCGGCGAGGCGCTCGCCATGTTCCCGGCCGCCGTCCCCGTACTCGCCGGACCGCACCCGGCGGCCGGGCGGCGCCGGGCGACGACGACCGTGCGGCTGCACCCCGACGGACGGCTCACCCTGCACCGCCCCGGCGCCCAGGACGCGCCGTACCAGCGCCCCGAGGACTACCTGCGCCGGCTGCGCGCCGACGGCTGAATCCCCCTAGACCCGCCGCCGGCGCCGGACCACCAGCCCCACGGCCACGGCGGCCCCCACGCCGAGCGCGCTCCACACCAGAGGATCCCGGTAGGGCCGGTAGGGCAGGGCGGGGGAGGCGTCGAGGGGGATGGCGGCGGTGTCGTTGCCGGGGGTGCGGTCGTAGTGGTTGTAGGTGCGGATGGTGCCGTGTGCCCCGGGGACCCGCCGGTCGATGCGGACCCGGAAGCCGATGACGGTGGTGCCGCCCTCGTGCCGTACCTCGTAGAAGTCGTCGTCGCCGATGGCGCAGTCGATGCTCCCGTCGCTCTTCCGGGGGCGCTCGCAGGCCCAGTCGCCGCCCGAGTCCTCGAAGGTGTACGGGACGGAGGTGACGGTGGTGCCTTCCGGCGGGATCACCCGGAAGCCGCCCAGCGTCTCCGTGTCGAGCAGCCGGCCGGGGCCGTGGTCGCGCAGCCCGAGCCGCACCGTCACGGTGTCGCCGACCCGGCCGCGCACGGTCGCCGTGACCGGTTCGTAGTCGGCCTGCACCGTGGTCTCGACGTGCACCTCGGTGCGGTCGGCGGTGAGGCCGGTACCGCTGGTGCGGGTCAGCTTCAGCGGGGCCTCGTCGCCGCGTTCCGGGTGGTCGGCGGGGGCGGTGGTCTCGGCGGACCAGCTGTAGGAAAGGGTCCCGGACAGCCGGCCGGCCTCGGCGGTGAAGTGGAGGGGGGAGCCGGTGCGGTAGGCGGTGCCCGGGCCGGCCTCGGTGGCGAACAGGCACCACGCGGAGGTCGAGTCGGTGTTGAAGCGGCAGTTGGCCGGGCGGGACGTCAGTCGCAGGCCCTCCGGCGCGGTGAGCAGCAGGGCGACGCCCTCGCTCGCGGTGAAACGGCTGCGGTTGGCGAAGGCGGGGGTCACCGCCCGGGGCTCCCCGGGGGCGGCGCCGGTGACCGTCTCGGCCTCCTTCGGGGTGTGCAGGGTGGGGCCGCCCACGGTCATGCGGGTGAGGCCGGTGACCGGGGACGCGTTGGCGGCGGTCACCCGGTAGGTGACCGTGCCGCTGTCGCCGGGGACCACGCCGTCCACACCGCGCAGCAGGAACGGGATGTTCGACTCCCCGTCGCCGTTCTGCACGTCACCGTAGACGCAGGTGAACACGGGACCCTGGTTCGTGCAGTTGCCGGCCCCGCCCGGTTCCGCCACGGCCACCCCCTTCAGGCCGGTGGTGTCCACGACCACCTCGACGTCACGCGCGTCGCCGCCCGCGCTCGGCGCGACGGCGACGGGGACCGGGAAGTCCTCGACCCGGGCGTCCGCGCCCTCGTCGGCGTGGTAGAGCAGGTGGGTGCCCGGGGTTTCGAGCCTCAGCAGGACCTCGCCGGAGGCGTCGGCCGCGGCCGGGCCCGAGGCGGTGGCGAGGAGCGCGGCGAGCGTCGCCATGAGGGCGGCCGGGCGTCTGGTGATCCGTATCCGGTGGCGCATGCGCGCACTATGCCAGTGCCGGCGGGTGATGATCACCGCGGGCACCGACGGGCACCGGCGGGCACGCGGCAGACCCGCCGTGCGCGGCCTCCGATCAGCACTTCTGGGACTGGCCGCCGTCGACCGCTGTGACCGTGGCGTCGCCGAGGGACGCGTCGTCCGACAGCGGGAACCCGACCAGGCCGGCGACCTCCTCGGGACGGCCGAAGCGCCGTACCGGGTCGCCGCTGACGAACTGCCGCCCGGCCGCCGCCCGTCGCGCTCGGCGGCCGAGTACCCGGACTGCCCGTCTTCTCCGCCGCCGCGGCCTCCTCGGCCGGCCCACGCCCCGGATGCCGTCGACCGCGCCGGTGTCGACGACGCTGCCGCCGCTCTGCTCGCGCCCGACGGCCGGTACGTGCGCCCCCGCCGAGCGGGGCGAGGCCGGCCGGACCGGACTGCGCGACCCGCTCGCGGCCGGCCCGGAGCGATGCGCCGGCCGCCGGAAGGCGGCAGGGAGCGCGGTGAGCCGCCGGCCGCGCCGGCCGTCGCCGCCCCGGCCGACACGAGACCGCCGCCCCGGCGGACGTCCTGCCGCTGACCGCGCCCTGACGGTGCGGCACCGGGCCCTCTGGACCCGGACGCCCGGTGGCCACCATCCTGGTGCGGGCCGTTCCCGTAACCGGCCCCAGTGAGGTGGCAGCAGGATGACCGTCGTAGATCTCGCCGCGCTCGGCGAGTCCTTCACCCGCGACCCGTACCCCGTCTACGCGCGCTTACGGGACCAGGGCCCGGTCCACCGCATCCGGATGCCGGAGGGCGCGGAAGCCTGGCTCGTCGTCGGCCACGAGGCCGGCCGGGCCGCACTGGCCGACCCCCGGCTCACCAAGGAGTGGAGCAGGGCGGCGCCCGCCCTGCGGCTCGGCGCGGTCTCGGCCGGCCGGCACATGCTGCGCGCGGACCCGCCGGACCACACCCGGCTGCGGAAACTGGTCGCCCGGGAGTTCACCCCGCGGCGCGTGGAGCAGCTCGCGCCCCGCGTCCAGAAGACCACCGACGAACTCGTCGAGGCCATGCTCGCCGCCCCCGACGGACGGGTGGACCTGGTCGAGGCGCTGTCCTTCCCGCTGCCGATCTCCGTCATCTGCGACCTGCTCGGCGTCCCCGACCTGGACCGCGGCGCCTTCCGCGGCTGGTCGAACGAGGCGCTGGGCGCCACCGACCCGGACCGGCGCGAGGCCGCGGCCGCCGCCATGATGGGCTACCTGACCAAACTGGTCGACGACAAGCGCCACCACCTCGGTGACGACCTGCTCAGCGCCCTGATCCACGGCCAGGACGAGGACGGCGACTCGCTCTCGCCCGAGGAACTGCTCGGCATGGCCTGGCTGCTGCTCGTCGCCGGCCACGAGACCACCGTCAACCTCATCTCCAACGGCGTCCTCGCCCTGCTCACCCATCCGGAGCAACTGGCCGCCCTGCGCGCCGACCCCGGTCTCATGGAGGGCGCGGTCGAGGAGATGCTCCGCTACGACTCCCCGGTGGAGACCCCCACCTACCGCTTCACCACCGAACCGCTGACGATCGGCGGCACCACCGTGCCCGGCGGCGGCGAACTGGTCCTGGTCGCCCTGGCCGACGCCAACCGCGACCCCGGCCGCTTCCCGGCCCCCGACCGCTTCGACATCACCCGGGACGCCCGCGGCCACGTCGCCTTCGGCCACGGCATCCACTACTGCCTGGGCGCGCCGCTGGCCCGGCTGGAGGCCCGGATCGCCATCGGCACGCTGCTGCGCCGCTGCGGCGGCCTCGCCCTGGACATCCACCCGGCGGCGCTCTCCTGGCGTACCGGCATGCTGATCCGCGGCCCGCACAGCCTGCCGGTGCGGGTCACCCCGTAGCCGGCCCCCTCGGGTGCGAGACCGGCCGTGCGGACCCACGCTGGAAGGGCGAGAGTCGCGAGCGGTCGGTACGAGGGAGTACGGCATGGCGAAGAGCGGTGGCGGCGGGAAGAACCTGGGGAAGGGCGACAAGGTCGCCTGGAAGAGCCACGGCAGCGAGACCGAGGGCAAGGTCGAGAAGAAGATCACCGAGCGGACGGAGGCGGCCGGCCGTACCGTGGACGCCTCCCCGGACGACCCGCAGTACCAGGTGCGCAGCGCGAAGTCGGGCAGATCCGCCGTGCACAAGCCGTCGGCCCTGAAGAAGAAGAAATGAGCGGCGACGGGCACCGCGAGACCTGGGACGACTTCCGTGAGCTGGTGAACATGACACCGGCCGACCTGGAGAAGTGGCTGTCCACCGCGGAGTCGAAGGACGCCGGACAGCACCAGGACGGGGGAGAGTCCACCGGCCACGCCTCCGGCCGCCGGATCGTGGCGATCCTGCGTGCGAAGAAGGGCGACCTCACCGACGACGACTACGCGCACATGCGCAAGGTCACCGGCTACATCCGCCGGCACCTGGCGCAGCGCCCGGCGGGCGAGGTGACGGACACCAAGTGGCGCCACTCCCTGATGAACTGGGGTCACGACCCGCTGGCCTGACCCCGCGACCGGCCGCCGCCGCGCTCACGCGGCCGCGGCCGGCTCCGGTTCCCGGGGCGGGTCGCTCAACTGCTCGCGTACGTAGTTCCAGATCACCGCGATCAGCGCGGCGACCGGCACGGCCAGCAGGCTGCCCACGATGCCGGCCAGCGAGCCGCCCAGCGTCACCGCCAGCAGGATCACCGCGGCGTGCAGCCCCAGCCCCCGGCTCTGGATGATCGGCTGGAACACGTTGCCCTCCAACTGCTGCACCACGATGATGATGGCCAGCGCGATCAGCGCGTCCGTCAGGCCGTTGGACACCAGCGCGATGAGGACCGCGACGAAACCCGCGAACAGCGCGCCGATGATGGGCACGAACGCGGACACGAACGTCAGCACCGCCAGCGGCAGCACCAGCGGCACCCCGAGGATCCACAGACCGAGCCCGATGAACACGGCGTCCAGCAGCCCCACCAGCGCCTGGGACCGGACGAAGGAACCCAGGGTGGTCCAGGCCCGCTTGGTGACGGCCGGCACGTCGGTGGCGAGCCGGCCGGGCAGCTGCCGGGTGAGCCACGGCAGGAACCGCGGCCCGTCCTTGAGGAAGAAGAACATCAGGAAGACGGCGAGTACGGCGGTGACCAGCCCGTTGACGACCGTGCCCACTCCGGTGGCGACCGTGTCGACCACACTGCCGACGCTGTTCTGGATCCGGGCCATCGCGGAGTCCACGGCACTGGTTATCTGGGCGTCGCCGATGTTCAGCGGCGGACCCGCGGCCCAGTCGCGCAGATGCTGGATGCCCTCGACCACCCCGTCGGTCAGCTCGTCGGTCTGGGAGGCCATCGGTACGGCGATCAGCGCCACCACACCGGCGGCGGCCAGCAGGAACAGCACGGTCACCGTGGTCGCGGCCAGCGCCGGATGCCAGCCGTGCCGGCGCAGGAAGCGGGCCGGCGGCCAGGTGAGCGTGGTGAGCAGCAGGCCGACGACCAGCGGCCACACGACCGGCCACATCCGGCCCAGCAGCCAGAGGGTCACCGCGAGCAGCGCGAGAAGCAGCAGCAGGTCGAGGGAGAGGCGGGCCCCGGTGCGGAGTGCGGCGCGGGTTCTCGCGGAACTCAACGTGGCAGACATGGGGTTCACCCTATGGGGTGCACCCCATGCGGCCCGCCGTCGGGAATCAGCCGGTGATCACCTCGTTCTTCGCCAGGCTACTGGTGCGTTCCTCGACCGTGCCGCGCAGCGACTCGGCCGCGGTGGCGACGGACTCGCCGTCGGCGCCGGACCTCTTCGCCTGCGCGGTGAGCGAGTCGAGGGCGTCGAGGGCGTGACCGGAGGCGAAGAAGCTCTGGTACAGCTTCTTGTAGGCGGAGTGGTAGACGGTGTCGAAGGCGTCCGTCGCCAGGAAACGTTCCTTGAGGATGTTGCCGCCCATGCCGCCTCCCATGCCGCCGCCCGTGTCGTCGCCCTTGTCGCCGCCCGTGTCGTCGCCCGCCGCGCCGCGCTGTTGTTGCCCGGCGTTGCCGCCGGCGTTGCCGCCGGCGTTGCCGCCGGCGTTGCCGCCGCCCCCGCCCATGCTGGTGCTGTCGTCGGGGCCGGTGGTGGCGGTGCCGGAGAAGGTCAGGTTGAAGTCCCAGCCGAGTACCGAGAACTTCTCGGTGTCCAGGTCGTACCAGAGCACGTAGTTGTTGCCCGGTCCGGCCATGTCGTCGAAGTTCAGGATCAGGTTCTGCGTGGCCACGTACTCGGCGAAGGAGCCGACGTCCACGTACTGGTCCAGATCCGCGGCGAACTCCTCGTCGGAGGCTTGGTTCACCCACTTCAGCAGCTTCATCACCGGTGAGAGGTCCTGGCTGCCCTTCAGGTTGAGCTGCTTGAAGGACGTCTCGTAGTCGGTCGGGTCGTCGCCGACGTAGTCGAAGCTGCCGTCGGCCCGTGCCTTGTACGCCACACCCGTGTCGTCGATCTCCGTGTCGACCCAGTCCTTGGCCGGGTTCTCCACCATGAGCCGGGTCGCGGCCGGACGGTTGTTGACGGTGAGGGCGGTGAAGGCGTAGTTCTCGGCCGTCTGACCGGACTTCTCCATCAGGGACAGCGACAGGGCCTCGTTCAGCGGCAGCGCGTCGTCGACGCCGGGGCGCAGTGACAGTTCACGGTGCCCCTGGTAGGCGCGGCCCTCGACGTACTCGTCGATGCTGATCAGCCAGGGCAGTTCCTCGGGCTTGGACGCGGAGAGGTCGTACTGCGCCATGCCGCCGCCCCCTCCTCCGCCCGCCCCGCCGCCGGCCCCTCCGCCACCCTGTTCCTGCTGCTGGGGCTGTCCACCGTCCTGGCCGCCCGGCGGGAAGCCCTGCTGTCCGTCACCGCCCGGCTGGGGCGCGCCGGACGGGCGGGCCCCGCCGGCCGCTCCGCCCGCCGCGCCGGCCCCGCCGCCCGAAGTCCCGCGCAGGCTCTGCAGGGTGGAGTTGCCCTTCAGCCGGATGCCCACGTCGTTCAGGTACACCCCGTCGATGGTGAGATCGGCCTCGATGTACTCCTTCTCGCCCTCGTCCTGGTACTTCTCCATCATGTCGGTGAAGTCCGTCTCGTCGTACTCGAGCCGGATGGTGTGGGCCTCGGAGGTGTCGAACAGACCGACCGTGCCCGTGACGTCGTCCGTGATCTCGTCCGCGTCCGCCAGCGAGGCGCTGGTGACGAACGGGCTGACCCGCGCGTCTCCGAAGAAGATCAGCAGCACGGCCATGCCCGCGGCCAGCAGCGCGGTCGGCTTCCAGTGGTGCCGCAGCCGCAGCGGGACGCGGTGCACCAGCCGACTGCGGGGCGCCGCCATCACAGGTCCGTCTGGTCGTAACCGGTCAGGACGGTCACGCGCTGGCCCATGGTCCGTTCCCGGAGTGCGGCCACCAGCTCACCGGGCTCGTGGCCCTTCTTGATCCGGACCGTGTAGAACACCTCGGTCAGTGTGCCGCCCCGGATGGACTCCGTGCTGACCAGCTCGAACTCGTCAGTGAAGCGCAGCAGCACGTCCTGGATGGCGTGGGTGTGGTCCTCGCCGGCCGGGACCTGGACCTTGACGACCTGGCGCTGGACGTTGAGGGCGAACCAGTTGAACTTGCTCATCGCCAGGATGATCAGCGCGATGACCACGCCGCCCACGGCGGCCAGGGTGTAGAAGCGGGCGCCGCAGGCCATGCCGATGGCCATCACCAGGAAGACGAACCCGACGTCCCTGGTCTCCTTGACCGCGTTGCGGAACCGGACCACCGACAAGGCGCCGACCAGCGAGAAGGCGCGGGCCAGGTTGGAGCCCACCACCAGCATGATCAGCGCGACCACCATGCCGACGATGACCAGGGTCTGCACATAGGACTGGCTGTAGCTGACGTTCTTGTGGGTGGCCCGGTAGACGTACCCGATCATCGTCGAGAGGACGAAGGACAGGGTCATGGCCAGCACGATGTCCGTGACACTGAACGTGCCGCTCAGGTCCTGAAGGTCGAGGTTCACGAGTGCAGTACCTCCGTGGTGCGGTGGGGGTCGGGGGTGGTGGGGGTGGCGGGGGACGGGAGGTCTTCCTCCCGGACGTGGAAGACGGACCGGGGGGCCAGGCCGAACGACTCGACGCTCTGGACGTACTTGGAGACCCGGATCAGGCTCAGGTCGCGTCGGGCGGCGAGATCGGTGATCCAGTACGGGGCGCGTTCGTTGACCTTGATCTCCATCACCGTCAGGTGCGGCGGGACGATGAACCGGTTCTCGGGGTTCGCGGTGCCGAAGTGGAAGTCGCGGTCCCGGCCGCGGATCCGGCGGTCGAAGGTGACCCGCAGCCCCGTGTCCTGGTCCCGGCCGACCAGGGCCTCGCGCTGGTAGCCGGTGATGGCGGTGGGCTGGAGGTTGAGCCGGACGACGAGTTCGAGCACCTCGTGCACGAAGGCCCGTTCCCCGGGGGAGTGCGGTATCTCCTCCCGGTCGTCGCACAACTGGCGGGCCGTGGCGTACGGCAGGGTGATGCGGCGCTTCTGGGTGACCCGGTTGACCCGCTGCTTGATCTCCACGCAGACCGGGGACTCGTCGGTGACGCCGTCGAGGTCGCCGTAGTGCCGGATGCGCAGCTTGCGGCGGAACTTCAGCCCCTCGATCTTCTCCCAGTAGAAGCGCAGTTGCGGCGTGTCGTAGTACAGGCTCCACACGCCGTAGCTGCCGACGGGGCTGTGCGGGTCCTGGTCCATCCGCTCGCCCAGTTCGGCGCGGATCGCGGCGGCCTGGTCGACCGGGACCAGGTACTTCAGTTCGTAGCGGTTGAAGGCGTGCAGTCTGCTGGCCACCCGCAGGGCCTCTTCGGTCGCCGTCCGGTGCGGCGCTCCGTCGGGGGCCGCCGCGGGCGCCTCGTCGTCGCCGCTCGCGCCGACGGCCCGGCGGCGGCGTTTCAGCCAGCCAGTCATGGGGTCCTCTCGATCCGTGGGGTGATCGATCTCCCCGTAAGGAATCGGTAAGACATGAAAGGCCGCTGAGAGAATCCCCCAAACAACATGAGTACTTGGGGTTAACGCAAGGTGAACTGATCGGTGGCTTGGTGCGGGCTGCCGTGATCGGCGGCCCTAGTGTGGGCCGGTGACCCTCGCACCCCTCCTCGGCGACACCGTCCGCCTCGTATCCCTGTCCACCGACCACGCCGACGCCCTGTTCCCGTCCGCCTCCGACCCGGAGGTCTGGCGCTGGATGCCCCGGCCGCGCCCCGGCACGGTGGCCGAAACGCGCACGATGCTCGACCGGATGACCGCCGACCCCGCCCGGCGCTGCTTCGCCGTCCAGCGGCGCGGCGACGACGCGGTGATCGGCTCGACCAGCCTGTACGACATCGACCTGGCCGAGGCGCGCACCGAGGTTGGCGCGACCTGGTTCGACCGCTCCTGCTGGGGTGGGCCGTACAACGCCGAGTCCAAACTGCTGCTGTTCGCCCACGCCTTCGAGGAGCTGGGGCTCGTACGGCTCGCGCTGCGCACCGACAACCTCAACGAGCGGTCCCAGCGGGCCCTGGCCCGGCTCGGTCTGGTCTACGAGGGCACGCTGCGCAGTCACATGCGGCGTCAGGACGGCACCCGCCGCGACTCGCTGTACTACAGCCTGCTCGCGAGCGAGTGGCCGGCGGTGCGCGAGACCCTGCGGGACCGGATCGCGGCCAAGACCCCGCCCCGGCGCGGTGGCGACGGCCAACGGCGGGATCGCTGACGTACCGGTCTGGTCCTCGGCGAAACACTGATACATACTGTGGATGTTTGTATCTCTCGCGTGTACCTCTCGTACCCGTAAGCGCGTTCACAGGAGGGCTCCGATGGACATCGATGAGGCACGGACCCGGTTCGCGGTCCTGCGCGGCAAGGAGTCGGCCGTGTCGGCCGACGAACTCGACACCGTGTGGGCCGCGTTGCCGGCCGTCCGCGTCGAGGACGTCCTCGGCGCCTGGCGGGGCGGCGAGTTCGACACCGGACATCCGCTGAACGGCCGGCTGCGGGCGTCCGGCTGGTACGGCAAGACCTTCACCGCCGCCGACGACGCCAAGCCGCTGGTGATGCGCGGCGAGGACGGGAACCTCTACTCCGACACCACCCTCGGCAAGGGCGAGGCCAGCCTGTGGATGGTCGAGTTCCGCGGCGAGGTGACGGCCACGATGGTGTACGACGGGCAGCCGGTGCTCGACCACTTCAAGGCGGTCGACGACCGCACGCTGATGGGCATCATGAACGGCAAGGGCTTCGGCGACGGCCCCTTCTTCTACTTCTTCCTGGACAGGGTCCGGGCGTGAGAGCCGCGGTGGTGGAGACGCCGGGCGGCGGATTCACCGTCCAGGACGTCGACATCGACCGCCCCGTGGACCGCGAGGTACTGGTGGAGGTACGGGCGGCCGGTCTCTGCCACACCGACCTCACCCTCGCCACCCACGGCCTGGGACGGTTCCCCCCGCCGGTCGTCCTCGGGCACGAGATGGCCGGAGTCGTCGTCGCCACCGGCCCGCACGTCACCGAGTTCACCGTCGGCGACCATGTCGTCGGCTGCCTCGTGCAGTGGTGCGGCGGCTGCCCGGCCTGCCTCGACGGCCGGCCCCACCAGTGCCCGCACCCCGAGGCGACACTGCGCGACCCCGGCCGGCACGGTCCACTCCCACGGCTCGGCCGGGCCGGCCGGCCCGTCACCCAGGGCATGGGCCTCGGCGGCTTCGCCCAGCGGGCCCTTGTGCACGCCAACCAACTGACCGCCGTCCCGCGCCGGTTGCCGTTCGCCTCCGCCGCCCTGCTCGGGTGCGGGGTACTGACCGGCGTGGGCTCCGTCCTCAACGGCGCGCGCGTCCGGGCGGGCGAGACCGTGGCCGTGATCGGCGTCGGGGGCGTCGGCCTGAACGCCGTCGGCGGTGCGGCGGTGGCCGGCGCCTCGCGCATCGTCGCCGTCGACGTCCAGGACGGCAGGCTGCGCCGCGCGCGGGAGTTCGGCGCCACGGACGTCGTCAACTCGGCCGGCACCGACGCCGCCGCGGCCGTCCGCGACCTCACCGACGGGGGAGTGCGGCACGCCTTCGACATCGTCGGCACGGCCGCGACGACACGGCAGGCACTGGACATGACCGCGCTCGGCGGCGGTGTGCACGTGGTGGGACTGGCGCCGGGCGACGGCGAACTGACCCTCTCCCTGCCCCGGCTGCTGCTCCAGCAAAAACGCGTCCAGGGCCTGATCATGGGCGCCGGGGACCCGCGCCGGGACATCCCCCGCTACGCCGACCTCGGCCTGCGCGGACACCTGAACCTCGACGGCCTCGTCTCCCGGCGGATTGCCCTGCACGAGATCGACACCGGATACGCGGCCCTGCGGGACCCGGCGGTGGCGCGGGTCGTCGTCACGTCGTTCTAGCCTGCCGAGGCAGGACAGAACCGGCGGCGGGGGAGACGGGGTACGGGAGTGTCCCTCCCCTCAGCAGATCTCCACCGGCCCGCGCTCCGAATCCACCGTGCACGAGAACCCCACCGGCCCGGTGCCCAGCGGCAGCCCGGTGTCCAGGGCGGCGAGGAGCGGGCGGATCTCGTCCGGGTCGGGAGCGGTCGCCGACAGCGACAGCAGCGGTGTCACCGGGAGGCCGGCCGACGGGTGGGCGGTGTCGCCCCAGTCGATGAGGAACGGCACCAGGCCCGACGGGTGCGCGCCGTCGCCGTCGGTCAGCCGCCAGGACAGCAGGGTGCCGTCGGGCCGACGGCGGCTCATCGGACGCACCGGCCCGGGGTCGTAGCCCCGCAGCCGGGCCGCCGCCACCGCCGCGTCCAGGTCGGGCGGACGGACCGCCCAGGTCACGATGGCCGGCTCGGAGATCCCGTCGACACCGAACGGGCGCGGCCCCCGGGGCGCGGACTGCTCCGGATCGGGTCCGATGATCTCCAGATAGCCGGTGCCGCCCAGCGACACCAGGAAGTTGCGGGTGCCGCGCCCGAGGTGCACGCCGCCGGGCGCGGGGGCCACACCGGTACGCCGGGTGAAGTCGGCGACCGTCGCGGCCAGGTCCGGGGTGGCGAGGACGAGGTGGTCCAGCAGAGCCGGGTGGGTGTTCACCGCACGGAGGGTACGCAGCCCCGCCCCGGCTGTCGATCACCTGTTCGGCAGGTCGCCGCGATCCATGCCGTACGCACCTGATTCATGGGATTCTCATGCCTTCCCCATGGCGATACCGGGGGTACCCCACGTTATCGTCAAGCATCCAGCAGGGGGGTCCAGCTCGGGGGCCGATGGAAAGCGCGGTGCCGATGTCCAACGGTACGAAAACTGACATGCGCCGGGTGGCGCGCGGCATACGGCGGCGTCTGCGGAGACTCGCCGAACCTCCCGTGCCCCGGTCGGCCCGTCGGCTCGTACCGGAACCGGTGTTCGTCATCTCCTCGGTGCGGTCCGGCTCCACCCTGCTGCGGGTGCTGCTCAACAGCCACCCGGAGATCCGGGCCCCGCACGAGATGCATCTGCGGACCCTCACGGTCGACCTGACCAAGCCGTACACCAAGAAGGCGATGGCTGAACTCCAGCTCGACCAGCGGGAGTTGGAGTACCTGCTGTGGGACCGGATACTCCACCGCGAGCTGGTGCGCAGCGGCAAGAAGATCATCGTCGACAAGACACCGGGCAACGCCGGGGTCTGGGAACGGCTGCACGAGTGCTGGCCGGGGGCCCGCTACATCTTCCTGCTGCGGCACCCCGCCTCGATGGTCAGCTCCCTGATCAACAACCGTCCGGACCGCGACCTCGCCGCCACCGTCCGGGAGGTGCGCGGCTATGTGGAGGCCGTGGAGGCGGCCCGCGCCGCACTGCCGGGCCTGACCGTCCGCTACGAGGAACTCACCGAGCGGCCGGAGCAGGTCACCCGGGAGATCTGCGCGTTCCTCGGTGTCCCCTGGGTGCCCGGCATGCTGGAGTACCAAAAGGGCGATCACGGGCCGTTCGTCCCGTTCATCGGTGACTGGAGCGACAACATCAAGTCCGGGTCGGTCCAGAAGGCCCGGCCGCTGCCTTCCCCGGAGGAGGTACCGGCCCCCCTGCGCGACATCGCGCGCGCCTGGGACTACCCCTGCTGACCCTTCTGACCCTGCTGAGGCGCCCGTCGCGGTGAGCGGTACGGCGGCTCGGCCTCGCGGCCTCGTGGCCTCGCGGGTCGCGGGTCGCGGTGGATTCGGTCCGGCACCGCCCCTCCGGCCCCGGCCTCTTCCCACCCCGGCTCCTTCCCGCCCTGGTCAGCCGCGACCCGCAGGGCCGACGAACGAGATCCACACATCCGGCGGCACCTCCGGCCGATGCGGCACCGGCCGCCGCTCCTCGGTCCAGGCGCCGCCGGCGACCTCGGCGGCGACCCGCCGCCAGAACGCGACCGCGGGCGGGTTGGCGTCCTGGAAGGGGATCTCCCACGGCCCCGGATGCCTGGCGACGACCTCCCGAGCGGCCCGCAGTCCGGTCCCCGCCCGACGCGCGCCCCGCACCACGAAGAAACTGTTCATCACCCGGGCCGGGCCGCCCAACGCGCGTACGAAGGCGAAACCGGCCGGCCGGTCATCGCTCACCAGCAGGTACGGCGCCCAGTCGGCGTCCGTGAAGGCCGAGCGCAGCCGGTCGGCGCGGAAGGACCCGTCCGGTTCGGGCAGTGAACCGGACGGCTCGGACATGTCGTGCCGGAACATCAGCCAGAGCCGTTCCACGGTCGGACGGTCGGCGGCGAGGGCGGGGCGCACGAGGACGGGCATCTGACTCCTCCGAGGCGGTGAACTGCCCGGAACCGGGCATGAAAAAAAGCCTCCCCGGCGGACATCTGTCCCGGCCCGGAAGGCCTGCGTGCTGTCGGAGACCATAGCAGGAGCCGGCGGATCACCCGGAAGCCCGCCCCCGGGGACGTACCGCGTCCCGCCCGGCCCGCACCGCACGGACTCTTGCCAGTTACTCAGCCGTCACCCTATTCTCCCCACGCGGAAAGCGCTTTCTGCGCTCGTCTCGGCGGCCGGCACCTCGGCGATGCGCGTCGCAACGGGCGGCACGGTTCAGCACGACACCACACCTGACATGGCAGCTGGCAAGGGGAGTGCGAACATGAGACGACCAGTCGCAGTGCGCCTGTACGCGACACTGGCCACGATGGCCCTCGCGGCGGCGACCGGCGCGGTCCTGACGGCACCGGAGGCGACGGCGGCCACCGCGGGCGCCACCGGTTACGCGACCCAGAACGGCGGCACCACCGGCGGCGCGGGCGGCCAGACCGTACGGGCCACCACCGGAACGGCCATCCACGAGGCCCTGTGCAACCGGGCCGCGAGCGACACCCCGGTCGTCATCGAGGTCGAGGGCACCATCAACCACGCCAACACCGCCAAGGTGTCCGGCGACAGCTGCAACACCGCCGCCGGCGTGATCGAGCTGAAGCAGATCAGCAACGTCACCCTCGTCGGTGTCGGCAGCGGTGCCGTCTTCGATCAACTGGGCATCCACATCCGCGAGTCCAGCAACATCATCATCCAGAACGTGACCGTCAGGAACGTCAAGAAGTCGGGCTCGCCCACCTCCAACGGCGGCGACGCCATCGGCATGGAGAGCGACGTCCGCAACGTGTGGGTGGACCACGCCACCCTGGAGGCGTCCGGCGGTGAGTCGGAGGGGTACGACGGCCTCTTCGACATGAAGGACAACACCCAGTACGTGACCCTGTCCTACAGCACCCTGCGCAACTCCGGCCGCGGCGGCCTGATCGGGTCCAGCGAGAGCGACGTCTCCAACGGCTACGTCACCTTCCACCACAACCTGTACGAGAACATCGACTCCCGCACCCCGCTGCTGCGCGGCGGCACCTCCCACATCTACAACAACCACTACGTGAGCCTGAACGAGTCCGGCATCAACTCCCGGGCCGGCGCCAAGGCCAAGGTGGACAACAACTACTTCGAGGACTCCAAGGACGTCCTCGGCACCTTCTACACCGACCAGGCCGGCTACTGGCAGGTCAGCGGCAACATCTACGACAACGTGACCTGGTCGGCGCCGGGCGAGGACACCAACCCGGCGGGCCCCGACCCGCAGTCCAACACCACGGTGAGCATCCCCTACGCGTACACCCTCGACCAGGCGGCGTGCGTCCCGGACATCGTGAGCCAGACGGCCGGCGCGGGCAAGGGGCTCAAGGTCTCGGACGGCAACTGCTCGCCCCAGACGCCGACCGACCCGACACCGGAGCCCACGGACCCCACCGATCCGACCGACCCCACGGACCCTTCGCCCGAGCCCACCGACCCCACCGGGACCAACCTCAGCATCGGGGCCGGTGCCGACGGCTCCAGCAAGGCGAGCGGCACGAGTTACGGCAACGTGCGCGACGGTGACCCGAGCACCTACTGGTCGCCGAACGGCTCGACCGGTTCCGTCTCGGTCAAGTGGGGCTCCGCCACGACGGTGTCCACCATCGCCGTCCGGGAGACGTCGGCCGCCGCCGGCCGCATCGGCACCTGGCGGGTCCTCAACGGTGACACCGGAGCGGTCCTGACCTCCGGCAGCGGGGCCGGTGTCATCACCTTCCCCGCCACCGCACTGCGCAAGATCACCTTCGAGATCACCGGTTCCAACGGCGTCCCGCAGGTCGCCGAGTTCGAGACCTACGCCGGATGACGGACGTCGGCTGACGGACGTCGGCTGACGGCTGGTGCCCGTCGGGACCCCGTACCCCGGGGTCCCGGCGGGCGCCCGCGATCCGCCGTATATCGCCTTGTGACCGCCGCGGGGGAGTGGATACCGTTGCGGATCACGCACCGATCTCCAGACGGGTGGGACACCGGACCCGCACCGGCCTCTCGCGTCGGGCCGCCTCGGGAAGGGAACACCGTGCGGGTCAGCCTGAAGGACGTCGCCGCGCACGCGGGGGTCTCCATCAAGACCGTCTCCAACGTGGTGAACGACTACCAGCACGTCACCCCCGCCATGCGGGCCCGCGTCCAGCGCTCCATCGACGCCCTCGGCTACCGGCCCAACCTGACCGCCCGGCACCTGCGCAAGGGACGCACCGGCATCATCGCCCTGGCCCTGCCCGAGCTGGGCAACCCGTACTTCGCCGAACTCGCCGCCGCCGTCATCGACAGCGCCGCCGAGCACGACTACACCGTGCTGCTCGATCACACCGGCGGCCGCCGGGAGCAGGAACTCCTGGTCAGCCAGGGCTTCCGGGCCCGGGTGATCGACGGGCTGATCCTCAGTCCCATCGAGCTGGAGACCGAGGACCTGGGCGAGAGCGCGGAGCGGGTGCCGCTGGTGCTGCTCGGCGAGCGCGAGTACGACCTGCCGTACGACCACATCGCCATCGACAACGTCGCCGCCGCCCGCGCCGCCGTCCGGCACCTGATCGGGGTGGGGCGCCGGGAGGTGGCGTTCCTCGGCGCCCGGCGCGGCCACAGCGAACCGGCCCAACTGCGGGTGCGCGGCTGGCGCGAGGAGCTGACCGCCGCCGGACTCCCCGCCGACGACGGGCTCGTCGCCGCCACCGACGGCTGGGGACACGCGGACGGCGAGGCGGCCATGGTCCGCCTCCTGGACTCCGGCCGGCGTCCCGACGCGGTCTTCGCCTACAACGACCCGATGGCCATCGGCGCCATGCGCGTGCTGCACGCGCGCGGCGTCCGGGTCCCCGAGGACATCGCGGTGGCCGGCTTCGACGACGTGGTCGAGGGCCGGTTCGGCGCCGTGAGCCTCACCTCCGTGGCACCGGACAAGACGGCCATCGGCCGGCTGGCGGTGGAGTCGGTGCTGGCCCGGCTCGGCGGCGGCGCCCCGGCGCCCCGGCGGATCCGGGCCGGCTACCACCTGGCGGAACGCGAGAGCACACTGGGCCGGCCGCCCCGCGTTACACGATCTTCATGACTTCACATTCCGCCGCTACCTGCGAGAACGAGGCGACCTGCGGACCGGGGCGGCGGGGCGCCGTCCGGATTAAATATCCGGAGTGTTGACGTAATTCGGCGCGCGTTCGCATGCTGAAGCGCACCCCTGGTCACTCCTCCGTGCCGGCTGCCCTCCCGGGCAGGTCATCGGCGCGCCCTCGACGACGAAAGCGAACGTGACTGATGAGCCACTCCGAGAACAGGTTCACCGTCGGCCGCCGTTCCCTGCTGGCGACCGCGGCCGGCGTGGGAGCCGGTGCCGTCCTCCCGGCGGCGACCGCCCAGGCGGCAACGGCCGGCTCCGTACCGGCCAACTCCGCGTCGGCGCACGGGCGGTACCCGGCGAACTGGCCCGACCCCGAGCCCTACGGGCTGGCCGACGCCCGGCTGGACCTGTGGCCGCGGGCGGACAACTCCTTCGTCCTGCCCCTGGAGTTGCGCCCCCGCGACGAGGAACGCGGCACGGTCTGGATCCGGGACACCTACGTCAACTGCTTCGTCGTCGACGGCCGTCCGCTCTACGTCGCCACCGGCACCACCCGGGTCCCCGGGCTCTCCGTGGCCGCCCCCTGGAACGACGGCATCTTCGTCTGGACCTCCCGCTCCCTCAAGGGCCCCTGGAGACTGGCCGACACCACCGGCATCCGGCCCGGCGCGGAGAAGGGCAAGGTGTGGTCACCCGAGTTCGTCGACGAGAACACCACCGGACGCACGGTCGTCGCGCCGTGGCAGGAGTACTGGACCGACGCCACCTACGGCAAGCGCGGCCACGCCTGGGCGCCCGAGGTGCACTACTTCCGCGGCAAGTGGTACATCGTCGCCTGCACCGGCGACTACGCCAAGAAGGTCGGCTCGTTCATGCTGGTGAGCGAGGGCGGCGTGGAGGGCCCGTACCGGCTGATCGAGGGCAACCTGGAGAAGCCCTTCGGTGACTCGTTCATCGGCGGGCCGAGCTTCATCGCGCCCGGCGCCTACCACCACATCGACGGCGGCCTCTACTCCGAGGGCGACGAGGCGTGGCTCGTCCTGCACAACAACCTGTACGCCAAGTTCCGGGACGACATGGAGGACATCGTCACGACGACGAACCTCCCCACCTTCCAGCAGCAGCCCTACTCGCCCGAGCCGTACCTCGAAGGCGCGTACGTCTTCAAGTACAAGGGCAAGTACCACCTGGTCCACGCCGCCTGGGACCGGGCCTCCGTCAACGCCGACGGCACCACCCGGCACGCCTACGACGAGGCCGCCTCCGGGCGGGTGCAGTACCAGTACGACGCGATCGTCGCGGTGGCCGACCACTTCGAGGGCCCCTACTCGAAGCGGTACACCGCCGGTGTCGGCGCCGGGCACAACAACTTCTTCGTCGACCACAAGGGCGACCTGTGGGCGACCTACTTCCTGAACCCGGCCGCCGGCTACTGGTCCAACACCTCGCGCGTCGACGACGCCGCCGTGCCCGGTGTCGTACGGCTGGAGTGGACCGGCCCGGAGGGCAACCGCCTGTACGTCCAGCGTCGCAAGTAGACCGCCACCACGGCCACCACGGCCACCACGGCCACCACCATCGGCACCCGTCCCGGCCGGGGCGGGAGCCGATGGCTGTTTTGACATAGGTATGGCGACATAGTTAAAGTTCCCGTATGCCCGAGGAGAACGCGTCCGTGCAGGACATCGACCACATGGCCGCGCGGCTGGTGGCGTGTCTGCCGCGGCTGGCCCGGGCCCTGGACCGCCAGGTCGCGCAGGACTACGCGCACCCCAAGCCGCCCGAGGCGCAGCTCGCGCTGTTGCGGCACGTCGAGGAGAACGACGGCACCACCGTCCGCGCGGCGGCCGAAGCCCTGCTGATGAAGCCGAACAACGTCAGCGCGCTGGTCACCCAGCTGACCGAGCAGAGTCTGCTGGAGCGCCGCCAGGACGCGGCCGACAAGCGGGTCGCGCACCTGCACCTCACCCCGCTGGCCCGGCGCCGGCTCGCCGAGGTCGAACGCCTGATGAGCGCACACCTCGGCAGCGCCCTGCGTGCGCTGACCGAGGGCCAGCAGGACGCACTGGGCTCGGCTCTGTCGTCGCTCGTGGCGCTCGACCGGCACCTGCGCCCCCGCGACTGACATCCCGCCCCACCGCACCCCGGTCCGTCCCGGACCGGGGTGTCGGAGCGTGGCGCGCCCGCCCTCGCGGGGCCCTCTCCTCGTCCGCACCCTTCCCGGTGCACCCCGGCCGTTCCGTCGCGTCGCGCGACCGGACCGGCCGCCCGGTGTCACCGTCCGGTGCCGCCGCCCGGTGTCACCACTGTCACTCACAGCACGATCGAAGGACACGCACAGTCATGCCCTCCGCCCCCACCGCCTCCTCCGCTCCACCGACCCACGCCCCGGCCGCGGACCGCCCCCGCGGCCGGCGGGCCAACCCGTGGCTGACGCTGATCGCCGTCGCCTTCGGGCTCTTCATGGTCGGCCTGGACGGCTCGGTCGTCTCCATCGCCAACCCCGAGATCGGCCGGGACCTGGGCGCCTCCACCTCCGACCTCCAGTGGGTCACCAACTCCTACCTGCTGGCCCTCGCCGCGGCCCTGATCCTCGGCGGCAAGCTCGGCGACCGGTTCGGCCGCCGCACCTTCTACCTGATCGGCGTCGCGGGCTTCACCCTCGCCTCCGTCGCCATCGGGCTGTCCGGCTCCATCGAGGGCGTCATCGCCTTCCGTGCCGTCCAGGGCTTCTTCGGCGCCCTGCTGATGCCCAACACCCTCGGCATGCTGCGGGCCGTCTTCCCGCCGAAAAAGTTCGGCATGGCGGTCGGCATCTGGGCCATGGTCTCCTCGGTCTCCACCGCGCTCGGCCCCATCGTCGGCGGACTGCTCGTGCAGCACGTCAACTGGGAGTCCGTCTTCTACATCAACGCCCCCATCGGCGTCCTCGCGCTGGTCTTCAGCCTGACCGTGCTGCCGCAGACCAAGAACGGTGCCGCCGCCGACGAGAAGTTCGACCTCCTCGGCGTCGTGCTGCTGGCCCTCGGACTGCTCGCCGTGGTCTTCGGCGTCGTCAAGGGCGAGACCTGGGGCTGGACCTCGGGCGGCACCCTCGGCTGCATCGCCGCCGGCGCGGTGGTCCTGCTGGTCTTCGGCTACTGGGAGACCCGGGTCGCCTCACCCCTGCTGCCCATGCGGCTGTTCCGCAGCCGGGCGCTGACCATCGGCACCGGCGTCACCGCGCTGAACTTCTTCGTGCTGCTCGGCGTCATCTTCTTCGTCATGCTCTATCTCCAGAGCGTGCGCGGCTTCACCCCCGTCGAGGCCGGGGTGCGCACCCTGCCGCTGAGCCTCGCCTCGGTCGTCGCCTCCCCGCTCGGCGCCGCGCTCACCGACCGGTTCGGACCGCGGCTGACGATGCCGCTCGGCATGGCTCTCCAGGCGGTCGCCTGCTTCGTCATGCTCGGCTGGAGCGCCGACTCGTCGTACGCCACGATGTGGCCGCCGTTCATCGCCCTCGGCCTGGGCGTCGGCATGGTGATGTCGTCCTCCTCGGACGCCATCGTCGGCAACGCGCCGGTCCGGGACGGCGGTGTGGCGGGCGGTCTCCAGGCGACCGCCCTCCAGATCGGCGGCGCGCTCGGCACCTCGGTCCTGGTGTCGCTGATCAGCAGCCGGGTCGGCGCCACCCTCACCGGTGAACTGACCTCCGCCGGCGTGCCCGCGGCCACGGCGGCCGGTCTCGAGGAGGCCAAGGACGCGGTGGCCATGGGCGTCGCGCCGGTCTCCGACGGCATGCCGGCCCGGCTCCGGGACGCCGTTGCCGAGGGCAGCCACCAGGCGTTCATGAACGGCGTGCACACCGCCGTGCTCGTCGCCGGCGTGCTGTGCGTCATCGGCGCGGTGGTGGCCGCCGTCGGCGTGCGCCGCACCGCCACCGTGGAGCAGCCCGCCGCCTGAGCGGACCAAGCCGCGCCAGGCGCCGTGGCCGCGCCCCCCCCCCCCCGGGGGCCGGGCCCGCGGAAACGGGGGACCCCAAAGGCCAGGGGTAGAAAAAAAACCCCCCCCCCC
>NZ_JBFAAP010000037.1:34027-71478 GCF_040639815.1 Streptomyces sp. NPDC023723
GGGGGGGGCCGCCGGGGGGGGGCGCCCCCCCCCCCCGGGGCCGCCCCCCCCCGCCGGCGGCCCCCCCCCCGCCCCGGGCGCGGGCCCCCCGCCCCCCCCCCGGCGGGCGCGGGCACGGCGAAACGGGGTACCCGAAGTGCCATGGAGAAGAAACGAGCCCGCACCGCCGGCCGGGAGACCGCGGTGGCACGGGCGAAAGGGACGATGAGTCTCATGCGCTGGTTCCGGTGGGTCGCCTCGCTGCTCACGGTCAGTTGGGCGCTGTCCTGGGTGAACAGCCTGATCACGGGCGCGCAGGGCTCGGACCGCTGGTGGCCGCTGCTGAGCGCCTTCCTCTGGGCCGGTCTGTCCGTGTACGCGTTCGTCACCTACCGGCGTACCCGCCGCGACCTGACCGGTGCGCGGCGGCCGGCCGGACGGTCGGTGGCCCTGCGCTGACCTGGCGCCGGTGAGCGCGCCGTGGAACGGTTCGGGCGCGCGCGGCGCGGTCCGAGGCGCCCTGCGCGGGCGCGGCCGCGTCCATACGGTGTCGGTGACCAGGAACTCTTCCGCCCGGGCCGGACGTTGAACGGGAACCGGGACCGCCGTCGGGGACTGTCCCGGAAGGTGACGAGGGGAACCGCTCAGTGGGGACGACGGGGGAGAGGGTGCGGGCCGTGCTGTCCCGGCGGCCGCCGGGCGGCCGTGCGCAGGGCGACGGGCGGCGCGGCTCGGTCTGGAGCCGGGGGCGGGTGCTCGCCGCACTCGCGGTGCTGACCGCGGCGCTCCTGCTGTTCCACCGGGCCGTGCCCAACTCCGCGGGCCGGCTCGGGAGTCTGCTGGAGAGCTTCCTGCCCTGGCTCGGCCTGGTGGCCGTCGTCCTGCTCGCCCTGGCCCTGCTGCGCAGGTCGGCCACCGCGTCGATCGCCGTACTGCTGCCGGTGGTGGCCTGGGGGACCCAGTTCGGCGGGCTGCTGCGGCCCGGTGCGGAGTCCGGTGCCCGCGACCTGCTGGTGGTGCAGCACAACGCGAGCGACGAGAACGCCGATCCGGCGGGCACGGCCCGTGCCCTGGCCGCCGCGGATCCGGACCTGATAGCCCTGGAGGAACTGGTCGCCCCGGCGCTGCGCGACTACCAGGAGACCCTCGCCCCCGACTTCCCGTACCACGCCGTCCGGGGCACCGTCGGGATCTGGTCGAAGCACCCGCTCACCGGCACCCGGGAGGTCGACATCAAACCCGCCGGCCTCACCGAGTCCTGGCACCGCGGCCTGCGGACCGTGGTGCACACGCCGCACGGCGACCTCGCGGCGTACGTCGCCCACCTGCCCTCCGTCCGGGTCGGCGCGAGCGGCCTCGCGTCCTCCTGGCGCGACGAGAGCGCCGGTCTGCTGGGCGCGGCCATCGCCGCCGACGCCCTGGACCGGGTGCTGCTGCTGGGCGACCTCAACGGCACGGTCGACGACCGCGGACTCGCCCCGCTCACCTCCCGCCTGGACATACCCGACAGCGGCTTCGCCTTCAGCTTCCCGGCCGGCTTCCCGCTGGCCCGGATCGACCAGATCATGGCGACGGCCGCCGTCGGCCCCATCCGCACCCTGCCCGCCACCGGCAGCGACCACCTGCCGGTCGCCGCCCGGGTCGCGCTGGGCTGACACGGAGGCGGAGGGGACCGGTTCCCCACTGCCGAGTGACGTCCGGTCCTGGTCACGGTGACGGGGGCGACGGGCGCTGGGCCGCGCAGGCCGGGCCGACCGGGGCGGGGGCCGAGAACTGGCTGACCGAGGAGGGCCGTACCCCCGAAGGGGCGGCCCGGGCCCGGGAACTGTCCGAGACGCATCTGCCCGAGCTGGTCCCATCGCTCGACCGGCTCGCCGGCCAACTGCCCTTCCCCCGGGCCGGAACGCTGCTCACCCTGGCCGCGGTACGGCCGTTCTTCGCCGGCTGCACCCAGAACCGGCGCCGCCAACACCCTGCTGCGGAACTACGACTTCGCCCCCGACCAGTGCGAGGCGGTCATCGTCTGCTCCCGTTTCCTGCGGCCGGTGATCGGCATGCAGGAAGCCGGCTGGGGCCTGCTGGACGGGACCGCGGAAGTGCCGCGGAGGCGGTCGGCAGACTGCGGACCCTGCCCGTCGCCATCCCGCAGAACGTCACCCTCGCCGACCACGACCACGACCACGACCGCGCCGTGACCGGGGAGAGCACCCGGACATCGGAGCGGCCGGCCGCCGTGCGCGCGGCCGGGACGGACGTGGCGGCGATGCTGCGGCCGCCCCTCTGCCAGGAGGCGTACGGCCAGGGGCTCGGCACGGTGTACACCGCCCGCTACCGCCCCGCCGAGGGCCGCGTCACCTACCACTGGCCCGGCGCACACTGGGAGCAGTCCTTCGGGGACTTCTCCCAGGGCGAGCGCACCGTCGTCCTCGGGCTGCCGGAGCCGGCCGGTCAGGCGCCGGACACCTTGGCGATCAGGGCCGACAGCTCGTCGGACTCGGGCGCCGTCAGGTCGGTGAGCGGCGGACGGACCGGACCCGCGCTGTGACCGGTCGCGGTCATCCCGGCCTTGACGATGCTGACCGCGTAACCGGCCCGCCGGTTGCGGATCCCGGTGTACGGCAGCACGAACTCCGACAGCATCCGGGTGACGTCGGCCTGCCGCAGCTCGCGGACGGCGGCGTAGAAGGTGAGGGCGAACTCGGGCAGGAAGTTGAAGATGGCCGAGGAGTACGTCGTCACGCCCAGCTGGAGGTAGGGCAGGGCGTACGTCTCGGCGGTGGGCAGGCCGCCGATGTAGGTGAGGCGGTCGCCGAGCCGGGCGACGATCCGGGTCACCGTGTCGATGTCGCCGACGCCGTCCTTGTACCCGATGAGGTTGGGGCAGCTCTCGGCGAGCCGGGCGACGGTGTCGGCCGAGTACACCGCGTTGGCCCGGCTGTAGACGATCACGCCGAGGGAGGTGGCGCGGCAGACCGCCTCCACATGCCGGGCCAGCCCCTCCTGCGAGGCTTCGGTGAGGTAGGGCGGGAAGAGCAGGATGCCGTCGGCGCCCGCCCGTTCGGCGGCGGCGGCGAACTCGGCGGCGGTCGCGGTGCCGTAGCCCGCCGGGGCCAGGATGGGCGTGCCGTCGGAGACGCTCTCGGCGGCGGCCGTGACCACCTGCTCCACCTCGAGCGGCGTGAGGGAGAAGAACTCGCCGGTGCCGCCCGCGGCGAACAGACCGCCCACGTCGTACTCGGCGAGCCGGACGATGTTCTCCCGGTAGGCGTCCTCGTCGAAGGACAGGTCGGCGCGGAAGTGGGTCACCGGGAAGGACAGCAGCCCCGAGCCGATACGGCGGCCGAGTTCTGCCGGGGTGAAGGACGTCATGGGAAGGCTCCTGGAAGAGTCGGGAAGAGAGACAGAACCGGGGTCAGGGCCGGGAGCCCGCCTCGTGCGCGGCGACCGTCCAGGCCCGGGCCCGGTCGCTGAGGGTGATGCCGAGACCGGGCCGGGCGGGGACGAGCATGCGGCCGTCGCGGGCCTGGAGACGCTCGTTGAACAGCGGCTCCAGCCAGTCGAAGTGCTCCACCCACGGCTCGATCGGATAGGCGGCGGCCAGGTGCAGGTGGATCTCCATCGCGAAGTGCGGGGCCAGCTGGAGCTGGTGGTGCTCGGCGAGCGTGGCGAGCTTGAGGAACTGGGTGATGCCGCCGATGCGGGGCGCGTCCGGCTGGATGATGTCGCAGCCGCCGTGCCGGATCAGTTCGACGTGTTCGGCGACACTGGCGAGCATCTCGCCGGTGGCCACGGGGGTGTCCAGGGAGGCGGCGAGCGCGGCGTGCCCGGCCGCGTCGTAGGCGTCGAGCGGTTCCTCGATCCAGCCCAGGCCGAACTCCTCCATCGCCCGGCCCATGCGCTGGGCGGTGGGCCGGTCCCACTGCTGGTTGGCGTCGACCATCAGCGGCACGTCGGCCCCGATGTGCTCGCGGACGGCGGTGAGCCGGGCCAGGTCGTGCTTCCCGTCGGGGTGGCCGACCTTGAGCTTGATACCGCCGATACCGCCCGCCAGCGACGCGGTGGCGTTCTCCAGCACCTGCTCGATGGGGGTGTGCAGGAAACCGCCGGAGGTGTTGTAGCAGCGCACCGAGTCGCGGTGCGCGCCGAGCAGCTTGGCCAGCGGCAGCCCGGCCCGCTTGGCCTTGAGGTCCCACAGGGCGATGTCGAAGGCGGCGACGGCCTGGGTGGCCAGCCCGCTGCGGCCGACCGACGCCCCGGCCCACACCAGCTTGGTCCAGATCCGGCCGATGTCACTGGGGTCCTCGCCGAGCAGCTCCCCGGCGATCTCCTTGGCGTGCGCGAACTGACCGGGCCCGCCGGCCCGCTTCGAGTAGCCGAAGCCGATGCCCTCGTGCCCCTGCTCGGTCGAGATCTCCGCGAACAGCAGCGCCACTTCCGTCATCGGTTTCTGCCGGCCGGTGAACACCTTCGCGTCACTGATCGGCGTGGCCAGCGGAAGGGTCACCGAGGACAGCCGCACCCAGGCGATCCGGTCCTGCACGGCCTCGTTCATGGTCGTCATGGCCCCGACGGTACGGTCGGCTTTGATTCACGTCCAACATAGATATTGGATGCACTGATACCTGGAGCGCATCGATGTTCACCCTTGCCCAGTTGACGAGCTTCGTGGCCGTCGCCGAGGAACTGCACTTCACCCGGGCCGCGGAGCGGCTCAACATGACCCAGCCACCGCTCAGCCGGCAGATCCAGCTGCTGGAGAACGAGCTGCGCGTCCAGCTGCTGGACCGCACCAACCGCACCGTGCGGCTCACCCCGGCGGGCCGCGCCTTCCTGGCCGAGGCCCGCCGCATCCTGCGCCAGTCCGAGCACGCCGCCCTCGCGGTGCGCCGGGTCTCCAGCGGCGAGGCGGGCACGATCGCCGTCGGATTCACCGCCGCCAGCGCCTACTCCGCCCTCGGCGGTCTGCTGGACACCGCCCGGGAAACCCTGCCCGGCGTGGAGATCCTGTTGCAGGAACTGGTCACCCGCCGCCAGTTGGAGGCGCTCAGCGCCGGCTCCCTGGACCTCGGGCTGATCCGGCCCTCGGCCACCGGGGCCGACCTGGGCTCGCGCACCGCCGTCAAGGAGGCGCTGGTGGCCGCCCTGCCGCAAGGGCACCCGCTGGCCGTCCCGGAGGGACCGATGCCGATCGAGGACTTCGCCGGCCAGGAACTGCTCATGTACTCGCCCATCGAGGCCCGGTACTTCCACGAACTGCTCATCAGCATCTTCCGGGCCGCCCGGGTGCGGCCGGTGTTCACCCAGTACCTCACCCAGGTGCACAGCATCCTCGCCCTGGTCAACGGCGGCTGGGGCATCGCCCTCGTCCCGGAGACCGCCGCGCACATGCGCTACGGCGGGATCGTCTTCCGGCAGGTGGTGCTGCCGGAACCGCAGCCGGTCGAACTCCACCTGGTGTGGCGCCGGAACAACGACAACCCGGCCCTCGAAGCACTGCTGCAACACCTGTGACCCGGGCCAGTCATGCGCGCAAGGTATCGCAACCAACAAAATTCGACATGGACGGGAATCGGAACGATCTCTACGGTCAGCCGGTAACCGCAGTTCGGTGCCGTTCGGCGGTCACTTGTCCCACAGTTCAAAGGGGAACTGACATGCCACTTGTCGTAGTCGGCATCAGCGTTCTGGTCCTGCTGCTGCTCATGACCAGACTGAAGCTGAACGGCTTCGCGGCGCTCCTGCTGGTGGCGGTCGGCGTCGCCCTGGTGCAGGGCATACCGGTGACGGACATACCCGACATCCTCTCCGAGGGCATCGGGGGCCAGATCGGTGACACGATGCTCACCATCGGGCTCGGCGCGATGGTCGGGCGGGTGATGGGGGACTCCGGTGCCGCCCAGCGCATCGCCGGCAAGCTCCTCGACGCGTTCGGACCCCGCGGGGTCCAGATCGCCATGGTCGTCACCTCGATGCTCATCGGCGTGACGATGTTCTACGAGGTCGCGTTCATCATCATCGTGCCGATCGCCTTCACCCTGGTCAGGGTCACCCGGGCGAACCTGCTCTGGGTCGGTCTGCCGATGTCGATCGCGCTGTCCACCATGCACAGCTTCCTGCCCCCGCACCCCGGCCCGACCGCGGTCGCCGCCACCTTCCACGCCTCGGTCGGACTGACCCTGTTCTACGGGCTGTTCATCGCGGTCCCGGTCGGTGCCTTCATCGCGCTGCTCTGGCCGCGGCTGCCGTTCGTCCGGGCGATGAACCCCGGCATCCCCAAGGGCCTGGTCTCCGAGGGCGAGTTCACCGACGAGGAGATGCCCGGCCTCGGCTGGTCGCTGTCCGTGGCGCTCTTCCCCGTGGTCCTGATCGCCGGCGCCGCGGTGACCGACATGGCCACCTCCGCCGAGACCCCGCTGCTGCACACCGTCGCGTTCATCGGCTCCGCGCCGATCGCGCTGCTGCTGACCCTGTGCCTGGCGATCTGGGCGTTCGGCCCGCGGATCGGCCGCAGCCTCGCGGACGTCGGCGCCTCGTGCGGTTCGGCGGCGCAGGCGATGGCGATGATCCTGCTGGTGATCGGCGCGGGCGGCGCGTTCAAGAACGTCCTGGTCGAAGGCGGCATCTCCGACTACATCCAGGACGCCACCGACAGCTGGTCCATCTCCCCGCTCGTCCTGGCCTGGCTCATCGCGGTCATCCTCCGCGTCGCCCTCGGCTCGGCGACGGTCGCCGTGGTCACCGCCTCCGGGGTGGTGCTGCCCCTGCTGGCCGGCAGCGGCACGCAGGCCGAGATGATGGTGCTCGCCGTCTCCTGCGGCTCCATCGCCTTCTCGCACGTCAACGACCCCGGCTTCTGGCTGTTCAAGGAGTACTTCAACCTCTCCGTCGTCCAGGCCATCAAGGTCCGCACCAGCTACACCACGGTGCTGTCGGTCCTGGGCCTCGGCGGCGTCCTGGCCGTCGAGTGGGCCCTCGACGTCCTGAGCCTGTGACCACCCCCTACCGCAAGGATGTCCCGCATGAGCACGAGCCAGCCGACCGTCACCGCGTTCGCCGTCTACCCGGTGGCCGGCCGGGACAGCATGGAGCTGAACCTCTCCGGCGCCCACGGCCCCTACTTCACCCGCAACATCGTCGTCCTCACCGACTCGGAGGGGCGCACCGGGCTCGGTGAGGTCCCCGGCGGCGAGAAGATCACACGCACCCTCCAGGACGCCGAGTCCCTGGTGGTCGGGGCGAAGGTCGGCGAGTACAAGCGGGTGCTGCGCGAGATCGGCGACCGGTTCGCCGACCGGGACTCCGGCGGGCGCGGTGCCCAGACCTTCGACCTGCGCACCACCGTGCACGCGGTCACCGCCGTCGAGTCCGCCCTGCTCGACCTGCTGGGACAGCACTTGGAGGTGCCGGTCGCGGCCCTCCTCGGCGACGGACAGCAGCGCACCTCGGTCCGGGTGCTCGGCTACCTCTTCTACGTCGGTGACCCCGACCGCACCGACCTGGACTACGTCCGCGAACCCGACGCCGACGACGCCTGGCACCGCATCCGGCACGAAGCGGCCCTCACCCCGGAGGCCGTCGTCCGCCAGGCCGAGGCCGCCTACGGCCGCTACGGGTTCCGCGACTTCAAGCTGAAGGGCGGCGTCCTGGCCGGCGCGGAAGAGGTGGCGGCCGTCCGCGCCCTCAAGGAGCGCTTCCCCGAGGCGCGGATCACCCTCGACCCGAACGGCGCCTGGTCCCTGCGCGAGGCAGTCGACCTGTGCAAGCCCCTGGTCGGCACCCTCGCCTACGCCGAGGACCCCTGCGGTGCCGAGGGCGGCTACTCCGGCCGGGAAGTGCTCGCCGAGTTCCGCCGGGCCACCGGTCTGCCGACCGCCACCAACATGATCGCCACCGACTGGCGGCAGCTCACCCACGCCCTCGCCCTCCAGTCGGTGTCCATCCCGCTCGCCGACCCGCACTTCTGGACCATGCAGGGCTCGGTGCGGGTGGCGCAGTTGTGCAACGCGATGGGACTGACCTGGGGCTGCCACTCCAACAACCACTTCGACATCTCGCTGGCGATGGTCACGCACTGCGGGGCCGCCGCGCCGGGGGAGTACAACGCCCTGGACACGCACTGGATCTGGCAGGAGGGCCTGGAGCGGCTGACCGTCGAGCCGCCGCGCATCGTCGGCGGTGAGATAGCCGTGCCGGACGCCCCCGGCCTCGGGGTCCGGCTCGACCCGGACCGGCTGCTGGCCGCCCACGAGCTGTACCGCTCCAAGGCGCTGGGTGCGCGGGACGACGCCGTCGGGATGCGCCACCTGGTCCCCGACTGGACGTTCGACGCCAAGCGGCCCTGCCTCGTACGCTGACCGGTCAGCCCCACAGCTCCCGGAGCGCGGCGTTGACGGCGGCCGGCCGCTGGGTGTGCGGGTAGTAGCCGGGCACCCGCAGCAGACGGGCGCCGACCGTCTCGGCCACCGCCCGCGCACAGGCGATGAGCGGCTCACCGGCGTACTCGCGGTACGGCTCGGGGGCGTCCTGCCAGGTCCCGCAGATCACCAGGACCGGCCACGGCGCGTCGCGCAGCGGCGCCAGCGGCACCCGCGCCTCCCAGACCGGGCGTTCCCGCATCGACGTGGCCACCGCCCGCAGCCGCCGCCCGGTCGGCTCGGGCATCGGCAGCCCGATGCCCTCCGTGGAGGCCCGCAGATACTGCTCCGGGGTGACCGAATCCGGCACCCCGGCACTGTCCGCCACCCGGCGCAGCAGGTCCCGCACCACCGGATGACCGGCGGTGGCCGAGAACGCCGACGGCTGGATCAGGGTCAGCGAGCGCACCAGGTCGGGCCGCTGCCCGGCGGCGAGCATGGCCGCGAGTCCGCCGTTGCCGTGCCCGACCAGATGGGCGCCGCCGTCCTGCCGGGCCAGCAGGTCCACCAGGTCGGCGGCGTCGGTGTCGAAGTCACTGCGGTCGGTGTCGGGACTGCCGCCGTAGCCGCGCCGGTCCATCAGCAGCAGCCGGTAACGGTCCGCCAGCGGCCGCTGTGCCGCGAACCCGTAGGCGGCGTCGTCGCCCCAGGTGAAGATGTTGTGCACGAGGACGGCGGGAGCTCCCGCACCGCCCGTCTCGTCCCACACCGTGCAGTGGACGTCGGTCATCGTGCCTCACCCGTCGTCGCAGGTCTCCCGGACGTGACCCGAGCGGCCGCCGGGCAGGACGTCGAGGTCACGCCGGACGATGCTGATCTCGTCGCCCCAGCCGTCACAAGCCGCTTTCAGGCCCTTCTCGTCATACTCGATCACCAGGACCGCGGCACCGAACGCGTCGACGTAGTCCCCGCACTCCGCGTACTTCCCGCACTCCTCCGCCACCGCGAAGTCCAGCCCGACCCGCTCCCGGTCCCCGGCGAGTTGCGGAGTGTTCTTCTGGCCGATGGCCAGCCCCGCCGCGTGGGCGTGGCCGGCGAGCAGTGTGAGGAACGCCTCGGCGTCACCGGCGCTCAGCAGACCCCTGGGCGCCCGGGTGTAACTGTCGTAGTTGTCCGGCTCGACCGCGTCGTAGCCCTTGGCCGCGCACCCGTCGATCCAGCCGTTCACCCGCTCGGCGATCCGCTTCCGCTTGGCGCCGGTGCTGATGTCCAGCATGGCCTCGCCCCAGTCCTCGTCCATGACGACCGCACCGTCCGCGTCGCGCAGCAGCAGGTCGGCGTCCCAGTCGCCCTCGGCGTCCGGCTGGGCCTGGAAGGCGTTGACGTAGCAGATGTTGTAGCGGCCGGCCGCCGGTTTCACCGTGTGGTCGCGTACGACGACCCGCACACCATCGGCAGGGGGGTATGGGCCGCCGAGCTGGTAGTCGAACCCGGTGTGCGCGGGCGGTGGCGTCACCGTCGTACCGTCCTCGGCGCCGCCGCCGTTCGCACACGCCGTGGCGAGCAGTGCGGTGAGGATGGTGGCCAGCGCGCGGACGGCGGCGGACGGACGGCGGCGGAAAAGGTGGCTGCGCATGTCGCACAGAAACCTAATGGACACCGAAACCGCATGTCACACCGGGGTCGTGGGCGCCTCCAGGCGCACCACCACCCCCTTGGACGCCGGCTGGTTGCTGACGTCGGCCACGTGATCCAGCGGCACCAGGACGTTGGTCTCGGGGTAGTAGGCGGCGGCGCAGCCGCGGGCGCTCGGGTAGCCGACCACGGTGAAGTCGGCGGCGCGGCGCTCCGTGCCGTCGCGCCACACACTCACCAGGTCCACCCGCGCGCCGTCGGCCAGCCCGAGCGCCGTGAGGTCGTCCGGGTTGACCATCACCACCCGGCGGCTGCCGTGGATGCCCCGGTACCGGTCGCTCGTGGTGTACGGGACGGTGTTCCACTGGTCGTGCGAACGCAGCGTCTGGAGCAGCAGGTGTCCCTCCGGCGCCTCGGGCATCTGCCAGTCGTTGCGGCTGAACCGGGCCTTGCCGGACTCCGTGCCGAAGACCCCTTCGTTGACCGGGTTGGGCAGCCGGATGCCGCCGGGGCGGTCGACCCGCCGGTTGTAGTCGTGCAGCCCCGGCACGATGCGGGAGACCCGGTCGCGGATCGCCCCGTAGTCGGCCTCGAACCGCTCCCAGGGGATTCCCGCGGTGCCGTCCAGGGTGTGCCGGGCCAGCCGGCACAGGATCGCGACCTCGCTGAGCAGCAGCCGGGAGGCGGGTTCCAGCCGGCCGCGCGAGGCGTGCACCTCGCTCATGGAGTCCTCCACCGTGACGAACTGCTCGCCGGTGGCCTGGACGTCGCGCTCGGTGCGGCCCAGTGTCGGCAGGATCAGCGCCGTCTCGCCGCAGACCGTGTGCGACCGGTTGAGCTTGGTGGAGATGTGCGCGGTCAGGCGGCAGCGGCGCATGGCCTCCTCGGTGACCTCGCTGTCGGGGGCGGCCCGCACGAAGTTGCCCGCCACCCCGAGGAACACCTTGATCCGGCCCGCCCGCATCGCCTTGATGGAGTTCACCGCGTCCAGGCCGTGCTGCCGGGGCGGCTCAAAACCGAACTCGTCGCGCAGCGCGTCGAGGAACGAGTCGGGCATCTGCTCCCAGATGCCCACCGTGCGGTCGCCCTGCACATTGCTGTGCCCGCGCACCGGACAGGCGCCGGCCCCGGCCCGGCCGAGGTTCCCGCGCAGCAGCAGGAAGTTGACGATCTCCCTGATGGTGGGCACGCCGTGCTTGTGCTGGGTGACGCCCATGGCCCAGCAGACGATGACCCGCTCACTGGCCAGCACGTCGTCGCGGACCTTCTCGATCTCCACCCGGGTCAGCCCGGTGGCGCGCAGGATGTCCTCCCACGCCACCGAGCGGGCGTGCCGGGAGAACTCCTCGAAACCGTCGGTACTGGCACGGATGAAGTCGTGGTCGAGCACGGTGCCCGGACGGGCCTCCTCCGCCTCCAGCAGCAGCCGGTTCAGCCCCTGGAACAGCGCGAGGTCGCCGCCGACGCGGATGTGCAGGAACCGGTCGGCGATCTCGACCCCGCGTCCGATCACCCCGCGCGGCTTCTGCGGGTTCTTGAACCGCAGCAGCCCCGCCTCCGGCAGCGGATTGACCGCGATGATCCGGGCGCCGTTGCGCTTGGCCGCCTCCAGGGCGCTGAGCTGGCGCGGATGGTTGGACCCCGGGTTCTGCCCCACCACGAAGATCAGGTCGGCGTGGTGCAGGTCCTCCAGGCTCACCGTGCCCTTGCCGGTGCCCAGCGTCTCGTGCAGGGCGAAGCCGCTGGACTCGTGGCACATGTTGCTGCAGTCGGGCAGGTTGTTGGTGCCGAAGGCCCGCGCGAAGAGCTGGAGGACGAACGCGGCCTCGTTGCTGACCCGGCCCGAGGTGTAGAACACCGCCTCGTCGGGCGAGTCGAGTGTCCTGAGTTCGCCGGCGAGCAGCCCGAGGGCGTCCTGCCAGCTGATCGGCTCGTAGTGGTCCGAGCCCGGCCGCTTGACCACCGGCTCGGTGAGCCGGCCCTGCTGGTTGAGCCACTGGTCGGAGCGGCCGGCGAGTTCGGTGACGGAGTGCCGGCGGAAGAAGTCGGCGGTGATCCGGCGGGAGGTCGCCTCGTCGTTGATGTGCTTGGCGCCGTTCTCGCAGTACTCGTTGACGTGCCGGTGCCCCGGGGCGGGATCGGCCCAGGCGCAGCCGGGGCAGTCGATGCCGCCCACCTGGTTCATGGTCAGCAGTGTCGTGCCGGTGCGCCGCACCGACGTCTCCTCCAGCGAGTACTGGAGCGCGTGCGCCACCGCGGGGGCGCCGGTGGCCCAGGTCCTGGGCGGCTGCACGGTGAGGTTCTCGGCCGGCTCTTCGCTCGGTGACTTCTGCATCAGGCGGCTCTCTCGTTCTGGTGAGGGGTCGGGTCAGCCGTGCGGCCAGTGCGGGACCAGGCTCCGGTCCGGCCGGTCCTCGGCCGGCAGCACATGACCGTCGCGGATCGTGCCCCGCCAGGCCCCCGACTCTTCCCCGAGCCCCTCGATGAACTCCTTGAAGTGCCCGAGTTCCGTGCCGAGCACCCGACGGGTGATCCCGAGCGGGTCGCCGGGGGCCATCCGTACGGTGAGCGACGTCCGGTCCGGCGCGAGCGGGGCGAACGCCGCCGCACCGCGCACGCGGGTACCGAGGACCCGCCAGCGCACCACCGTGTCCGGCCGCTGTTCCACGACCTCCGTCAGGAACTCCCGGCTGACCGGACCGAGTCCGATCTCCCAGCGGGTGAGGGTCGGCTTGATCTGCTCGACCCCGCGCACCGCGGACACGAACCGCGGGAAGACCTTGAACTGGGTCCACTGGTTGTAGGCGGTGCGCACCGGCACCGCGATCTCGACCGTCTCTTCGATGGTGCCCATGACCCGCCTGTCTCCGAGCGCTCGTCCTCTCCCAGTCTCGGGTGCCCCCCGAGGGGCCGCCACATGTCTTGGTCCTGCCGCGTGAGCGTCACTTGGCCCAGACCCGCACGTAGTCGACCTGGAGGTCGGCCGGGGTGCGCGTCGGGCCGCCGAAGGAGCCCTGGGTGTTCTGCATGACCAGGTAGTGCGGGGAGCCGACGACCCCGGAGGTCTCGGTGTGCACCGGCTGCCCGTCGTAGTACCAGGTGATCCTCCCGGGCTCCCACCGGTGCCCGAAGGTGTGCCAGCCGGTGCGGGCGCCGGACGGGCAGTGCCCCCGGTCGGTGCCGGTGGCGTGCCAGTACGAGCAGCTCTCGCCGGACAGTCCCTCCATCGTGTCGATCTCGCCGTCCCGGGGCCAGAAGTCGCCGGTGTCCCACAGCGCCGGCCAGTTCGCGACCGCGCCGCCCGCCGCCGGGACCCGGGCCCGGTACTCGACGGCGCCGTAGCTGTAGGAGAAGGTGTCCATCGTGTTCACGTGCGCCCCGGTGTGCCGCCGCGTCTGCCCCTTGCACGAGGCGTCGTCACCGGTCAGCCGCAGGTGCAGCGCGCCGCCGGACACGCTGACGTTCCGCGCGTCGTAACAGGCGTCCTCGGCGTCGTTCACCGGGCCGGTGACGCCGGTGCCGAACCAGCCGGTGTTCCACTTCGAGGTGTCCAGCGAGGTCCCCCCGAACTCGTCGGAGAACCGTCGCTGCCACCCGCCGGAGACGTCCCACGACGGCCCGTCGGCGCTCTCCCGCGCGGAGCCGGCCGCCCCGACCTTCAGCGTGATCGACGGCAACGGATGCCATCCCCCGTCCGCGTCCCGCCACGATCCGAACATCGTGTACGAGCCGGCGGCGAACTCCCGCGCCCCCGAGGTGAAGGTGTGCCCCGACGGACACAGCCGTACGCCGGACTCCGCGCCCGGGAAGTCGAGCCGACGGCCCTCGGCGTCGCGCACGGCGACCGTGACCCGGGACGCGGTCACGCACCGCTCGGCGGCGATCTCCAGCCGCGCCGACGCGCGCTGCCCGGCGGTGAGGTACCCCGGGCCGAGGCCGAGCTGTGTGACCCGGGGTCCGGCCGGGTCTCCGTTCGCCGCGGTGGCGAGGGAAAGGGCCGACGCGGTGACGGCCGCGGCGGCGGCGAGAACGCCGATCCGTAACGAGCGCGGTTTCTTCGGCCTGGCGTGCCGGGACGTGGTTCCCATCACTGGTTCCTCTCCGGTGCGGCGAGGTTGGCCGGATCGAGGCCGGGTACTCCGCCCATTCTGGAAGGGAGAGCCGTTGTCTGCTGAGGAAAAGAAGAACATTTTCGTGGTCGGCCTGGACGAGGCCAACCTGCCTACGCTCCAAGCGGTACCGGGCGCCGAAGCGCTGGAGTTCCACGGTCTGTTGACGGTCGGGGAACTCCAGGACGGAGAGGTGTCGATACCGGAAGTGATCAAGAAGGCGGAGCGCGTTCTCGACGCCTTCGACGGAAGCATTGACGCGATCGTCGGCTACTGGGATTTCCCGGTCAGCACCCTCGTACCGATCCTGGGCGAACGCTACGGCACCCGCACCACCAGCCTCGCCTCGATCGTCAAGTGCGAGCACAAGTACTGGAGCCGGGTGGAACAGGAGAAGGTCACCGACGCCCTGCCGCGCTTCGGCCGGGTCGACCTGGCGACCGATCCGCCGCCCGTCCCGGACGGCCTGCGCTTCCCGATGTGGCTCAAGCCCGCGCTGTCCTATTCCTCCGAACTCGCCTTCGGGGTCGAGGACGAGGAGGAGTTCCGCAAGGCCGCCGCCGAGATCCGCGAGGGCATCGCCCGGGTCGGCCGCCCCTTCGAGCACATCCTCGGCCGGATCGACCTGCCGCCCGAGATGGACGGCGTCGGCGGCCGGGTGTGCCTCGCGGAAGAGACGCTGACGGGCATCCAGGTCGCGGTGGAGGGCTACGTCCACCGGGGCGAGGTGACCGTGTACGGCACCCTGGACTCCATCGACTACCCCGACTCGCCGTGCTTCCTGCGCCACCAGTACCCCTCGACGCTGCCGCCCGAGATGATCGCGCAACTGCACGACGTCACCCGGCGGGTGATGACCCGGATCGGCTTCGACTCGGCGACCTTCAGCGTGGAGTACTTCTACGACCCGAAGACCCAGCGGGTCAGCCTGCTGGAGATCAACCCCCGCCACTCCCAGTCGCACGCCGAGCTGTTCCAGTACGTCGACGGGGTGCCCAACCACCACGCCATGCTCGCCCTAGCGCTCGGCACCGACCCCACCATGCCGCACCGGCAGGGCGCGTACGCCACGGCGGCCAAGTGGTACTACCGCTGGTTCACCGACGGCGTGGTGCGCGACGTGCCCTCGGCCGAGGACATCGCCCGGATCGAGCGCGAGATACCGGGGGTGCGCGTGCACGTCATACCGGAGGAGGGGCAGCGGCTGTCGGACCTCTCCCAGCAGGACAGTTACAGCTACGAGGTGGCGCACATCTTCACCGGCGGCGCCGACGAGGAAGACCTGCGCCGCAAGTTCGACAGGTGCGTGGCCGCCCTCGGGCTCCGGATCGACGAGCCCCGGGAAGGACCGCGCAGTTAAGGAGGCCGCCGCATGCGTCATACGACCCATCTGCCGTACGCGACGAAGGAAGAGGAACACGTCGTCGTCCCCATGTCCGACGGCGTCCGCCTGTCGGCCCGGATCTGGCGCCCCACCTCCTCCGACCACGACCCCGTGCCGGCCGTCCTGGAGTACATCCCCTACCGCAAACGCGACCTCACCGCGGTCCGCGACTCCATCCACCACCCCTACCTGGCCGGGCACGGCTACGCCTGCGTCCGCGTCGACCTGCGCGGCACCGGCGAGTCGGAAGGGGTCCTGAAGGACGAGTACCTGGAGCGCGAGCAGCAGGACGCGGAGGAGGTGCTGGCCTGGCTCGCCGAGCAGCCCTGGTGCGACGGGAACACCGGGATGATGGGCATCTCCTGGGGCGCCTTCGCCGCCCTCCAGGTGGCCGCCCGGCAGCCGCCGAGCCTCAAGGCGATCGTCATCGCCTCCTTCACCGACGACCGGCACGCCGACGACATGCACTACATGGGCGGGGCGATGCTGTCGGACAACCTGGCCGAGGCGGGCACCATGTTCGCCTACGGCACCTGCCCGCCGGACCCGGCCGTGGTCGGCGACGCCTGGCGCGACATGTGGCTGGAACGCCTGGAGCACACCGAGCCCTGGGTCCTTCAGTGGCTGCGCCACCAGCGCCGCGACGACTACTGGCGGCACGCCTCCGTCGGCGAGGACTACGCGGCCGTACGCTGCCCGGTGCTCGCCTCCAGCGGCTGGGCGGACGGCTACTCCAACGCCGTCACCCGGCTGCTCGCCCACCTCGACGTCCCCCGCAAGGGCCTGATCGGTCCCTGGTCGCACAAGTTCCCGCACCTCGGGGAGCCCGGCCCGGCCATCGGCTACCTCCAGGAGGTGGTGCGCTGGTGGGACCACTGGCTCAAGGGCGCCGACAACGGCGTGATGGACGGCCCGATGCTGCACACCTGGATGCAGGACAGCGTGCCGCCGTCCACCTCCTACGAGGAACGGCCCGGCCGCTGGGTGGCGGAGCCCACCTGGCCCTCACCCAACGTCCACCCCGTCACCCACCCGCTGGTCCGGCACCGCATCGCGCCGCCCGGGGAGCCCCCGGCCGACGGGGACGGTGACGTGCTCACGGTGCAGTCGCCGCTGTCGGTCGGCCAGTTCGGCGGCAAGTGGGCCTCCTACAACGCGCCCCCGGACCTGCCCTACGACCAGCGCGAGGAGGACGGCGGCTCGCTGGTCTTCGAGACCGAGCCGCTCGCCGAGCCGCTGGAGATCCTCGGTTCACCGGCCGTGGACCTCGACCTGACCGTCGACCGGCCGGTCGCCATGGTGGCCGCCCGGCTCTCCGACGTCCGCCCCGACGGCGCCGCGACCCGGGTGACGTACGGCCTGCTCAACCTCACCCGGCACGACAGCACCGAACACCCCGAACCGCTGGAGCCCGGCCGCCGCTACCGCGCCACCGTCCACCTCAACGGGGTGGCGCAGACCTTCCCGGCGGGGCACCGGGTCCGGCTCTCCCTGTCGACCTCCTACTGGCCGCTGGCCTGGCCCCCGCCGCGCCCGGCCCGGCTCGGCGTCCGCGAGCACACCAGCACGCTCACCCTGCCGGTCCGGCCGGCTCAGGCGCCCGACGGCACCCCGGCCGACCCGTTCGGTGAACCGGAGGGCACCGAGCCCATCGCCGTCACGTCGCTCACCCCGCCGGAGGAACGCTGGGAGGTCAAGCGCGACCTGGTGGACTACCGCGCCGAGCTGGACATCGTGAAGGACCGCGGCACGGTCCGGTTCGAGGAGATCGGCCTGGACGTCGGCCGCCGCGCCCACGAGCGCTACGCGGCCGTCGCCGACGACTTCACCTCCGCCAGCGGGGAGTCGACCTGGACCATGACGTTCCGGCGCGCCGACTGGGACGTCCGCGTCGTCACCCACACCCGGCTCACCTGCGACGAACGGGACTTCCACGTCGACGCCACGCTCGACGGCTACGAAGCGGACCGGCGGGTGTTCTCCCGTACCTGGAACGAGACGGTCCGCCGCGATCTGCTGTAGCTTGCCTCTCCGCTGAAGATCCTATTAGCTTAGCCTTACCTAAGCTTTACTTGGGGATTGCCTTCAGCCTCCGGAGAGACCGCACCGATGCCTGCCCTCAACCGCCGTGTCCCGCCGACCACCGCGAGCGCCCTGGCCCTCGCGGTGGCCGGCGCTCTCGCACTGCCGAACGCCGCGGCGGCGACGCCCGCCCCGTCCGTCACCTCGGCACCGCTCGCCCCGGGCCTCTACCAGTCCGCCTACTCGGAGCGCAACGACGTGCTGTGGGCGACGGCTTCGGCCGGCCAGCCCCCGGCGGCGGTCACCCGGTCCCGGCTGCTGCGGGTCGACCCGGACACCCTGGCGGTGGAAGCCGCCTACGACGCTCCGCCGGACGCCACCGACGGCACCATCGAGGCGGTCTACGGCATCGACGTCGACGACGAGCACAACACGGTGTGGGTCACCAACACCCGCAACGACAGCGTGGCCGTCTACAGCCAGCGCACCGGCCGGCACCTGGCCACCGTGCCCGGCGTCGCGCACGCCCGCGAGGTCGTCGTGGACGAGCGGCGCGACCTGGTGTGGGCGACGGCCTACGGCACCGGCTCGGTCGTCGCCTTCGACAGCCGCACGTACCGGGAGGTCCGGCGGGTCACCGTGGCCGGCGCCGGTCCGACCGGGCTGGCGGTGGACGAGCGCACCGGAGCCGTCCACGCCGCCGACTTCACCAACGACCGCGTCCTCCGTATCGCGCCGGGCTCCGCCACCGCGCGGCTCGTCCCCACCGGCGACGGCCCGCTCTCCGTCGCGCTGTCCGCCGACGGCCGCACCGCCTACACCGCCGACCAGGGCGCGGGCACCATGTCGGCTCTCGATCTGCGCACGGGCGCCGTCACCCGGACCGTCCGCACCGGCGAGGGCGCCAAGTCGGTGGCCACCGACCCCCGTTCCGGCCGGGTGCTGGTCGTCAACCGGCTGGCCGGCACGGTCTCCGTCGTCGACCCGGGGCCGGGAACCGTCACGCGCACCGTCGCCACCGGGGCGCTTCCCAACCACGTCCAGGTCCGCCCCGACGGCACCGCCTACGTCCTGGACAAGTCGGCCTCCGGACCGGGCGGCGAGGACCACGTCACCCGCATCGCCCCCGCCGCCCGCTGAGCCGTCAGCCGTCCAGCCCGTAGAAGCGGATGCGCGAGTTGGGGCGGAAGCCGATGCGCGGGTACACGGGCGCGCCGGCCTCCGTGGCGTGCAGGGTCGCGCGGGTCAGCCCGGTGGCCCGGGCGCCCTCGTGCAGCGCCTTGCGGGTGACGGCCTCGCCGTAGCCCCGCCGCTGCCACCCGGGGTCGGTGGCGACCAGCGCGACGAAGAGCCGGCCGTCCGCCGCCACGGTCCCGGCGCACGTCACCGGGACGCCGTCGCGCAGGCCGAGATAGGCGTACACGTCCTGCTTCCACAGCGCGCTGCCGACCAGGCCGTCGCGGCCCTCGGCCAGGTCGAAGCCGTACGCGCGGGAGTTGAGGTCGGCGTACGCCGTGAGCTGGTCGTCGGAGCGGACCCGCACGAAGGTCAGGTCGGGATGGACCGGGTCGGGCACCGGGAGCAGGTCCCCGGCCATGCCGGTGCCGGGGAAGGCGAGCCGGAGCCCGGCCTGCCCGGCCGCCTCGTCCAGGCAGGCGCGGGCCCCGTCGTCCAGCAGGTCCTCGAAGAGCCAGAGGAAACCGGGGTGCCGCTTGGACCGCATGATCTGCGCGGCCTCGGCCAGCCGCCGTGCCGCCAGGGCCGGGCCGGTCCCCGCCTCGGTCAGCGTGACGCAGTTCCAGAACGCGAACCGGCAGTCCGCCCAGCGGACGGCGATGCCCGGCAGGTCACGTACGTCTGCCCCCGGGGCGCGGTCGAGGACCATGGCCCGCCAGACCGTGGCGAGCTGCTCCATCGACTCGGTCGACTCCGCGAGATCCTTCACCGAAACTCCTCAGACAGTCGGGTGGGTGGAGAGCTGTCGCAGGAGTCAACGAGCGGGCGGGGGTGTCGGGTTCACGCGTCCGCGCGCCGCCGGTGGGCGACGCGCGGACGGACCGTGAGGTGTGTGCCGCCTCAGGCCCAGCAGCCGTTCACGGTGGCGGCGAGGCCGTCCATCGCGTCCTTGATGTCGGCCGGGTCGGCGGTGGAGTTGTTCTCGATGAAGGAGAAGATCCGCCACTCGCCGTCGTCGGTCCGGGTCACACCGCTGAGCGCGACGGCCCCGGTGAGAGTGCCGGTCTTGGCCTGCACCTTGCCGACGGCGCACTCGGAGTTGGCGTCGTCGAAGCGGCCCCACTCCGGGCCGAGGCTGGAACCGGCCTCGCCGGCCACCGGCAGACCGTCCAGGATCGAGCTGAGGGCGGAGGACTCGGTGATCGCGTCGAGGAGCTGCGCGAGGGTGGTGGCCGGTATGCGGTCGGCACGGGAGAGGCCGCTGCCGTCGTACATCTCGAAGTTGTCCAGCGAGATGCCGTACGAGCTGAGCACCTGGCGGACCAGTTCGACGCCGCCCTCGAAGGTGGCGGGCTTGCCCAGCTCCACGGCGGTCATCCGCAGCAGGGTCTCGGCGATGTTGTTGTCGCTGGTCTTCAGCATCTGCTTGACGATGTCCGACAGCGGCGCCGACTTGTGCTGCGCCACCGGCACGTCGGACTGCTTCGCCGTCGCGCGGCCGACCTCGCCGTCGACGGTGATGCCGTTCGCGGCGAGCTGCTTGGCGAAGACCTCGCCGGCGTTGATGGCCGTGTCCTGGACAGCGGCGCCGTCCACCACCAGGGAACGCACCGGCGTCACCTCGGTGGGGTAGTAGTCCTCGTTCCAGCCGTTGGCGAGGGTCGGCTCGGCGAACAGGCTGTCGTCCACCCGGACCTTGACGCCGGACAGCCCGGCGGCCTTGAGGCCATCGACCGCCGTCTTCGCCATCTCGGCGAGGTCGTCGCTGGTGAGGGTACGGTCGCCGCCGCCTACGAGGGTGAGGGTGCCGTCGCCGTAGACGACCTTCGTGGTGAACTCGTGGTTCGCGCCCAGCAGGGTCAGGGCGGTGGTGGCCGTGGCCAGCTTGGCGTTGGAGGCGGGCATCAGCGCGGTGGAGCCGTCGTGGTCCCACAGGGCGGTGTCCGAGTCGGCGTCGAGGACCACGCCGCTGACGTCGGAGCCCAGGCGGTCGTCGGCGATCCGCGCGGTCAGGTTCTTGACCAGCTGCGCGTCGTCGGCGTCGAGACCGTCGACCGAGACGCCCTGGGTGGCCGTCGCGGTGCTGTCGTCGGCGGCGAAGGCCGAGGTGCCGGCCAGGGTCGCGGAGGCCACCGGCACGGCCATCGCGAGCACGAGGGCACGGCGCGCGCCGACCCGGCTCACTCTTGCCTTGCGGTGCCGGCGGCGTCCGCCGGGGGCGAAGGTGTTCGTGGGGGTTTCGTCTGGCGTACCAGTCATAAAGTGAAATCCAAGGATCGGGTACATCGTTCTGTGGGGGTGGAACGGCGGGCACATTACCAGCCGTCACATGGCCGACAAGGATGCCGAATGATGGCGTGTGAACGACTTGCGACGAACTGTGAACGGTCCCGTGATGGCGCAGCCCGGGAGGCCCGGAAATGACCGCCCGGCGATGCGGCATCCGCATTCTTCTTGACGCGGCGTGAAATACGGAACCGCTTCCCGGCCGCCCGCATAAAGGCTCCCCATAAGCCCGGCGGGGCAAATTCCACTGCCCTTTCGTGCAGCTCGCGTCGGGAACCGCGGCCGGCCGCCCCGCGTCCGTAGGCGGCATGAGGATCTTCATCAGCGCGGACATGGAGGGCGTCACGGGGCTGGTCGACGCCGACGACGTCCAGCCCACCGGGCGGGACTACGAACGCGGACGGCTCCTGATGACGGAGGACGTCAACGCGGCCGTCCGGGGCGCCCTGCGGGCGGGCGCCACCGACATCCTCGTCAACGACGCGCACGGACCGATGCGCAACCTCCTTCCGGAGGCGCTGCACCCGGCCGTCCGGCTGGTCCGGGGCAAGACCAAGACCATGGGAATGCTCGAAGGGCTCACCGCGGAGCACGACGCCATGGTCTGCGTCGGCTATCACTCGAAGGCCGGCGCGCCCGGTGTGCTGAGCCACAGCTTCATGGGGCATGAGATCGAGGACATCTGGCTCGACGGCCGGCCCGTGGGGGAGATCGGGCTGGCGCACGCCACCGCGGCAGCCGTCGGGGTCCCGCTGGTGGCCCTCACCGGGGACGACCGGGCCTGCGCGGAGACCACGGAGTGGGACACCGCCGTGTCGACCGTGGCCGTCAAGTACGCGCGTGGCCGGTTCGCGGCCGAACTGCGCCCGCCGCGGGAGGCACGCGCGGCCATCGAGGAGGCGGTCGCGGCCGGCCTCTCCGTGCCGCCGGTGACCGCCCCGCCGGTACCGGACCCGGCCACCCTCACCGTCCGCTGGCAGTCGGCCTCGGTGGCCGCCACGCTGCTGGGCATCCCCGGGGTGACCGCCGTGGACGACCGGACCGTCCGGGCCCGGGGCGCACTGCCCGGTCTCTACCGGCTCCTCGGCGTGTGGCTGCGAGTCGCGGCGGCGCTCGGCGACCAGCCCCCGTACTGCTGACCGCGTCACATCCCGACCGCCCCGTCGAGGCGTTCGCGCAGCAGGTCGGCGTGGCCGTTGTGCCGGGCGTACTCCGCGATCATGTCCACCAGGATCCGCCGCAGCGACACCGGCTCGCCGGTGCTGCGACGGGTGCCCGTCACGTCCAGGGACGCCGCCGCGGCGACGATCTGCCGGGACCGCTCGCACTCCGCGTGCCAGACGGCGAAGGCCGCCCCGGGGTCGCCGTCCAGCCGCTCGAAGTCCTGGTCGGGGTCGTCGTCGGAGTAGTTCAGGATCGGGACGTCCTCACCGGCGAACTGCTGGCGGAACCACCAGCGTTCGACACCGGCCAGGTGCCGCACCAGACCGTGCAGCGACATCGTGGACGGAAGCACCGCCCGGGTGGACAGCTGCTCGGCGGACAGACCGGAGCACTTCTGCTCGAAGGTCGCCCGGTGCCAGTCGAGGAACGCGGCGAGCGTCTCCCGCTCGGTGCCGACGGAGGGCAGCGCGGGGCGGGTGCCGGTGGCCCAACGGGGCGAGTGGTGCTGGGGGACTGCCGGGTCGCTCATGGTCCGCCTTCCGGTTCGCGGCCCCGGCGCTCCGCCGGGGTACGCCCCACTCTGGCAGGCACCACTGACATCGCCGGGCCGCGACGGGATCACGGTCCGTCCGACGCGGTCCCGGACCCGGCCGCGTCAGCCCCCTCGGCCGCGGCGGCGCAGCGCCGGGCCAGCACGGTGAACGCGGCGCGCAGTTCGGCGGGCCGGACGTCGTGCAGCGCGGTGTCGAACCGGCCCAGCGCCGAGGCCAGCCCGATCCACGACCAGGAGCCGAGCACCACCCGGCAGCGGCCGGGGCCGAGTTCCTCCACCAGTCCGTCCAGCACGTAGGGAGCGACGGAGACCGCCGGCACGTCCAGCACCGCCTCGCCCCGGCAGGGCCAGCCGGCCGGACCGTCCGAGCCGCGGAACCGTCCGGCCACGAAGGCGGCCACATCGCCGCCCGGCACCTCGCGCGGGGTGAAGCGGGGACCGGTGGGAGTGCGCGGCGAGACCCGGTCCGCGCGGAAGGTGCGCCAGTCGTCGCGGTCGGGATCCCAGCCGAGCAGGTACCACCGGCCCCGCCGGGTGACCAGGTGGTGCGGCTGCACCCGCCGACGTGCCGGGGTGCCGGCCGCCGGGCCCGAGGGGGCGTAGTCGAAGCGCAGCTCCGCACGGGCGTGGATGGCGGCGCCGATCTCCAGCAGCACCCGGCTGTCCGCCTGCACCGGGTCGGTGCCGGGCGGCGCCACCTCGGTCACCTCGAGCAGGGCGATCCGGTGCCGCAGCCGGGCCGGCAGCACCTGCCGCAGCGTGCCGAGGGCGCGGGCCGCGGCCGCACCGATCCCGGCCCCGGTCGCGGTGGCCGTCTGGAGGGCCACGGCGAGGGCGACCGCCTGCTCGTCGTCGAACAGCAGCGGCGGCAACTGCGAACCGGCCTCCAGCCGGTAGCCGCCGTCGGGCCCCTTGACCGCCGTGACGGGGTAGCCGAGCTCCCGCAGCCGGTCCACGTCCCGGCGCACCGTGCGCGCGCTCACGTCGAGCCGGCCGGCCAGTTCCTCCCCCGGCCAGTCCCGGCGGGTCTGGAGCAGCGAGAGCAGCGCGAGCAGTCGGGCGGAGGTCTTCGGCATGGTTCCCATCCTCCCCCGGGTAGCGGACACTCCCTGTCCGCTACCCCTGCGAGGGTGAGGTCACCGACGCCGGCCGGGGTTCGAACGGGACCGCGGCCGGCCGGGTGTTCCGCTACGCAACCGCAGGCGAGGAGCCTCCATGTCCGTCAAGACCACCACCCACCTGAACTTCCGGGGCGACGCCCGTGCCGCGCTCGACTTCTACCACTCCGTGTTCGGCGGGCAGGTCGTCGCCGTGACCTACAAGGACACCGGCGCCGTGCGGAACCAGGACGAGGCGGACTGGGTGATGTGGGGCCAGGTGACCGCAGACAACGGCTTCCACGTCATGGCCTACGACGTGCCCGCCGCGCTGCCCTACCACCCGGGTGAGAACCCGGTCTTCGTCTCGGTGCGCGGCGACGACGCCGAGGAGATCACCGCCCTGTGGGAGAAGCTGTCCGTCGGCGCGACCGTCGTGCAGCCGCTGGCGCCCTCCTCCTGGGCACCGCTGTACGGCATGCTCAAGGACGGCTTCGGCGTCGTCTGGGTGCTGGACGTCGCCGCCCCGTACAACGGCTGACCTCCCCCTTTCCACCGGCGGGGTGCGGACCGGGACGACGGCCGCCCCCCCGCCCCCCGCCCCCACCGCGAACCCGAAGGAACACCGCTGTGCGAATGCGTGAGCTGGGCCGGACCGGCATCCAGGGCAGGCTGGGCAACCCCGACCACGAGGACTGCGCCCGGATGGTGCACCGGGCGCTGGACGCCGGGATCAACTTCATCGACACCGCCGACGTCTACGGCCACAGCGAGACCGAGCACGTCGTCGGCAAGGCGCTGGGGGGCCGGCGCCGGATCATCGCCGAGATGGAGCACTCGCTGCGGCGCCCGCGGACCAACTGCATCGACCTCTACCAGCTGCACCACCCCGACCCCGCGACCGACATCGAGGAGAGCCTGTCCGCGCTGACCGACCTGGTGCGGACCGGCAAGGCGCGCGCGATCGGCACCCACCAGCGGATGCGCTGGGTGCCGGGACACCTGACCGACGAGCGCAAACTCGACGCCGTAGAGCGGCTGCTCACCCTGGCCGACGACGCCGGACTGTCCCTGCCCCACCTGGCGACGGCCTTCGCCACCGCCCACCCAGACGCCAGCCCCGCCATCATCGGCCCGCGCACCGGGGAACAGCCGGCGGACCTCCTCGCGGGCGCCGGCACCACCCTCGACGACGGCCTCCTCACCCGCCCCGCCCCGCGCCGGCGCCCGGCCGGCGAACGAGCGGCGGCCTGAGGGAAACCATGACGACCGTCCTCGACACCCGCGCCCTGAACCGTGCCACCCTCGCCCGGCAGTTCCTCCTCGGCCGCACCACCGCCCCGGCCCTCGACGTCATCACCCACCTGTGCGGCATGCAGGCCCAGGAACCGCAGGAACCCTTCACCGGACTGTGGTCCCGTACCCGGGCCTTCCGGCCGGCGGAGCTGGACGCCCTGCTGACCGGACGGCAGGCCGTACGCACCCACCTGATGCGCCGCACCGTCCACCTCATGGCCGCCGCCGACGCGCTGGCCTGGCGGGCCCGGCACGACAGCATGCTGCGGCAACGGGTCGTGACCACCTACCGCGCCGAACTCGCCGGCCTCGACCTGGAGCGGCTCGCGGCGGCCGGGCGGGCGGTGATGGCCGACGGCCGGCCCCGCACCATGGCCGAACTCGTCGCCGCCCTCGACGTCCGCCGCCCCGCCGCGCCCCGCCGGGTCCTCGGCGAACTGCTCGTCGCCGCCCTCGTCCCGATGGCTCAACTGCCTCCGCGCGGACTGTGGCGGACCAGGGCGGGCGTGCGCAACCTGCCGCTCGCGACCTGGCTGGGCCAGGACCCGGCCCCGCTGCCCGCCGACGGCTCCGACCCGGTGGGCCGCGTTCTGGTCCGCCGCTACCTCGCCGCGTACGGACCCGCCTCCCGCGCCGACCTGCGCTCCTGGTGCGGCCTGACCGGGCTGCCCGCCGCCGTCAAGTCCGTACGGGACGAACTCGTCACCTTCCGCGACGAGCGCGGACGCGAACTGCTCGACCTCCCCGACGCGCCCCGCCCCGATCCCGGCACCCCCGCGCCCGTCAGGTTCCTGCCCGCCTTCGACAACGCGATCCTCGGCTACCACGACCGCACCCGGATCATCGACGACGCGCACCGCGGCCTGTCGGTCGCCGGCCAACGGGTGGTCCTGGTCGACGGCCGGGTCGGCGCCACCTGGACCACGGACCCCGGCACCCTCGTCGTCACCCCGCTCAGGTCCCTCACCCCGGCGGAGCGCGCCGACGTCGTCGAAGAAGGCCGGGAACTGGCCGCCTTCCTGACCGACGACGCGCACGACCGGGTCCGCCTGGCGGACACCGGCTGAGCGCCTCGGCCCACCCGCACGAGCGGCAGGTCCGCCCGTGCACGCCTGTTTACATCGATGTACATCCGGCCCTAGCCTGGCGCGGATTCCGCTTCCCCAGGGCTCTCGCACGCTCTCGGGAAGCTCGCGGGAAAGGAGAACACCCCTATGCTCCGCCTGTTCCACGCCCTGAGACACCGCCGCCCGCAGGCCGTACTGCTCGCCCTCACCGCCCTGCTGAGCCTGGCCCTCGCCGCACCGGCCGACGCGGCTCCCGCCACGTCCGCCGCCTCCTCCGCCTCCGCCGCGACGGACGCCGTCTCCGTCGCGGCCACCGGCACTCCGCTGCGCGACAGCACGGGGCTGTACCCGCGCGCCGTCCGGCTCGCCCACAACGGCGCCGCCAACGGACGCGTCCTCGCCAGTGTCGTCGCCTTCGACGGCAACAACGGCATCGGCGCCATCCACGAGAGCACCGACAACGGCGCGACCTTCCATGAGGTCGGCCGGGTCGCCGACGCCGAGTCCGCGTCCGGCCAAGGGCTGTGCTGCACCACCCTGTTCGAGCTGCCCCAGCAGGTCGGATCGCTGCCGGCCGGCACCCTGCTCTGGGCCTCCTCGGCCGGCCAGGACGAGACCGACCGCCGGATGGCACTGCGGATCTGGCGCAGCAACGACGTCGGCCGCACCTGGTCCTACCTCTCCTCCTGCGCGGTGGCCACCGGCACCGGCGGCCTGTGGGAGCCGGAGTTCTCCATCGCCTCGGACGGCGCGCTGGTCTGCCACTACTCCGACGAGACGGACTCCGCGCACAGCCAGAAGCTCGTCGCCGTACGCAGCTACGACGGCGTCACCTGGCAGGGCCGCCACGACACCGTCGCCAGCTCCCTGGCGACCGACCGGCCCGGCATGCCGGTGGTGCGCAAACTGCCCAACGGCAGCTACTTCATGAGCTACGAGATCTGCACCCCCGGCGGCCAGTACCAGTGCGTGGTGCACTACCGCACCTCCGCCGACGGCTGGAACTGGGGCACCGTCACCGACCTCGGCATCCGCCCCGAGACGGTCGACGGCAAGTACTTCCGCGCCACCCCGACCATCGCCTGGGCACCGGACCCCAGCGGCGGCGCGAACGGCCGGCTGCTGCTGATCGGGCAGCGCCTGCTCAACAAGGACGGCAGCGTCGCCGCCGAGAGCGGCCGCACCATCCTCGCCAACACCGAGAACGGCAGCGGCCCCTGGTACGAGATCGAGGCGCCGGTCAACGTGCCCGACCCGCAGATCAACTACTGCCAGAACTACAGCTCCCCGCTGCTGCCCTCGGCCGACGGCCGCACCGTCCTGCAGATCGCCACCGACTTCGACGGCACGGTGTGCAAGCCGTACTACGCCACCGGCTCCGTCACCGGCACCGGGGACGCCTCCGGAGTCGTCGACGGGGCGGTGTACCGGCTGGTCAACGCGGGCAGCGGGCAGTGCCTGGACGTGGCCGCCGACTCCCGCACGGCCGGCGGCAACGTCCAGCAGTGGACCTGCAACGGCCTCGGCCCGCAGAGCTGGACCGTCACCGCCCGCACCGCCGGGTACTACACGCTGACCGGCCGCAACAGCGGCTACTGCCTGGACGTGGAGAACGGCTCCGCCACCGCGGGCGCCAACGTCCGCCAGTGGTACTGCAACGCGGCCGCCGCCCAGGACTGGAAGCTGGCGAACGTCGGCCGGGGCTACTACCGGCTGGCCGTCCGCTCCAGCGGACAGTGCCTGGACGTGGCCCAGGGCTCGCGCACCGCGGGCGCCAACGTCCAGCAGTGGACGTGCAACGGGCTCCAGCCGCAGATCTGGCGACTGGAGCGGGTGTGAGGTGAGGGGGCGGGCGGGGGCCGCGCTCCCCGCCCACCCCCTCCCTGTTACTCCTGTTCCTCGATGGCGGCCGGCCGCAGCTGCGCGGCGCGCACCCGGGCCACGTCGAGCTTGGTGCCGCGGTCGAAGCGGTAGACGCCGTTCTGCTCCTGGAAGACGTCCGTCAACTGCGTGTAGCAGTAGCCGAACATGTTCGGGTCGGTCAGCAGTACCTCGGTGAGGCCGCTGAACCGGGCGTGGAACTCGTCCTCGTCCCGGACCCGCTCGCCGTAGCCCCAGGACTGGGTGCGGTCCTCGCCGGACAGTTCGGCCGCCGCCTCGGGGTCCCACCAGATGCCGCCGAACTCGCTGACGAAGTACGGCTGACCCGCGTAGGGCACCGAGTAGGCGGCGCCGTTCTCGTAGGCGTTGACATAGGGCTCGTCCTTCGCCAGCCCGGACATCTGCTGCCGGAAGGCGGCCGGGTCCTGCTCGTAGCTGTGCGAGTCGTAGATGTCGGTCTCGGTCACCCGGTGCGCGTAGCCGGACGCGTCGATCACCGGCCGGGTGGCGTCCATCGCCTTGGTGGCCAGGAACATCGCCCGCGTCACGTCGTCGAGCTGGGTGATGCGGTCGTGCAGCTTCTGATACGTCTCGTTCAGCGGGCACCAGCCGATGATCGAGGGGTGCGAGTAGTCGCGTTCCAGGGCCTCCAGCCACTGGGCGACGTAGGAGGCGTCGGGCTTCTGGTTGTCGCCCGAGGAACCGCCCGTCTCGCAGCCCCAGTCGCCGAACTCGCCCCAGACCAGATAGCCGAGGCGGTCGGCGTGGTACAGGAAGCGCTCCTCGAAGACCTTCTGGTGCAGCCGGGCCCCGTTGAAACCGGCCGCCAGGGCCAGTTCGATGTCCCGTACCAGTGCCTGGTCGGTCGGCGCGGTCATCAGGCCGTCCGGGTACCAGCCCTGGTCGAGGACGAGGCGCTGGAAGACCGGGCGGCCGTTGAGCAGCACGGCCTTGCCGCGCAGGCCGACGGCGCGCAGACCGGCGTAGCTCTCCGCGCTGTCGACGAGCTGCCCGTCGGCGTCCAGGAGTTCGAGCCGCAGCCCGTACAGGTGCGGGTCGGCCGGACCCCACTCGCGGCGCCGGCCGGCCGGCACCGGCAGGTGCAGGCGCGGTGCGAGATCCAGGTCGGCGCGGGCCTCGGCGCGGCTCACCTCGCCGTCGCCGTCGGTCAGCACGGCCCGCACCCGGTGGCCGGGCCGGTTGCCGGACAGCGGCAGTTCCAGGTGGAAGGCGGAGCCGGCCAGGTCGGGAGTGATCCGGGGACGCCGCAGGTGCGTTTCCGCAACCGGCTCCAGCCACACCGTCTGCCAGATGCCGGTCACCCGGGTGTAGTTGCAGTCGTGGTTGGCGTACTGGACGGCCTGCTTGCCGCGCGCCTGCGGTCCCGACCTGGGGTCGCGGGCCCGGACGGTGATCACGACCTCCTCGCCCGCGCCGGCGATGTCCCCGAGGTCGGCGGTGAACGGCGTGAAGCCGCCGCGGTGCCGGGCGACCTCGGTGCCGTTCGCCCACACCGTGGTGTCGTGGTCCACCGCGCCGAAGTGCAGCAGCACCCGGCGCCCGGCCCAGTCCGCCGGCAGGGTCAGCGCCCGCCGGTACCAGACGGCGTGCAGGAAGTCGGTGTCACCGATGCCCGACAGCTCGGACTCGGGCGGGAAGGGCACCAGGATCTCGTCCCGCAGCTCCCGCCCGAGCAGACCGCGTTCCAGGCCGCTGTCCCCCCGGTCGGTCTCGAACTGCCAGGCGCCGTTCAGATTGAGCCAGTCGCGGCGCGTGAACTGCGGTCGCGGGTACTCCGGACGCGGTACGGAGGGGGTGGGCACACATGCTCCAGTGAATCGAGGGGGCAGAGGGGAAAGGGGGTCAGGAACCGCCGAGGCCGGTGGTGGCCACGGAGTTGACGATGCGGCGCTGGAAGAAGAGGAACACCACGATCAGCGGCAGCGCGGCCAGCAGCGCGGAGGCCATGCCCGGCACGTACTGGACGCCGTGCGAGTCGCGCACGGTGGCCAGTCCGACCGGCAGGGTCATCAGGTCCGAGTCGTTGGTCACGATGAACGGCCACATGAAGTTGTTCCACGCGCCGATGAAGACGAAGATCGCCACGGCGGCCACGATCGGCCGGGACAGCGGCAGCACCACGGACCAGAAGACCCGGAACTCGGAGGCGCCGTCGATCCGGGCCGCCTCCTCCAGCTCCCGGGGGATGCCGTCGAAGAACCGCTTGAGGATGAACACCATCATGGGCGCCACCACCTGCGGCAGGATGACCGCCGCGTAGGTGTCCACCAGGTCGAACAGCAGCATCTGCTTGAACAGCGGCACGATCAGCAGTTGCGGCGGGATCATGATGGCGGCCACCGTCACGGCGAGCAGCGCCCGGCGCCCGCGGAACCGGCCGCGGGAGAAGCCGTAGGCGGCGAGGGTGGAGACGGCCACCGTGATGACGGTGACCAGGCCGGCGATCAGGAAGCTGTTGAACGCCCACACCGGCACGTTCCCGCGCTCCAGGATCTGCCGGTACGCGTCCAGCGTGAAGGCGCCCTTGAACGGGGACAGGCCGGGCTGGGAGACGTCCTGTTCGCTCTGTACGGACGTGACGATCGCCCACACGAACGGCAGCAGCCAGACGGCTGCCAGCACGACCAGCGCGGTGGCGGCCAGGACCCGGGGCAGCCGGCCCTGGCCGAGCAGCAGCGGCGAACCGGCCGCCTCCCGGGGGCGCCGCGGGCGAAGGGGCGTTGCGGTAGCGGACACGGTCAGTCCTCCTGGCGGAAGAGGCGGAGCTGCACGAGCGAGACGACGACGACCATCGCGAAGAAGAGGTACGAGACCGCCGAGGCGTAACCGAGCCGGTAGCCGGTGAAGCCGACGTCGTACACGTACTCCAGGACAGGCCGGGTCGAGCCGTTGGGACCGCCCTTGGTCATGATGTAGATCTGGTCGAACACCTTCAGCGAGGCCAGCACCTGGAGCATGGCCACCAGCCCCGTGGTGCGGCGCAGTTGCGGCAGGGTGATGGACCACAGCCGGCGCCACGCCCCCGCGCCGTCCAGCGCCGCGGCCTCGTCGAAGGTCGTCGGCAGGGACTGGAGGGCGGACAGGTAGAGCAGGAAGTTGAAGCCGACCGTCCACCACACGGTGAGGGCGGCGATCGCCCACATCGCGACCGACTCGTCGGACAGCCAGCCGACCGGTTCCATGCCGAGGGTGTCCAGGAGCTGGTTGGCGAAGCCCAGATCCGGCTGGTACAGCCAGGTCCAGATCAGCGTCACCACGGTCACCGGCAGCAGGTAGGGAGCGAAGAACGCCAGCCGCCACACCCACTGGCCGGCGATCCCGCTGTGCACCAGCAGGGCCATCGCCAGCGCGATCAGGACCAGCGGCACGCTGGAGATGAGGGTGAAGAAGACGGTGTTGCCGAGACTGCTCCACACGTCCGGGTCGCCGAACGCCTCGGCGTAGTTGTCGAAGCCGACGAAGGACGTGTCGCGCAGCGCCAGCGAGGAGTCGGTGAAGCTCATCCACAGGCCCTGGACCAGCGGCCAGACCAGGAAGAGCGCGAACAGCAGCAGGAACGGCAGGACGAAGAGCAGGCCGGAGCCGGCCGGGCCGAGGCCGCGCCGGCGGCCGGCGCGGCGGGGGCCGGCCGGGTCGTGGGGGTCCGGACCGGTGCGTGGGTCGGTGCCAGGGGGTGCGGTGGTGGTCACGGGGATCACTCCTTCTGCTCGGTCAGGCCACCGGGTTGGGCTGCTTCAGCAGCGCGTCCGCCGCGCTGACCATCTGCCGCACCGCCTTCTCGGCGGTGAGCTCGCCCAGCAGCGCCGACTGGAGCGGCTGGCACATCCGGATCTGGAAGTTGGAGGCCGCCCCGGTGAACCAGTTCGGCGGATCGAGCACCGCGACCTTCCCGGCGTCCGCGTAGGAGGACTGCGGCTTCAGGGCGGCGTACTCCGGCTCGGCGAGGACGGGCTGGTACGCGGGGATGTGACCGGCGCTCGCCCAGGTCAGGCTCTGCTTGATGATCGACGCGACGTACCGGTGCGCCTCGCGCCGCCGGGCCGGGTCCGGGTTCTCCTGGTGCGGCAGCACGAAGCTGTGGCTGTCGGTGTAGACGGCGGGCTGGTCGAACACCTGCGGGAAGGGCGCGGCGCCGAGCGGGAATCCGGCCGCCTTCAGCGTCGGCAGCTCCCACTCGCCGAGCATGGCCAGGCCGCCGCGCCGGCCGGTGAACATGGTCAGACCGGCGTAGTAGTCCAGGTCGTTGGGGTTGGTCTTCCCGTCGAACAGCTGCTGGAGGAACGACACGACCCGGACCGCGGCGTCGACGTCGATCTCCGGCGGGCCGCCGTCCGGGAGCGTGAAGGCGGCGCCGGTCTGCGCGTACAGGCCGGCGAACAGCCGCCAGTTCTGCGCGGTGTCGTTGACGTGGCCGAACACGATGCCGGCCTGGCCGGTCGCCTCGGCCAGCGCCTTGCCCGCGTCCAGCATCGCCTCGGGGGAGCCCATCGGGGCGAGTTCGCCCGAGGAGTCCAGGAGCCCGGCCTTGTCGGCGGCCTCCTTGTCGTAGAAGACGATGAAGGGGTGCACGTCCAGCGGTACCGCGTACACGGTGCCGTCGTGCTTGGTCCGGGCCCACACCGCCGGTGTGAAGTCCCGCTCGGTGACCCCGAACTCGGCCAGCACGTCCAGGTCGAACGGGTCGAGCAGACCGCCGGGGGCGTACCCGGCCAGCCGGGACAGGTGCAGCACCGCCACGTCGGAGGCCCGGCCGCCGGCGGCCGACATGGCCAGCTTGGTGTAGTAGGACGGCCCCCAGTCCAGGATCGTCCGGTCCACGTCGAAGCCCCGGGACGCCTCGGACACCGCCTTGATCATGTCGTCCATCAGCAGCCCGTCGCCGCCCTGGAACAGGTCCCACACGCTCAGCGCGGAGGCGCCGGAGGCCGCGGCGGGGGAGGCGCAGCCGGACAGCGAGCCCGCCGCGAGCAGCGTGCCCGCCCCGGCCAGGCCGGCGCCCAGCAGACGGCGGCGGGTCAGGCCGTGGGCCGGGGCAACGGACGCCGGAGGCGGTGCGGGGACAGGGGATCGCGCAGTCATCATTGACCTTTCGACGGCCGGACACGCGTGACGGGCCGGCGGGGACCACGGGACCCGTGGCCCCCGCCGGGACCGGCAGGCGGGGCGCGCACCGGCTGACGCGGTGCGGTGGCTAGTTTTTACATCGATGTACATTGGCTGTAAAGAGTCTGCGGCGGATGGCCAATGTCCGGGGAGCCTTTCCGGAGCGGGGAAGCGGACGGGCGACCGCCCGCCGGCCGCCGGCCTGCCGCGATCTACACTCGGGGCTCACGAGGGGACGGGAGGTTCGCGGTGGTACGGCCCAGGATCAAGGACGTGGCCCGGCACGCGGGGGTGTCCGAGAAGACGGTGTCCAACGTGATCAACGACTACGTCCACGTCTCGGACCGGACCCGGCGGGTGGTCCAGGAGGCCATCGACCACCTCGGCTACAAGGTGAACCTGGCCGGCCGCCACCTGCGCAAGGGCCGCACCGGCATCATCGCCCTGGTCGTCCCCGAACTCGACGTGCCCTACTTCGCCGAACTGGCCCGGCACGTCATCCGCGAGGCCGAGCGGCGCTCCTTGACCGTGCTGATCCACCAGAGCGGCGCGGACCGCGACCACGAACTGGCGGCCCTGGCCGGATTCGGCTCCACCTTCGTGGACGGGGTCATCCTCAGCCCGCTCGCGCTGACCGCCGACGACCTGCGCGACCGCGCGGGCGCGCCGCCGACCGTGCTGCTCGGCGAACTGCTGGAGGAGGGCGCGGACCACGTCGCCATCGACAACGTGGCGGCCGCCCGGCAGGCGACCGAGCACCTCATCGGCCTCGGCCGCCGGACGGTCTGGGCGGTCGGCGGCCGGGACGACGCGGGCCTGGGCACCGCGGAGGCCCGTACCCGCGGCTACCGCGCCGCGCTCACCGCGGCCGGCCTCCCGTTCGACCCGACCGCGCTGCTGCCCGTGCCGTCCTTCCGGATGCCCGACGGGGCCGGGGCGGTGGCCCGGGCGCTGGACGCGGGCGCCCGCCCCGACGCGCTGCTCTGCCTCAACGACCAGCTGGCGCTGGGCGCGTTGCGCACCCTGTACGAGTACGGGCTGCGGGTGCCCGAGGACGTGGCCGTGATCGGCTTCGACGACGTGGAGGGCGGCCGGTTCAGCACGCCGACGCTGAGCACCGTCTCCCCGGACAAGGCGGCGGTGGCCAGGATCGCCGTCGAACTGCTGCGGGACCGGATGGACGAGGCCGCGGACCCGGCCCCGGCGGGCACCCCCGCGGCCGGCGTCCGCTCGCCCCAGGACCTGGTCGTGGCCCACCGGCTCGTGCTGCGCGAGAGCACCGAGGGAGCGGTACGGCGTCCGCGGCACGATCAACGCGACACGGCGGGCGGAAAGTTGGGTAAATGAGATCAACATCTGATTGGATTGGGCAGGTGATCTTGCGTTCCTGCCCGTGAAAGGCGCCCGCTGATGTCTTCCGTCCTCGCCCAGGCCCCGACCGCCGTTCCGCCCGCCCCGCGCGCGGCGACGGACCAAACCGGTGCGCCCCTGCGCGGTGGCCGGGCGGCGGGCCGTTTCCCGGTCAGGCACCAGGGCACCCTGCGGGTCGCCACCCCCAGCTACTGGCCCGACGCCCCCTACCCGGCCGTGCCGTTCGAGGCGGACAGCGCCGGTGTGCTCCGCGTCATCGCCGATCCGCGCACCCCGGTCTTCGTCACCGTGCACGGCAGTGGCCGCCGCCGCTACGGCTACTGGCAGCCGTACGACTCCCGGACCAAGCGGGGCGGTTGCTACGTCGCCCTGCCGACCGCGGTCTGCGAGGAGCTGTACGCCGGCGGCCGGATCGCGCTCGACGGGCCGCTGGTGGACCCCGGCAAGACCACGTATCGGGTCCGCCCGGCCGGCGCCCCGGCGCGGCCCAGCCGGCTGCCGGCCGCGCCGGTGCGCACCCCGGCCGCCCCGGTGCGCGCGGTGCCGCGTCCGATGGCCGCCTGAGGACAACCGTACGTACGGCATGACCGGCTGTTTTACAGTGTCTCCGTCAGTCTTCGACAGCAGTGACCTGTGAGGTGCACAGCAACCATGCCGGCCGCAACGTTTGAGTTCCAGGTAGAAGCCCGTCAGCTGTTGCAGCTGATGATCCACTCGGTCTACTCGAACAAGGACGTCTTCCTGCGCGAGCTAGTCTCCAACGCCTCCGACGCGCTGGACAAACTCCGTCTGGAGGCGCTGCGCGACGATTCACTCGGCGCCGATGTGTCCGACCTGCACATCGAGATCGAGACCGACCAGGAGGCCCGCACCCTCACGGTGCGGGACAACGGCATCGGGATGTCGTACGACGAGGTCGGCGAGCTGATCGGCACGATCGCCAACTCGGGCACCGCCAAGTTCCTCCAGGAACTGCGCGAGGCCAAGGAGGAGACCAGCGCGGACGGGCTGATCGGCCAGTTCGGGGTGGGCTTCTACTCCGGGTTCATGGTGGCCGACGAGATGACCCTGGTGACCCGGCGGGCCGGCCAGGACAAGGGCACCCGCTGGTCCTCGCGCGGCGAGGGCACGTACACCCTGGACACGGTCGACGACGCGCCGCAGGGCACCTCGGTCACCCTGCACCTCAAGCCGGCCGACTCCGAGGACGCGCTGCACGACTACACCTCCGCCTGGAAGATCCGCGAGATCGTCAAGCGGTACTCGGACTTCATCACCTGGCCGGTGCGGATGGTGCCGGCGGCCGGCGAGGACGGCTCGGTGCCCGAGCCGGAGACGCTGAACTCCATGAAGGCGCTGTGGGCCCGCTCGCGGGACGAGGTGTCCGACGAGGAGTACCACGAGCTCTACAAGCACATCAGCCACGACTGGCGCGAACCGCTGAAGACCATCCGGCTCCAGGCCGAGGGCACCTTCGAGTACCAGGCCCTGCTGTTCGTCCCCTCCCACGCCCCGCACGACCTGTTCACCCAGAACTACCGGCGCGGAGTGCAGCTCTACGTCAAGCGCGTCTTCATCATGGACGACTGCGAGGCGCTGCTGCCGCCCTACCTGCGCTTCGTCAAGGGCGTGGTGGACGCGGCGGACCTGTCGCTCAACGTCTCGCGCGAGATCCTCCAGCAGGACCGGCACATCCAGCTGATGCAGCGCCGGCTGACCAAGAAGGTCCTCTCCTCGGTGAAGGAGCTGCTGACCGGCTCGCCGGACGAGTACGCCACGTTCTGGCGGGAGTTCGGGCCGGCCCTGAAGGAGGGGCTGGTCACCGACTCCGACAACCGGGACGCCATCCTCGCCGTCGCCTCCTTCGCCAGCACCGCCTCCGAGGAGGAGCCGGTCACGCTCAAGACCTACGTGGAGCGGATGAAGGACGGCCAGGACGCGGTCTACTACATGACCGGCGAGTCCCGGCAGAGCATCGAGAACTCGCCGCACATGGAGGCGTTCCGGGACCGCGGCATCGAGGTGCTGCTGCTCACCGACCCGGTCGACGAGGTGTGGGCCGACGCGGTCGGGGAGTACGAGGGCAAGCCGCTGAAGTCCGTCGCCAAGGGCGACATCGACCTGGGCGCGGACGCGGACGGCAAGTCCGAGCAGGAGCGCGAGCGGCAGAGCGCCGACTACGCCGACCTGCTCGGCTGGCTGAAGGAGCAGCTCGGCGACGAGGTCAAGGACGTCCGCCTGTCGTCCCGGCTCACCGTCTCCCCGGCCTGCGTGGTCTCCGACGCGAACGAGATGACGCCGGCGCTCGAGCAGATGTACCGGGCGATGGGCCAGGAGGTGCCCGAGACCAAGCGCATCCTGGAGCTCAACCCCGACCACCTGCTCGTCAAGGGCCTGAACGAGGCGTACGCCGAGCGCGAGGACCGCACCGCGCTGGTGGAGACCGCCGAACTGCTGCACGGCCTCGCGGTGCTCGCCGAGGGCGGCCAGCCCAAGGAGCCCGCGCGCTTCGTCAAACTGATGACGGACCGGCTGGAGCGCACGTTGTAGAACGCGCGGCAGGGGGTACCGGGTGGGCGACGGGTGACAGGACGGCCGGAAGGGTGACGATGGGTTCGGTGACGCAGCTGCGGCAGCTCAGGGCCGTGTACACGGGCGGGGTGGCCGCCTGGTCCTTCTGCCTGCTCCTCGGCGTGGTCCGCGGCGGCGGGTCGGCGCGCCAGACGGTCCTGCTGCTGGCCCTGCTCGCCGCCTTCCTGGTGCTGCTGCTGTGGTCCACCTGGTGCCTGTGGGAGGCCGGCACCGGGGCGCGCCGCCCGGCCGACCGGACGCGGGGCGCCGGCGGCGGGTACGCCGATCTCTACCCGATGATCGGCAAGGTCGGCGGCACCGAAGTCCTGGACGCCATCGACAACCTGGAGCCGAACGCCTGGAAGCACCCGGCCGTCAAGGC
>NZ_JBFAAP010000038.1:0-70822 GCF_040639815.1 Streptomyces sp. NPDC023723
CGATTTCCTCGGTGCTTTCCAGGTTTCCGCTTCCGCGTTTCCCTTTCCGGCGGTTCCGACTCTATCAGATCCTTTCGGGCCTGATTCCCAGTCAGTGGGCTTGTCTTCCCGGCTGTTTGGGCCGTTCCGACGAGTGAGACTTTAGCGGATTCACCGCCCTCGACCTAATCGCAGGTCGCATTCCGTAAATACGCATGCCAGTGGCACCTGAGGTGACTGGAGTACGTGCGGAATGGCTGTCCGGGGACCGACCGGACTCGGCGCTCACGTCGGACAACTCGGAGAACCTTACGGAGGTGGCACCGGTGTGTCAACTTCGGCGCCCCGATGGCGGGCGAGGCGCTGTTCTGTGTCGTGGATCTGCACGCGCTGACCGTGGAGCATGGTCCGGCGCGGGTGCGCAGGACCATGCGGGCCGTCACCGACAGCGCGGGGGTGGCGTCGAGCCAGAAGGGCCGGGCGTCAGCCGTTGTTGCCGGAGGCCAGTTCGCGGCTGCGGTCGCGGGCGGCCTCCAGGGCGGCGATCAGGGCGGCGCGGACGCCGTGGTTCTCCAGCTCGCGGATGGCGTTGATCGTCGTACCCGCGGGGGAGGTGACGTTCTCGCGGAGCTTGACCGGGTGTTCGCCGCTGTCGCGGAGCATGGTGGCGGCGCCGATCGCGGACTGCACGATCAGGTCGTGCGCCTTGTCGCGGGGCAGGCCGAGCAGGATGCCGGCGTCCGTCATGGCTTCGACCAGGTAGAAGAAGTACGCCGGGCCGGAGCCGGAGAGGGCGGTGCAGGCGTCCTGCTGGGACTCGGGGACGCGCAGCGTCTTGCCGACGGCGCCGAAGATCTCCTCGGTGTGCGCGAGGTGCGCGGCGGTGGCGTGGGTGCCGGCGGAGATGACGGACATGGCCTCGTCGACCAGGGCGGGGGTGTTGGTCATGACGCGGACCACCGGGGTGGCGGCCGCGAGGCGGTCCTCGAAGTAGGCGGTCGGGATGCCTGCCGCGCCGCTGATGACCAGGCGGTCGGCGGGGACGTGGGGGGCCAGTTCGTCGAGGAGGGTGCCCATGTCCTGCGGTTTGACCGTGAGGATCAGGGTGTCGGCGCTCTTGGCGGCCTCGGCGTTGGTGACCGGGGTGACGCCGTGCCGGGCGTGGAGCTCGGCGGCCCGTTCCGGGCGGCGGGTGGTGACCAGCAGGTCGGCCGGGGTCCAGCCGGCCCGGATCATTCCGCTGAGCAGGGCTTCGCCGATCTTGCCGGTGCCGAGGACTGCGACTTTCTGGGTCATGGCTGCGGGTGCCTCCGAGGGTGCGTCGTCCAGGGTCATCCTCGCATCCCGGGGGCGGGCGGGAGCGGTGCGTCCGGTGGGCGGGACGGCGGGCGGGACGGCGGGCTGGTTCAGGGCGCGGGGGCGAACAGGAGGATCAGGTCGTAGACCTCTTCGACGATTCCGTCCGGGAAGACGGTCAGGAGGCGCTCGCGCTCCGCGGTGAGGAAGGCAGTGCCCTCCTCGCCGCGGACGAGGAAGAGGGAGTGGCTGCCGAGGTTGGCCAGGTGGGTGTCGAGCGGGACGCGGCGGCTCCAGCGGATGACCCGGCGGACCGGAACGAGGCGGTCGGCGGGGTCGTTGAGGCCGGTGCTGGTGTCGCGCTGCTCGGCGGAGACGTCCAGCCGGAAGTGGCGCCGGACCCGTTCGGCCGCCTCGGCGATCCAGGGCACGCCGACGGCCTCGGTGTTCCACCACAGCGCCAGGGCGCCGCCGGGGCGCAGGACGCGCAGCGCCTCCGGCACGGCGGTGGCCGGGTCGGTCCAGTGCCAGGACTGGGCGTAGGTGAGCAGGTCGGCGGAGGCGTCGGCGAGCGGGAGGGCGTCGCCGGTGCCGCGGACGAGCGGGACGTCCGGGAGGGTGCGGCGGAGCTGGGCGGCCATGCCCGCGCCGGGTTCGACGGCGACCAGGTCGGCGCCGCGGGCGTGCAGCAGGGCGGTGGCTATGCCGGTGCCGGCGCCGATGTCCGCGACGCGGGCACCGGTGAGCGGGCGGCCGGTGAGTTCCTCGAGGGTGTCGAAGAGGGCGGGCGGGTAGCCGGGGCGGTTGGCGGCGTACTGGGCGGCGGCGCGGTCGAAGGAGCGGGCGCGGGCGGTGGTGGCGGGGCTGGGGGTGGTGGCGGGGCCGGGGGTGGGGGTCGGCCTGGGTGTCGTCATGGGGACATGGTGGCCGGGGGGCGCTGGGCGGGGGCCGCTTTTTTGAGGCTTTGGGCTAGCGGCGGCGTTTCTTCGGGTTGCCCGAGCGGCGGGTCGTGCGCTTTTCGTACTGGGTGCGGGCCGCCTCGTACTCGGTGCGGTGGAGTTTTTCGCCGGGGGCCTCGACCAGGCAGCGCACGGCGTAGGCGAGGAGGGAGCCGAGGAAGCCGATGGCGAGCAGGCCGCGCAGGGATGCCTGGCGGTCGGGGTCGGGGCGGGTGGTGAAGGCGCCCCAGGTGTGGCCGAAGGCCAGGGCGCTGCACACCGCGAACATCACGACGACCAGGACGGTGACGAAGCTGCCGATCTCCGCGATCTGGAGGCCCTGGTAGGCGATGCGCAGGACGAGGCAGGCGGCGGCCGTGAGGACCAGCGCGCCGGCGGCCAGACCGAGGCGGCGGGCGGTATAGCCGCCCTCGTGCCGCACCCAGGTCGTGCCGAAGAACCGGATGGGTTCCGGGCGAGGGCCACCGCCCGGGGCGGGGTCCGCCGGGGTGCCCGCGGTGGTGCCGGTGGTCTCGGGGCTGCCGTTCGCTGCGCTCACGCCTCGATTATGGCCGCCGGTCCCGCCGCGGGCGCCGGGTGGTGCGGTCGCGTGGTTCAGGAGCAGCGCGGCCGGATGTAGCCGTCGCTGCCGGTCTTGACGTAGGCGTCCGAGACGAACTGGCCGTTGTCGATGTTGTCCCAGATGGTGGTGGTGCCGTAGGTGCCGGTGACCCGGGTGCCCGGGGACTGGCAGAAGATCGGCACCTTGGCGCCCAGCGGCAGCACCTTCACCAGTGCGTACTGGGTGCCGGGGCCGCTGCGCACGTTGAGGCGCACGCCCGGCGCCACCGAGTAGTACGTGAGGTCCGCCGCCGCCGTGCTGACGGCCGCCGCTCCCTCGTCGCCGCTGGTGACTTCCGTGGTCTGTTCGATCGACATGAGAACTCCCCCCGCTGATACCTCGCGCCCCACGACTGCCGTGGGGTCACTTCGGTTTCGCACGCGGAGGCTAGCAAGCCCCCTCGGTCTCGCACGAGACTTCGACTAGGCTCCGTGCGTCGCGCGCGTGGACGAACAGCACGGGGGATCCGATGGCGCCGCAGCGAAGTACCGGTACGGATGCGGAAGCGGAACTTCCCGAGTACGCCGGTCACTACCGGCTGGAGTCCTGTCTCGGGTCGGGCGGCATGGGCGTCGTACATCTGGCGCGCAGCACCTCGGGGATGCGGCTCGCGGTGAAGGTGGTGCACGCCGAGTTCGCCCGGGACCCGGAGTTCCGGGGGCGGTTCCGGCAGGAGGTGGCGGCGGCGCGGCGGGTCAGCGGGGCGTTCACGGCGCCGGTCGTCGACGCCGATCCGGAGGCCGAACGGCCCTGGATGGCCACGCTGTTCATCGACGCGCCGACCCTCGCCGAGCAGGTGAAGCGGAACGGGCCGCTGAACGCCGACCGGTTGCGCCGGCTGATGGCGGGGCTGGCGGAGGCGCTGCGGGACATCCACCGGGTCGGGGTCGTGCACCGGGATCTCAAGCCGAGCAATGTGCTGCTCGACGAGGACGGGCCGAAGGTCATCGACTTCGGGATCTCGCGGCCGGCCGACAGTGAACTGCGGACCGAGACCGGGAAGTTGATCGGGACGCCGCCGTTCATGGCGCCCGAGCAGTTCCGGCGGCCGCGTCAGGTGGGGCCGGCCGCCGATGTCTTCGCGCTGGGCTCGGTGATCGTGCACGCGGCGACCGGGCGGGGGCCGTTCGACTCCGACAGTCCCTATGTCGTGGCGTATCAGGTGGTGCACGACGAGCCGGATCTGGCCGGGGTGCCCGAGTCGCTCGCCGCGCTGGTGCTGCGGTGTCTGGCGAAGGAGCCGGGCGAGCGGCCCACGCCGGACGAGGTGATGCGGCAGCTGAGGTCGGTGGCGGCGTCGTACGACACGCAGGCGTTCATACCGGCGCAGCGGGCGTCCGGGCCGGCCTCGGAGGCGGACGCGTCTGCTTCGGAGGCGGACGCGCCTGGCTCGGAGGCGGACGCGCCTGGCTCGGTGGGGCACGGGCCGGCCTCGGTGGGGGACGGGCCGGCCGAGGAGGTGGACGCGCCGACCCATGTCAAGGCGCCGGTCCGCCGGTCCTCCCGCCGGCTGCGCGACCGGCTGCTGCTGGCGGCGGGCGTGGTCTGTCTCGCGGCGGTCGGCACGCTGGTCCCGGTCCATCTGCTCGGCGGTACGGCGGCGGAGCCGGCCGGGGCCGCCGCCGGGACCGGGGCGGCGGCGCCGTTCGCCGGGTGGGCGACCGCGGTGGCGACCGGGGCGGGGAGTCCGGTGTGCGCGTACGGGGCCGGGCGGCTGCTGTGCGCGCGGGACGGGGCGGTGCTCGCCCTCGATCCCGACGACGGGACGCGGATGTGGCGGCGTACCGTCGCGGGCGGTTCCCGCGGCGGGCCGCCGGTGATCGCGGGCGGTCTGGTGCAGCCCGCGCTGAACGAGGGTGCCGCGCTGACGGCGTTCGACCCGGGCACCGGCGAGCCCGTCTGGCGCCGGGACGTGCCCGCGTACCAGGGGCTGCGTCCGGCCGCCGGCATGCTGCTGCTCACCGGCGCGGACGGCGAGGTCACCGGGGTGGACGGGGCGACCGGCGAGACCGTGTGGTCGCGGCGGATACCGGGGCAGGCGATGCCGTACTTCTCGTCGTTCGCCGGGGATTCGACCGCGTACGCGGCGAGCGGGTCCGGGGACGGGGCGAGCACCCGGGTCACCGCGGTGAACCCCGCGACGGGTGACGTGCGGTGGGCGGCGGAGCTCGCGGGGGAACTGGAGCCGGTGGGGGCGGCGGACGGTGCGGTCGTGCTGCTCGACACCGACGCGGTCTACGGCGAGACGCGCGCCGTCGTCCGCTACGACCCGGCGACGGAGACCGTGCGGCGGGTGCCGCTGCCGGTGCCGGTGGCCCGGGCGCAGGGCGCGGTACGCGGGGACACCGTGTACCTGATGGGCGCGGGCGGCACCCTGGCCGCCGTCGATCTGGCGGCGCGCGAGCAGCGGTGGAGCCTGGAGACGGGCGTGAGCCGGGGTTCGGCGCCGGTCACCGACGGGCGGCGGGTGTACGTCGCCGCTCCGGACGGGCGCCTGCTGGGGGTGGACGCCGGTACCGGGAAGCTGCTCGGGCAGACGGCGCCGCGGCTGGGGACCGGCTCGGACCAGGTGGCCGCCGCGCTGCCGGCCCCCGTCGTCGCCGGGGGCCGGGTGTACTCCGGGGCCCCCGACGGGACGGTCTTCGCGGTGGCGGGGCGGGATCCGGGCTCTTGGTGAGGGGTCCGGCCCCGCGTCGTGGCCGGGCGGGTCAGCCCAGCTTGCTGATGTCGCGGACCGCGCCCTTGTCCGCGCTGGTCGCCATCGCGGCGTAGGCGCGCAGCGCGACCGAGACCTTGCGGTCGCGGTTCTTCGGGACGTACTCGCCGTTCAGCGCCTGCTCGCGGCGGGCCAGCTCGGTGTCGTCGACCAGCAGCTCGAGGATGCGGCCCGGGATGTCGATGCGGATGCGGTCGCCGTCCTCGACCAGCGCGATGGTGCCGCCGGAGGCCGCCTCGGGGCTGGCGTGCCCGATGGAGAGGCCGGAGGTGCCGCCGGAGAACCGGCCGTCGGTGACCAGCGCGCAGGTCTTGCCCAGCCCCCGGCCCTTCAGGAAGGAGGTCGGGTGGAGCATCTCCTGCATGCCGGGGCCGCCCTTGGGGCCCTCGTAGCGGATGACCACGACGTCGCCGTGGGTGATCCGTTTGTTGAGGATCTTCTCGACGGCCTCCTCCTGCGACTCGCAGACCACCGCCGGACCCTCGAAGGTCCAGATCGACTCGTCCACGCCGGCCGTCTTGACGACCGCGCCGTCGACGGCGAGGTTGCCGCGCAGCACCGCGAGGCCGCCGTCCTTGGAGTAGGCGTGCTCGGCGGAGTGGATGCAGCCGTGCTCGGCGTCGAGGTCGAGGGTGTCCCAGCGCTCGGACTGGGAGAACGCCTCGGCGGAGCGGACGCAGCCGGGGGCCGCGTGCCACAGTTCGACCGCCTCGGGGGACGGGGAGCCGCCGCGCACGTCCCAGGTCTTCAGCCAGTCGGCGAGCGACGGGCTGTGCACGCTGTGCACGTCCTCGTTGAGTAGGCCGGCCCGGTGCAGCTCGCCGAGCAGGGCGGGGATGCCGCCCGCGCGGTGCACGTCCTCCATGTAGTACGTGCCGTTCTTGGTGACGTTCGGCGCGACCTTGGCGAGGCACGGCACCCGGCGGGAGACCGCGTCGATCTCCTCCAGGCCGAACTCGACGCCCGCCTCCTGGGCGGCGGCCAGCAGGTGCAGGATCGTGTTGGTGGAGCCGCCCATGGCGATGTCCAGCGCCATCGCGTTCTCGAACGCGGCGATCGAGGCGACGTTGCGCGGCAGGACCGTGTCGTCGTCCTCGTAGTAGTAGCGGCGGGTGATGTCCATGACCGTGGTCGCCGCGTTCTCGTACAGCGCGCGGCGGGCGGTGTGGGTGGCGAGCACCGAGCCGTTGCCGGGGAGGGAGAGGCCGATCGCCTCGGTCAGGCAGTTCATCGAGTTGGCGGTGAACATGCCGGAGCAGGAGCCGCAGGTCGGACAGGCGCTCTCCTCGATACGGAGCATGTCCGCGTCGGAGATGTTGTCGTTCACCGCGTCGGAGATCGCGTCGACCAGGTCGAGGGTCCGGACCGTGCCGTCGACCAGGGTGGCGCGGCCGGACTCCATCGGGCCGCCGGAGACGAAGACCGTCGGGATGTTGAGGCGCAGGGCGGCCATCAGCATGCCCGGGGTGATCTTGTCGCAGTTGGAGATGCAGACCATGGCGTCGGCGCAGTGCGCCTCGACCATGTACTCCACGCTGTCCGCGATCAGGTCGCGGGAGGGGAGGCTGTACAGCATGCCGCCGTGGCCCATCGCGATGCCGTCGTCCACGGCGATCGTGTTGAACTCGCGCGGGATGCCGCCGGCCGCCGTGACCGCCTCGCTGACGATCCGGCCGACGGGGGCCAGGTGGGTGTGGCCGGGCACGAACTCCGTGAAGCTGTTGGCGATCGCGATGATCGGCTTCCGGCCGATGTCCGCACCGGGTACACCGGAGGCGCGCATAAGGGCGCGGGCGCCCGCCATGTTGCGGCCGTGGGTGACTGTGCGGGACCTCAGCTCGGGCATCGTCGCTCGCTCCTTCAGAGAGTGCGGCCAGAGATTACTGACTGCCGTGAATGCCGACTGCCGTCAGCACTGACTGACGTCGAGCGTACGCCGGTCATCCACGGGGCGGGACGGAGTGTCCGGATCGCGGGACATACGTCTCGGGGAGCGGTGCCGTCGGGGGCCGGTGAGGTGGCGCTGGACGGCCGGGGCCAGGTGGGCGAGCGCCTGTTCGATGCCGGTCGGGGGGCGGTTTCGGCGCCGGGGTGCGCCCAGGCGGACGGGGTGCGTCCTGGCGGACGGGGTGCGTCCAGGCGGACGGGGTGCGTCCTAGCGGACGGGGTGCGTCCTAGCGGACGGGGTGTGTCCAGGCGGGCGGGGTGTGTCCAGGCCGGGCAGGGAGCGAGCGGGCCCCGGGCCGTCGCTCACCCGCGGGCGGCTCTGGTCGCGGCGGCCAGGTGGAGGCGGGTGAAGGCCAGCGCCTCGGCCAGGTCGGCCTCCCGCTCGGCGCCGGACATCGCCCGGCGGGTGTTGACCTCGATGACGACATGGCCGTCGAAGCCGGTCAGCGCGAGGCGCTCGAGCAGTTCGGCGCAGGGCTGGGTGCCGCGCCCGGGGACCAGGTGCTCGTCCTTGGCCGAGCCGCGGCCGTCGGCGAGGTGAACGTGGCCGAGCCGGTCGCCCATCCGGTCGATCATGCCGAGGGCGTCGGTGCGGGCGGTGGCGGTGTGGCTGAGGTCGATCGTGAAGTGCCGGTAGTCGTCCTTGGTGACGTCCCAGTCGGGGGCGTAGGCGAGCATCTCGCGGTCGCGGTAGCGCCAGGGGTACATGTTCTCGACGGCGAACCGGACGTCCGTCTCGTTCGCCATCCGCCACACGCCGTCGACGAAGGCGCGCGCGTACTGGCGCTGCCAGCGGAACGGGGGGTGCACGACGACCGTGCTCGCGCCGAGCTTCTCGGCGGCGGCGCGGGCGCGCTGGAGTTTGACCCAGGGGTCGGTGGACCAGACCCGCTGGGTGATGAGCAGACAGGGGGCGTGGATGGCCAGGATCGGGACCTGGTGGTAGTCGCTGAGTCGGCGCAGGGCCTCGATGTCCTGACTGACCGGGTCGGTCCAGACCATGACCTCGACGCCGTCGTAGCCAAGACGTGCGGCGATCTCGAAGGCCGTCGCCGTCGACTCCGGGTAGACGGAGGCCGTCGACAGGGCGACCTTCGCGTCCGGAATGCGTAGGGGCTCCGCCATGCGTTCAGGTTACGGGGTGCGGATGGGTGGGCCTGGCCGCCCGATCGCCGTTGTGGTGTTCGCCATAGGCGGGTGCGGTGCCGTCGCGGCTTGTCGCGCCCACGCGGCGGAGCCGCACATCGATACAGCCCCGCGCGCCCTGGTTCCTCACTCCTGCCCCATGTGATCGAGGCGGCGGAGGATTACTCCCTCCCGCAGCGCCCACGGGCAGATTTCCAGGGTCTCCACACCGAAGAGGTCCATCGCCGCCTCGGCCACCAGCGCGCCCGCGACCAACTGGTTGGCGCGGCCCTCGGAGACGCCGGGGAGTTCGGCGCGTTCGGCGGTGCTCATGGCGGCGAGGCGCGGGACCCAGCTCTCCAGGGAGGACCGTTTCAGTTCCCGCTGGACGTAGAGGCCCTCGGCGGAGCGGGCGGCGCCGGTGAGGCGGGCCAGCTGCTTGAAGGTCTTCGACGTGGCGACGACGTGGTCGGGGGCGCCGAAGCGGCTGAACTCGCCGACCGTACGGGCTATCTCGGTACGGACATGGCGGCGCAGGGCGCGGACGTCGTCCGGGTCGGGCGGGTCGCCGGGCAGCCGGCCGGCGGTCAGCCGGCCCGCGCCGAGCGGCAGCGAGACCGCGGCGTCGGGTTCCTCGTCGATGCCGTACGCGATCTCCAGGGAGCCGCCGCCGATGTCGAGGACGAGCAGCTTGCCCACGGACCAGCCGAACCAGCGGCGGGCGGCGAGGAAGGTGAGCCGGGCCTCGTCCGCGCCGGTCAGGACGGTCAGTTCGACGCCGGTCTCGGCCCGTACCCGGGCGAGGACCTCGTCGGCGTTGCCCGCCTCGCGCACCGCGGAGGTGGCGAACGGCAGCAGGTCCTCCACGCCCTTGTCCTCGGCGGCCTGGAGCGCCTCGGTGACCACCGATATCAGGCGGTCGACGCCGTCCGTGCCGATCGCGCCGTCCGGGTCGAGGAGTTGGGCCAGGCGCAGTTCGGCCTTGTGCGAGTGCGCGGGCAGCGGGCATGCGCCCGGGTGCGCGTCCACCACCAGCAGGTGGACCGTGTTCGAACCCACGTCGAGGACACCGAGTCTCATGTACGGAACGCTACTGCCAGGACGGCCGCCAGTGGTGGGGGTATCGGCGGCGGGCGACTTACCCTGGAAAGGTGCCAAAGACGAAGCAGGCGAAGGACGCGAAGCTGCCCAAGAAGGGCAAGCGGCAGAAGACCGACGCAAAGGTCGTGGACGTGCCGACAGGTGACGAGAAGGGGCTCGACTTCGCGCGCGCGTGGGTGGAGTTCCCGGATCCGGCCGACGACGAGCAGGTCTTCCGCTGCGACCTGACCTGGCTGACCTCTCGCTGGAACTGCGTCTTCGGCAGCGGCTGCCAGGGCATCCAGGCGGGCCGCGCGGACGACGGCTGCTGTTCGCTGGGGGCCCACTTCTCCGACGAGGAGGACGAGGCCCGGGTCGCCGGCCATGTGGCCAGGCTCACACCGGACATCTGGCAGCACCACGCCGAGGGCCGGGCGAACGGCTGGGTCTCCGAGGACGAGGAGGGCTCCCGGCAGACCCGGCCCTTCCAGGGCTCGTGCATCTTCCAGAACCGGCCCGGGTTCGCCGGCGGCGCGGGCTGCTCGCTGCACATCCTGGCGCTCCGGGAGGGCCGCGAGCCGCTGGAGACCAAGCCGGACGTGTGCTGGCAGCTTCCGGTGCGGCGGACCTACGAGTGGATCGACCGGCCCGACGACACCCGGGTGCTCCAGGTGTCGATCGGTGAGTACGACCGGCGCGGCTGGGGTCCCGGCGGCCACGACCTGCACTGGTGGTGCACGTCGGCCACCTCGGCGCACGGCGCGGGCGAGCCGGTGTACGTCTCCTACCGGCCGGAGCTGATCGAGCTGATGGGCAAGGCGGGCTACGACCGGCTGGCCGAACTGTGCGCGGAGCGGCTGGCCTCGCGGCTGCCGCTGCTGGCACCGCATCCGGCGGACCCGGCCGCACCGGCCGCACCGGTGACATGACCGCCGGGCCCGGTGGTTACGGGCCTGGCGGTTACGGGGCCGGTGGCTACGGCGCCGGTGGCATCGGGCCCAGCGGCTACAGGCCCGGCGGTTACGGGGCCGGTGGCTACGGGCCCAGCGGCTACAAGCCCGGCGGTTACGGCGCCGGTGGCATCGGACCCAGCGGCTACAAGCCCGGTGGCTACAGGTCCGGTGGCTACAGGTCCGGTGGCTACAGGTCCGGTGGTTACGGGCCCGGCGGGCTCGGGGCGGTGGTGCCGCCGGGTGGGGCCGAGGGGCCGCCCGGGTCGGTGGGGGCCGGGTCGTCGGGCGTGGGGTCGGGGGGCGTGGGAGTCGGCGTCGCGGTCGGGGTGGGGTCGGCCGGTGCCGGGGCGGTGAAGGTGGGGTCCGGGTCGGTGGGGGACGGGCGGTCCGGCGCGCTCGGTACGCCGGGGTGGGCGGGGCGGCCGGGCGCGCTGCCGTAGCCCTCGATGGAGACGACGGCGCCGACCGGCCCGACGGCCACCCGGGCGCTCCAGTGGCCGGCCGGTTCGCGCAGCTGATCGACGTAGACCTGGACCGTGGTGGTGGTGCCGGGGGCGAGGGTGCCCGCGGCGCGGTTCAGGTAGAGCCAGGGGGCGCCGGTCGAGGCGGACCAGCGCACCGGGGAGCTGCCGGTGGCGGTGAGGGTGATGACGGTGGCCCCGCCGGTGCGGGCGGCCGTCACCTCCATCTCGGCGGCGCCCTCGCGGCCGGCGCCGCCGAGGACCTTCACCGAGACGCCGGAGACGCCGGCCGGGCCGGTGGCCGTGCCGGGGGCGGTGCCGGTGCTGCTGGTGTTCTGGTAGCCGCCCGCCGCCATGTCGTCGGCGCCGTCGCCGTCGTGTGACTCGCTGGCGCTGGTGGTGCGGCCGTCCTCGGGGCCGGCCGCCGGGGTGCCCCGGTAGGCCGCCCACAGGGCGAGGACGGGGGCCGCCACGACGGTGGCGACGACGGTGGTGGTGACGGCACGCGCGCGTAGCCGCTCGCGGCGGGCGGCGCGGTCCCCGGGGTCCATCGGGAAACCCCGCCGGTCGAAGCGGGGCGCGGCGACTCGCGCGCGCGGGAGGTTCGCCGTCGCCGGACGCAGCGCCGCGCGGGGCGCGCTCAGCACCGGGAGTGCGGCGGGCGTGACGCTGGTGCCGGGCCAGCGGCCGGGGATGGCGCGCTCGGCGGTGCGGCGGCAGCGCGGGCAGTCGTCGACGTGCCGGACCAGTTCGCGGCGGAGCGGCACGCTCAGCGCCGGCCGGCCGTCGCCGGCGAACCGGGCGACGCCCGGGCAGCCGCCGGTCTCGACGACGGCGAGGGCCGCGCGGGTGCGCTCGACCTCGCAGGCGGCACCGGCGAGGAGTTCGCGCGCGGCGGCCGGGGCCAGGCCGAGGACGGCGGCGACCTCGTGGGCGGCCAGGTGGTGGCGGACGGCGAGTTCGAGGGCCTCGCGCTGCTCCGGGGTGGTGCCGGCCGCCTCCGGCCAGGCGAGCAGGGCCAGTTCGCGGCGGCGGTGCTCCTGGACGTCCGCGGGGATGCCGGGGACGGGCGGGCCGGACGGGACGGCGGACTCGGCGGGGGTGTCCGCGCGGCCCGCGGCGTGCGCGGCCTGACGTTTCTGCTGGGTCTCGGCCAGCTTGCGCAGACAGGCCCAGCGGGCCAGCGCGTACAGCCAGGCCCGGCGGTCGCCGGCGGCCTCGGGGCGCCGGTGGTGGCGGCGCTCGGCGACCGCGAGGGCGTCGCCCAGGGCGGCGGTCGCGGCGTCGTGGTCGCACAGCACGGAGAGGCAGTAGGTGAACAGGCCGTCCAGATACGGCTCGTAGGGCGTGGGCGGTCGCTGGGCCACCGTGCGCGCCGCGGAGCGGTCACGCGCTTCCCGGTGCGCCCGGTGTGCGCCGGTCGTGCGGGTCGTGGTCTGCGGACTGCTGCTGCTCATCCGGTGACCGTAGGGGGCTATGGGTGGCGCGGAGTGGCGCGTTCGCCACTTTTAACCCGTACGGGTGAAACGATCCCTCAATAGGGGACAGGAACCCTTTGTTCCGCCCTGGCGCTTTACGGCAGATGGCCGATGCGCGCCCGCCGACGCCGGGCCGACGCCGGGCCGACGCGCGCCCGGCGGTGGACCGTCGGCGGGGCTGTCAGTGGGTGCGGCTACGGTTTCGTGCATGGCTGCCCGTACGAAGACCACCAAGGACCGTCCGTCCTACCGCTGCACGGAGTGCGGCTGGCAGACGGCCAAGTGGCTCGGTCGCTGCCCCGAGTGCCAGGCGTGGGGGACGATCGAGGAGTACGGCACGCCCGCGGTCCGCACCACGGCGCCGGGCCGGGTCACCACCTCCGCGCTGCCCATCGGCCAGGTCGACGGCCGCCAGGCCACCGCCCGCTCCACCGGCGTGCCCGAGCTGGACCGGGTGCTCGGCGGCGGGCTGGTGCCGGGCGCGGTGGTGCTGCTGGCCGGCGAGCCCGGCGTCGGCAAGTCCACGCTGCTGCTCGACGTGGCGGCCAAGGCGGCCGACGACGAGCACCGGACGCTGTACGTCACGGGCGAGGAGTCGGCCAGCCAGGTCCGGCTGCGCGCCGACCGGATCGGCGCCCTCGACGACCACCTCTACCTGGCCGCGGAGACCGACCTCGCCGCCGTCCTCGGCCACCTCGACGCGGTCAAGCCGTCGCTGCTGATCCTGGACTCGGTGCAGACGGTGGCCTCCCCGGAGATCGACGGCGCGCCCGGTGGCATGGCGCAGGTGCGGGAGGTGGCGGGGGCGCTGATCCGCGCCTCCAAGGAACGCGGCATGTCCACGCTGCTGGTCGGCCATGTCACCAAGGACGGCGCGATCGCCGGACCCCGCCTGCTCGAGCACCTGGTGGACGTCGTGCTGAGCTTCGAGGGCGACCGGCACGCCCGGCTCCGCCTGGTCCGCGGCGTCAAGAACCGCTACGGCGCCACCGACGAGGTCGGCTGCTTCGAGCTGTCCGACGAGGGCATCGTGGGCCTGGCCGACCCCAGCGGACTGTTCCTGACCCGGCGGGCCGAGCCGGTGCCCGGCACCTGTCTGACCGTCACCCTGGAGGGCCGCCGTCCGCTGGTGGCCGAAGTGCAGGCGCTCACCGTCGACTCCCAGATCCCCTCCCCCCGGCGCACCACGTCCGGTCTGGAGACGTCCCGGGTGTCGATGATGCTGGCCGTCCTGGAGCAGCGCGGCCGGATCAGCGCGCTCGGCAAACGGGACATCTACTCCGCGACGGTCGGCGGCGTGAAGCTCTCCGAGCCCGCCGCCGACCTGGCCATCGCGCTCGCCCTGGCCAGCGCGGCCAGCGACACCCCGCTGCCGAAGAACCTGGTGGCGATCGGCGAGGTGGGTCTGGCCGGCGAGGTGAGACGGGTCACGGGCGTGCAGCGCAGACTCTCCGAGGCGCACCGCCTGGGCTTCACGCACGCGCTGGTACCGGGCGATCCGGGGAAGGTGCCGACCGGTATGAAGGTTCTGGAAGTGGCGGACATAGGGGACGCGCTGCGGGTGCTTCCGCGGTCCCGTCGCCGAGAGGCCCCACGGGAGACGGAGGACCGCCGGTAGACTTTGCCCTGGTCTCGCCCGTCCGTACGAACCGAGTGCGCGAAACGGGGGCGTCCCAGAACCAGCGACCGGAGGAGTGCAGTGGCAGCCAACGACCGGGCGGCGGCTCCCGGGAAATCCGGTGGGAGCACCGGTTCCGATGGCCTGATGCGCGCCTCACTGCGGGCCGTGGCGCCGGGTACGGCGCTCCGTGACGGCCTGGAGCGGGTGCTCCGCGGCAACACCGGCGGACTGATCGTGCTCGGCTCCGACAAGACCGTCGAGCTGATGTGCACCGGCGGCTTCGTGCTGGACGTGGAGTTCACCGCGACCCGGCTGCGCGAGCTGTGCAAGCTCGACGGCGGCATCGTGCTCTCCTCCGACCTGTCGACGATCCTGCGGGCCGGCGTCCAGCTGCTCCCGGACCCGACGATCCCCACGGAGGAGACGGGCACCCGGCACCGTACGGCGGACCGGGTCAGCAAGCAGGTCGGCTTCCCCGTCGTCTCCGTCTCCCAGTCCATGCGGCTGATCGCGCTCTACGTCGACGGGCAGCGCCGGGTCCTGGAGGACTCGGCGGCGATCCTGTCCCGCGCCAACCAGGCGCTGGCCACGCTGGAGCGGTACAAGCTGCGGCTCGACGAGGTGGCGGGCACGCTGTCCGCGCTGGAGATCGAGGACCTGGTCACCGTCCGGGACGTCTCCGCGGTCGCGCAGCGCCTGGAGATGGTCCGCCGGATCGCCACCGAGATCGCCGAGTACGTGGTGGAGCTGGGCACGGACGGGCGGCTGCTCGCCCTCCAGCTCGACGAGCTGATCGCGGGCGTGGAGCCGGAACGGGAGCTGGTGGTACGGGACTACGTGCCCGAGCCGACCGCGAAGCGGTCCCGCACGGTGGACGAGGCGCTGGCCGAGCTGGACAAGCTCAGCCATGCGGAGCTGCTCGAACTGTCCACGGTGGCGCGGGCGTTGGGGTATCCGGGCTCGCCGGAGACGCTGGACTCGGCGGTGTCGCCGCGCGGCTTCCGGCTGCTGGCCAAGGTGCCGCGGCTGCCGGGGGCGATCATCGACCGGCTGGTGGAGCACTTCGGGGGGTTGCAGAAGCTGCTCGCGGCGAGTGTGGACGACCTTCAGACCGTGGACGGGGTCGGGGAGGCTCGGGCCCGTAGTGTGCGGGAAGGGCTTTCGCGGTTGGCGGAGAGTTCTATTCTGGAGCGGTACGTGTAGCCTTCGGCGGTTTGGTGCCGGGTGTGGTTTCTGGGTGTGCGTTGTGGTTGCTCGCGCCGTTCCCCGCGCCCCTTGCGGGGCACGGTTCAGCTGGGTTCCAGTACGAAAGAGCTCTGCGCCTTGGTGAAGCCCGGGGCCTTCGCCTCCACCAAGTAGGTGCCGGCCTTGGCCGAACCGGCCTTGGGGGTGGCGCACTCGGGGGCGCTGGGCTTGCGGTCCCACTTCACGGTGTAGGTGATGCCACTGCCGGCGGGCACCCGGTACTGGAGGCTCTTGGCGCCCTTCACGCAGTCGTCGGAGGACCAGAACGCGTCGTCGCCGTCGGCCTGAGTGATCGTCACCACCGCGTTCTCCGGCCCGAGGTCGACCTTGCAGTCGCTGCCCGAGGTGTTGCGCGCGGTGAGTTCGAAGGCGGGGGTCTGGCCGGGCTCGTAGGTGTTGCGGACGCTGCGCAGGCTCAACTGGACCGCACCGGCCGTGCAGTCGGGCAGCGAGGTGCCGGCCGGCAGGGCGTCGCCCGAGCCGACACCGGCGGCCGTACCGCCGCCCGAGCCGCTTCCCGAGCCGGAATCGCCGCCCGCGGCACCGGAGTCACCGCCGGACTCCCCCGCACCGGAACCCGATCCGGTGCCGGACCCGTCGCCCGAGCCGTCCTCGTCGCCGGAGCCGGAGCCGGTGCCGCCGGACTCCTCGTCCCCCGACTCGTCCCGCCCGCCCGGCGCCTGGCTGATCGCGGGTCCGGAACCCGAGGGGCCCGGCGTGATCGAGGGAGCGGGATTCTTGCCGTCGGCACCGTCGTCGTGACCGCCCCCGCCGCCTCCGCCGCCCATCGTCACGATCCACGTGACCACGAGCGCCAACAGGGCGACGACGGACAGCAGTACGGCCCTCCGACGCCAGTAGATGGAGGAGGGAAGCGGCCCGACCGGATTGCGCAGAGATCCCACGGCGGAAACTGTACGAGAGATCGGTGCGTTACCTTGCGCCACCCGCCGTTCGGGTCATCAACTTTTGCGGATCATCATTCCGGAACCGGTTACTGACAGTGTGTCAGTCACTGGGGACTACGGTGTGGTCACTCGCTGTGACGACTGGTTCGCGGACGTTCGCGGACGTTCGCGGTCGCGGTGCTTGCAGCTCTGGCCATTGCTTGACCCACGTCGTCGGGTGGCGCTGCGCCCGCGAGGGCGTCCCCCCGTGGCAGGATCGGTAAGTCATGACTGCGCCCACGAAGCCCCCGCACACCGGTCCCGCCGATCCCGCCCCCGAGCCCGGCCCGGCCGAATCGCCGCTGCACTCCCCCGTCATCGACTGGTTCGACGAACACGCCCGCGACCTTCCGTGGCGGCGCCCGGAAGCCGGTGCCTGGGGCGTCATGGTCAGCGAGTTCATGCTCCAGCAGACGCCGGTCAGCCGGGTCCTGCCGGTCTACGAACAGTGGCTGGCCCGCTGGCCCCGGCCCGCCGACCTCGCCGCCGAGGCCCCCGGGGAGGCGGTCCGCGCCTGGGGCCGGCTCGGCTACCCGCGCCGCGCCCTGCGGCTGCACGGCGCCGCCGCCGCCATAACGGAACGGCACGGCGGCGACGTACCGTCCGATCACGCGGCGCTGCTCGCACTGCCCGGCATCGGCGAGTACACGGCCGCCGCCGTCGCCTCGTTCGCCTACGGTCGCCGGCACGCCGTGCTGGACACCAACGTCCGCCGGGTCTTCGCCCGCGCCGTCACGGGTGTGCAGTACCCGCCGAACGCCACCACCGCCGCCGAGCGCCGGCTCGCCCGTGAGCTGCTGCCGGACGACGAGCCGACCGCCGCGCGCTGGGCCGCCGCCTCGATGGAGCTGGGCGCGCTGGTGTGCACCGCGAAGAACGAGTCCTGCCACCGCTGCCCGATCGCCGCGCAGTGCGCCTGGCAACTGGCGGGCAAGCCCGCGCACGACGGTCCGCCGCGCCGCGGCCAGACGTACGCGGGCACCGACCGCCAGGTACGGGGCCGGCTGCTGGCCGTCCTGCGGGAGGCGCACGGTCCGGTGCCGCAGGCAGCGCTCGACCGGGTGTGGCACGAGCCGGTGCAGCGGGCCCGCGCGCTGGACGGCCTGGTCGCCGACGGCCTGGTGGAACCGCTGGCCGGCGGCCGGTACCGGCTGCCACTGAGCTGAGCCGCCGCCCCCACCGCCGCGACCGCAGCGGCCTCGGCGGCCTCGGCGACAAACCTCCCGCAACAGGACCGATCAGCCCCCTCCTTTATCTCGGCCTTACTTCCGTTACACAACCGACGGACAGCCGAGTGCCAGTCGCGGCCTTCCTCGCACAGCGTCGTGACAACGCTTCCCTAGCTTCGTTTCTGTGCCCTTCAGGCACAGCGGCAGCACGGAACACAACGGGGAACGGGAGGCGGTTCACCATGGCGCAGGCGCAGACGCAGGGCGAGGTGCTGGGCTTCGAGGAGTACGTCCGTACCCGGCAGGACGCGCTGTTGCGCAGTGCCCGCCGGCTGGTCCCGGACCCGGTCGACGCCCAGGACCTGCTCCAGACGGCGCTGGCCCGGACGTACGGCCGCTGGGAGACCATCGAGGACAAGCGGCTCGCGGACGCCTATCTGCGCCGGGTCATGATCAACACGCGGACCGAGTGGTGGCGGGCGCGCAAGCTGGAGGAGGTGCCGACCGAGCAGCTCCCGGAGCCCTGCGTGGACGACGCCGCCGAGCAGCACGCCGACCGGGCCCTGCTGATGGACGTACTGAAGGTGCTCGCCCCCAAGCAGCGCAGTGTGGTCGTCCTGCGACACTGGGAGCAGATGTCCACGGAGGAGACCGCCGCCGCGCTCGGCATGTCGGCGGGCACGGTCAAGAGCACGCTGCACCGGGCGCTCGCCCGGCTCCGCGAGGAGCTGGTCGCGCGCGAGTCGGACGCACGCGCGCTGGAGTACGAGGAGCGGGAGCGGTGCGCGGCCTGAGCGGCGGCCCACGGTCCGGACCGGACCGGGTGAGTGCCAGGGCGGCGGGTCCGGCGGTGGCCGGGACCGTCGCCGTCGCCGTGCTGCTCAGCGGCTGCGCGGCGGACGGCACCGGTGCCCGGGACGAGGGACCCGCCCGCGTCGAGTCGGTGACCGGCCCGGCGGCCGCCTCGCCGTCGGCCTCCCCGGCCAAGGCGGCCGGCCGGGTGGACGCGGTCCGCCTGGTCAAGGACGACCCGCAGGTCTCGGCGGAGGTCAAGCGGGAGCTGAAGCCGTGCGTCGCCGACGAGTACCCCGTCGACGTCAGCTACGGGGACCTGACCGGCAGCTCCGCCGAGGACATCGTCGTCAACGTCCTGACCTGCGGCGACGCGGTGGGCGTGGGCAGCTATGTGTACCGGGAGCAGAACGGCGGGTACCAGCACGTGTTCAAGGCGGAGGCGCCGCCGGTCTACGCGGAGATCGACCGCGGCGACCTGGTGGTGAGCAAGCAGGAGTACGAGAAGGACGACCCGGTGTCGAACCCGTCCGGCGAGAGCGTGATCACGTACCGCTGGTCGGCCGGCCGGTTCGTGGAGAAGTACCGCACGCACAACGACTACAGCAGCGCCGCCGGGACCGGTGCGTCGCCGGTGCCGGACAGCTGACCCGACGGAAAGCACTTGATGACCGAGCAGACCCATGTCCTCTTCGTCGAGGACGACGACGTCATCCGCGAGGCCACCCAGCTCACCCTGGAGCGGGACGGCTTCGCGGTCACCGCGATGCCCGACGGGCTGTCGGGCCTGGAGGCGTTCCGGGCCAGACGGCCCGACATCGCGCTGCTCGACGTCATGGTCCCGGGCCTCGACGGCGTCAGCCTGTGCCGCCGCATCCGGGACGAGTCGACGGTGCCGGTGATCATGCTGTCGGCGCGGGCCGACGCCATCGACGTGGTGCTGGGCCTGGAGGCGGGCGCCGACGACTACGTGACCAAGCCGTTCGACGCGGCGGTGCTGGTCGCCCGGATCCGCGCGGTGCTGCGCCGCTTCGGCCACGCGGGCGGCGACCGGCACGACGACCGGGGCGCCGCTTCCGGCGGGGTGCTGACCTTCGGGGCGCTGGAGGTCGACACCGAGGGCATGGAGGTGCGCCGGGCCGGTGAGCCGGTGGCGCTCACGCCGACCGAGATGCGGCTGCTGCTCGAGTTCTCCACCGCGCCGGGCACGGTGCTCTCCCGCGACCGGCTGCTGGAACGGGTGTGGGACTACGGCTGGGGCGGGGACACCCGGGTCGTCGACGTCCATGTGCAGCGGCTGCGGACGAAGATCGGCCAGGACCGGATCGAGACGGTCCGCGGCTTCGGCTACAAACTGAAGGCCTGAGGGGCTGAGGGCGTATGCGGCGGTTCCTCCGACGCCTGCGGGCCGCGACACCGCGTCGGCGCACGGATGCGGGTGGGAATGACGCGCACGCGGGCGGGCGTGGAAGTGGCGTGCACGCGGGCGGGCGCGGGGACGACGTGCACACGGGCGGGCGTGGGAGTGACGTGCACGCGAAGGTGCGTACGGGGCCGGGGGGCGGCGGGACGCCCCGCACCCCACTGCGCACCGTCCTGCTGCGGCGGGCCGCCATCCGTACCGGGCTGCGGTGGAAGCTGAGCGCGGCCATCGCGCTGGTCGGTGCGCTGGTCGCGGTCGTGCTCAGTCTGGTCGTGCACAACGCCGCCCGGGTGTCGATGCTGGACAACGCGCGGGACCTGGCCGACGAACGCATCCTGGTCGCCCAGCGCAACTACGAGCTGTCGGGGCGGCTCAACTTCCCCAACGCCCAGATCGACGACCGGGGGCTGCCCGCCGAGCTGCGCGAGAAGGCCGAGCAGGGGCGCCGGGCGACCTTCGTCTCCGACCGGGCGGGCGGCGCCGCCGACATCTGGGCCGCCGTACCGCTCAAGGACGGGCACGTGATGTCGCTGCACACCGGGTTCACCGACCGCAGCTCCGACATCCTCGAAGACCTCGATCAGGCCCTGGTCATCGGCTCGATCGCGGTCGTACTGGGCGGCAGCGCGCTCGGCGTGCTCATCGGCGGTCAGCTCTCGCGCCGGCTGCGCAAGGCCGCCGCCGCCGCGAACCAGGTCGCCGCCGGCGAGACCGACGTACGGGTGCGGGACGCCATCGGCGGGGTGGTGCGGGACGAGACCGACGACCTCGCGCGGGCGGTGGACGCGATGACGGAGACGTTGCAGCAGCGGCTGGAGGCGGAGCGCCGGGTCACCGCCGACATCGCGCACGAGCTGCGCACCCCGGTGACGGGACTGCTGACCGCCGCCGAGCTGCTGCCGCCGGGTCGGCCGACCGAGCTGGTGCTGGACCGGGCCAAGGCGATGCGCACCCTGGTCGAGGACGTGCTGGAGGTGGCCCGGCTGGACAGTGCCTCGGAGCGGGCCGAGTTGCAGGACATCGTGCTGGGCGAGTTCGTGGCCCGGCGGGTGGCGGCCAAGGGCGGGGACGTACGGGTGCGGGTGCTGCACGAGTCGGCGGTCACCACCGATCCGCGCCGGCTGGAGCGGGTGCTGTTCAACCTGCTCGCCAACGCCGCCCGGCACGGCCGGCCGCCCATCGAGGTCAGCGTCGAGGGCCGGGTGGTGCGGGTGCGCGATCACGGGCCGGGCTTTCCCCAGGGGCTGCTCGCCGAGGGCCCGAGCCGTTTCCGCACCGGCAGCGCGGACCGGGCCGGCCGGGGGCACGGGCTGGGGCTGACCATCGCGGCGGGACAGGCCCGGGTACTGGGCGCACGGCTGACCTTCCGCAACGTACGGCCCCCCGGGGCCCTCGACGACGCGCCCGCCGAGGGAGCCGTCGCCGTCCTGTGGCTGCCGGAACACGCGCCGACGAACACCGGCAGCTACCCGATGCTCCCGGACCGGACGACTCGGACGGACCGAACGGCTCAGGCAGACCGAACGGCTCCCCGAACGGCTCGGGCGGACCTGCCGGATCAGCCGAACCTGCCGGATCAGCCGGACCGCTGAGGTGTGGGCGAAGCCCCCGCGACCGCGGACCGCGGTTCCGGGGGCTTCACCTACGGGTCAATGGGGGGCTGAATCAGACCGCCTCGACCGCCGGTGTCTTCAGCGCCGCGCCCTCGGCCGGGCCGTCGCCCGGCTCCTGGTCCGTCTTCGGGCCCGTCCCCTTGAGCGGGACCTCCTTGACGAACACGGCCGCGATCAGCGCGAGCACCGCCACCCCGGCGCCGAGCAGGAACGCCCCGTGGGTGCCCGCGGACACCGCGTGCTGGTACGCCTCCCGGGCCAGCTCCGGCAGCTTGGCAAGGCTCGCCGCGTCGAGCTGGGCGGACTGCTCGGTCACCTTCGAGCCGAGGTCACCGGCGCGCTCGGCCATGACGTCCTGGACGCGGTGGTTGAACAGGGCGCCCATGATCGCGACGCCGAAGGAGGAACCCAGGGTGCGGAACAGGGTGGTGGACGAGGAGGCCACGCCCATGTCCTTCATCTCCACGCTGTTCTGCGCCACCAGCATGGTGATCTGCATCAGACAGCCCATGCCGAGACCGACGACGGCCATGTACACCCCGGAGGTGAACCGCGAGGTGTCGGTGTCCATCAGCGACAGCAGGAACAGTCCGACCGTCATCAGCGCCCCGCCGGCGATCGGGAAGATCTTGTACCGGCCGGTGTTGGTGGTCACCCGCCCCGCCACCATCGAGGTGACCAGCATCGCGCCGAGCATCGGCAGGAGCAGCAGCCCGGAGTTGGTCGCGGACGCGCCCTGCACCGACTGCTGGTAGAGCGGCAGGAAGAGCGTCGCGCCGAACATCACGAACCCGACGATGAAGCCGATGAGGGACATCAGCGTGAAGTTGCGGCTGCGGAAGATGTGCAGCGGCATGATCGGCTCGGCGGCCTTGGTCTGCCAGAACACGAACCCGACCAGGGCCGCGACCCCGATGCCGATCAGCTCCATGATCCGCGCGGAGGTCCAGGCGTACTCCGTGCCGCCCCAGGTGGTGACCAGGACGATCGCGGTGATGCCGATGGTCAGCAGCGCGGCGCCGAGATAGTCGATGCGCGCCTGGGCCCGCTTCTTCGGCAGGTGCAGTACGAGGCTGATGGCGACCAGCGCGATCACGCCGAGCGGCAGGTTGATGTAGAAGGACCAGCGCCAGCCCCAGTTGTCGGTGATGGTGCCGCCGACCAGCGGTCCGCCGATCATCGCCAGCGCCATGACGCCGGCCATCATGCCCTGGTACTTGCCGCGCTCGCGGGGCGGTATCAGGTCGCCGATGATCGCCATGACGCCGACCATCAGACCGCCGGCGCCCAGGCCCTGCACCGCGCGGAAGGCGATGAGCTGGCCCATGTCCTGGGCCATGCCGCTGAGCGCCGAGCCGATCAGGAAGAGCACGATCGACGTCATGAACGTGCCCTTGCGGCCGTACAGGTCGCCGAGCTTGCCCCACAGGGGGGTGGCGGCCGCGGTGGCCAGCGTGTACGCCGTCACCACCCACGCCAGGTGTTCCAGCCCGCCGAGCTCGCCGACGATGGTCGGCATCGCGGTGCCGATGATCATGTTGTCCAGCATCGCGAGCATCATCGCGATCATGAGCGCCAGCAGGACGACCCGCACGCTCTTCGGTTGCTTCTCGCCGGTCGCCCCGGCTGTCGCTGTCTCCGCCATAACTCCCACTCCCCCAGCACCCGGGGTCTCTCCCGGGGGACTTACTTGCCGCCCGGCTAGTGACTACACTTGAAGGTAGCCGCGCAACTAGCCGGGCGTCAAGTAAGTTTCTCGGAACGTGCGCGGAACGGAGGTGACATAGGAAGATGGGCGACACGATGGACGGCACCAAGCAGCAACGACGCCGCGGGGACACCCGCCAGCGCATCCAGGACGTGGCGCTCGAACTCTTCGCCGAGCAGGGCTACGAGAAGACCTCCCTGCGCGAGATCGCCGAGCGCCTGGAGGTCACCAAGGCGGCCCTGTACTACCACTTCAAGACCAAGGAAGAGATCCTGGTCAGCATCTTCGCGGACCTCACCCAGCCCATGGAGCAGCTGATCCAGTGGGGCCTGGAGCAGCCCCGCTCGCTGGAGACGAAGCAGGAGATAGTGCGCCGCTACAGCGCGGCCCTGGCGGGCGCCGCCCCGCTGTTCCGCTTCATGCAGGAGAACCAGGCGACGGTACGGGAGCTGCGCATCGGCGAGATGCTCAAGAGCCGCACGCTGAGTCTGAAGGACATCCTGGTCGACCCGGAGGCGGAGCTGACCGACCAGGTGCGCTGCGTCAGCGCGATGTTCACGCTGCACGCCGGGATGATCGTCCTCCAGGACCTCGAAGGCGACCCCGAGGCCAAGCGCAAGGCCGCGCTCGAGGTCGCCATCGATCTGATCACCCAGGCCCATCAGGGCCGCTGAGCCTCTTGTCGGGACGTACCGCCGGTCAGACGGTCACACCCTTGGAACGCAGGAACGCGACCGGGTCGACCGCCGAACCGTAGTTCGCGGTGGTACGGATCTCGAAGTGCAGGTGCGGGCCGCTGGAGTTGCCGGTGGAGCCGGACAGGGCTATGTGCTGGCCGGTCGTGACGACCTGGCCGACCTTCACGTCGATCCGCGACAGGTGGGCGTACTGGGAGTACGTGCCGTTGCCGTGCTTGATGACGATGGCGTTGCCGTAGGCGGGGCCGTCACCGGCGCCGTTGCCGCCGGCCTTGACGACGGTGCCGCCGTGCGCGGCCATCACCTCGGTGCCGGTGGGGACGGCGAAGTCCTGGCCGCTGTGCTTGTGCGACCACATGCCGCCGGCCTGGTTGAAGGTGGCGCTGAGGGTGTACTTCTTCACCGGGTCGACCCAGGAGGCGGCCTTCTTGGCGGCGGCCTGCTTGGCCTCGGTCTTGGCGGTGGCGGCCTTGGCCTGAGCCTCGGCCTGCGCCTGGACGGCGCCGGCGGTGCTGGAGGCCGCCGTGGTGTCGGCGGCTGCCGCGACCCCGGCTCCCAGCGCGACCGAGGCTCCCAGGCCGGCGGCCAGGACTGCGGCGCGGGTGCGAAGGGTCGTACGGGAAGAGCGGGACGTGACACGCGAAGACATTCGAACCTCATGGGGACGGGATCAGGGAAACGCCCATCCGACGAACGGTCGCTCACCGGGCGGGCTCCACCTTGGTAACCCACCCGCCCGTACCGGCACAAAGGTGTGACCTACGACCGCATCTAGTAATTGACCCCGAAACCACTCACCTCTTGACGTCCTTCTCATTCAGGACAAAGCAGGTCAGGGAGTCGGGGACAGGGCCCTCCAGGGTGACGATATGCCCGATTTCTTACTTATCGCCCCTGCCACTATTCCCCGTAGTACCGCCTGGATCGCCTGTGCGGCATGTCACCGGGGAGCATGATCGAGGACCGGCCGAATGTGACCCGGGCTACGCCCGATCCGGCAGGCCACACCGGGCGGAGGGCAGGGCGTGCGCCCCATGCGGCCGCATGGGGCCTCCCTGTGGTGGTTCCGGGAACGACGGTCGCTCCCGAACCTGGCGGCGGCCGGCGGGCGAACCGCTACTGGTCGTGGCGCCCGCGGTCTGACCGCGGACGTCTTCCAGCGCCCGCCCGACGCCCGCCCGACGCCCGCCCGACGCCCGGCTGCCGACGGGCTGCCGACGGGCCCTCCGACGCGGCGCGACCCTTGAGAACCTCACGCATGGCCCTGGGCCGCCCTGTGCCAGCCGTTCGGCCATCGGGCGGCGTCAGACTCCCGTTCCGGCTGTGTCCTGACCGCCGGCCGGGTGCGGACACCGACAAACACTGAGGGGCTGCCCCCGGGACCGAAGTCCCGGGGGCAGCCCCTCAGTCAGCGCATCCCCGAAGGGCTACGCCTCCTTGCTCAGGTTCGGGCCGGCGCCGCCGGCCGCCTGCTCGATCGGCGGGGCGTCGGGCAGGGCCGACTTCTCCTCGCCGCGGAAGGTGAAGGTCTGGGTCTCCCCCTCGCCCTCGGTGTCCACGACCACGATGTGACCGGGGCGCAGCTCGCCGAAGAGGATCTTCTCCGACAGCGTGTCCTCGACCTCGCGCTGGATCGTGCGGCGCAGCGGACGCGCGCCCAGCACCGGGTCGTAGCCCTTCTTGGACAGCAGCTCCTTGGCGGACTGGGAGAGCTCCAGGCCCATGTCCCGGTCCTTGAGGCGCTCGTCCACCTTGCCGATCATCAGGTCGACGATCGCGAGGATGTCGGCCTGGGTCAGCTGCGGGAAGACGACCACGTCGTCGACGCGGTTGAGGAACTCGGGCCGGAAGTGCTGCTTCAGCTCGTCCGAGACCTTGTTCTTCATGCGCTCGTAGTTGGTCTTCGTGTCACCCGCGGCGGCGAAGCCGAGGTTGAAGCCCTTGGAGATGTCCCGGGTGCCGAGGTTGGTCGTCATGATGATGACCGTGTTCTTGAAGTCCACGACCCGGCCCTGGGAGTCGGTCAGCCGACCGTCCTCCAGGATCTGGAGCAGCGAGTTGAAGATGTCCGGGTGGGCCTTCTCCACCTCGTCGAAGAGGACGACGGAGAACGGCTTGCGGCGCACCTTCTCGGTGAGCTGGCCGCCCTCTTCGTAGCCGACGTAACCGGGGGGCGAGCCGAAGAGCCGCGAGACCGTGTGCTTCTCGCTGAACTCCGACATGTCGAGGGAGATCAGCGCGTCCTCGTCGCCGAAGAGGAACTCGGCGAGCGCCTTGGACAGCTCGGTCTTACCGACACCGGACGGGCCGGCGAAGATGAACGAGCCACCGGGGCGCTTCGGGTCCTTCAGACCGGCCCGGGTACGGCGGATCGCCTTGGAGAGCGCCTTGACGGCGTCCTTCTGGCCGATGACCCGCTTGTGCAGCTCGTCCTCCATGCGGAGCAGCCGCGAGGACTCTTCCTCGGTGAGCTTGAAGACCGGAATGCCGGTCGCGGTCGCGAGGACCTCGGCGATCAGCTCGCCGTCGACCTCGGCGACGACGTCCATGTCGCCGGCCTTCCACTCCTTCTCCCGCTTGGCCTTCGCGGCGAGGAGCTGCTTCTCCTTGTCACGGAGGGAGGCGGCCTTCTCGAAGTCCTGCGAGTCGATCGCGGACTCCTTGTCACGGCGGACGCCGGCGATCTTCTCGTCGAACTCGCGGAGGTCCGGCGGCGCGGTCATCCGGCGGATGCGCATCCGGGAGCCGGCCTCGTCGATCAGGTCGATCGCCTTGTCGGGGAGGAACCGGTCCGAGATGTAGCGGTCGGCCAGGGTGGCCGCCTGGACCAGGGCCTCGTCCGTGATCGAGACGCGGTGGTGGGCCTCGTAGCGGTCCCGCAGGCCCTTGAGGATCTCGATGGTGTGCGGGAGCGAGGGCTCGGCGACCTGGATGGGCTGGAAGCGGCGCTCCAGGGCCGCGTCCTTCTCCAGGTGCTTGCGGTACTCGTCCAGCGTGGTGGCGCCGATGGTCTGGAGCTCACCGCGGGCCAGCATCGGCTTCAGGATCGAAGCGGCGTCGATGGCGCCCTCGGCGGCACCCGCACCGACCAGCGTGTGCAGCTCGTCGATGAACAGGATGATGTCGCCGCGGGTGCGGATCTCCTTGAGCACCTTCTTGAGGCGCTCCTCGAAGTCACCGCGGTAGCGGGAACCGGCCACCAGCGCGCCGAGGTCCAGGGTGTAGAGGTGCTTGTCCTTGAGGGTCTCGGGCACCTCGCCCTTGACGATGGCCTGCGCGAGGCCCTCGACGACGGCGGTCTTGCCGACGCCGGGCTCGCCGATCAGCACCGGGTTGTTCTTGGTACGGCGGGACAGCACCTGCATGACCCGCTCGATCTCCTTCTCGCGCCCGATGACCGGGTCGAGCTTGGACTCACGAGCGGCCTGGGTGAGGTTCCGGCCGAACTGGTCGAGGACCAGGGACGTCGAGGGGGTGCCCTCGGCAGGGCCGCCGGCGGTGGCGGTCTCCTTGCCCTGGTAACCGGAGAGCAGCTGGATCACCTGCTGCCGCACCCGGTTGAGGTCTGCGCCCAGCTTGACCAGGACCTGGGCGGCGACGCCCTCGCCCTCGCGGATCAGGCCGAGCAGGATGTGCTCCGTGCCGATGTAGTTGTGGCCCAGCTGAAGGGCCTCGCGGAGCGACAGCTCCAGGACCTTCTTGGCACGGGGGGTGAAGGGGATGTGCCCGGACGGGGCCTGCTGGCCCTGGCCGATGATCTCCTCCACCTGCTGGCGGACCGCCTCGAGCGAAATCCCGAGGCTCTCAAGGGCCTTGGCGGCGACACCCTCACCCTCGTGGATCAGGCCCAGGAGGATGTGCTCGGTGCCGATGTAGTTGTGGTTGAGCATCCGGGCCTCTTCCTGAGCCAGGACGACAACCCGCCGCGCGCGGTCGGTGAACCTCTCGAACATCGTTAATCGCTCCTCAGAGCGGTCAGGCAGTAAGGGGAACTTCCCCTCCCTGTCCTTCCGCAGCTTAGTCCCGCAAGCGGGGACCGCTCATTCCAACTGCCGACACCGTCGATGGCCTCCTGACCCGCAACGCCGACATCTGCTCCAACCCGATGGTGCGAGACGATGTTCCCGCAGGCCAGGCACTTACCCCAGTCGCCAGTACGCCGATGGCGAACGCGAGCCGGCCTTTTCTGCGTGTCGCCCCCTCTCACTAGGGATGTCTTACCCGCCCCGACTGACAGTCCATGCCGCGCACACCGTTTCCCTCCGCTACGGGCGAACAACCTTGTGCCTCGCCGTGCCCCTTCACGCCCCCGCCGTGAGTACTCCTCGCATTCACCCGCATACCCATCGTGACTCGCGGGCCCTCGGGGCGGTTGCTCCGGCATGGTCGATGCCGGTGCCGAGGGGACCTGGGAGCGACGGGTCCGGCGGTGGTACGAGAGCGGGCTGGGCTGGGAGACGGCACCGGGCACTCCGGTGCGGCTGCGCACCGGCGTCCGCTTCGACGTCCTGGACGTTCCGGCCGAGGCCGGACGGGCGGCCCTGTGGCGGCTCGGCGGGCACGCTCCGGTGGCGCTGCGGGGCGACCGGATGCTGCTGCTGGTGGCCGCGGGCAGCGCGGAGGAACTGCCCGGGCTGCTGGAGTGGCTGGAGTGGGGGACGCTGCCGCTGGATCTGTCGGCGCGGGGGGCGGGGGAGCTTGTGGAGGCTCCCGTGCCGTGGGGGATGAGGGGGCCGAGGGAGCCGAGGGGGCCGGCGGGGGATTTGCCGCGGGGCGGGTGCCTCGGCCGGTGCGGGGAGGGTGGTCTCCCGGAGGTGGCGTCCCCGGAGGTGGCGTCCCCGCAGGTGGCGTCCCCGGAGGTGACATCCCCGGAGGTGGCGTCGTCGGCTCGCGGGGCGGGTGGGGGCGGTGAGGAGAGCGGGGCGGGTGTGGAGGGGGGCCTCGTCGGGGTTCCGGCGGGCGGGCCCGGGGGGTGTTGTCGGCAGGGGGCCGCCGTGTGGCTGCGGCCCCCTGTGCCGGGGGGCGAGGTCGAGGCCTCGCTGCCGACGCTGTCGGCTCCGGGGGACGGTGGGGGCGCCCCCGGTCTCGCACCCGATCTGGTACGGCTGGTCGACACGGTGGCGACGCACTGCCACCGCGTCCGGCTGCGGGGCGCGGGCGGGCCGCGCTCGCAGAGGTGCCGGTGAGTTCGCCGCCCGCGTCGTCGCCGGGCGTCCGGCGGCGGTGGGGACGGCCGTCCCGGTGATCAGCCGTTGGCCTTCTCGTACGCCTCGCGAATGGTCGCCGGGACGCGGCCGCGGTCGTTGACCTCGTAACCGTTCTCCTTCGCCCAGGCGCGGATCGCCGCGGTGTCCTGGCTGCCGCCGGCCGCGGCGCGGGCCTTGCCGCGTCCGCCGGAAGAGCGGCCTCCGGTGCGGCGGCCGCCCTTCACGTACGGGTCGAGAAGGCCACGGAGCTTGTCCGCATTGGCAGTCGTGAGATCGATCTCGTACGTCTTGCCGTCCAACGCGAACGTCACGGTCTCGTCCGCCTCGCCGCCGTCGAGGTCATCAACAAGAAGGACCTGAACCTTCTGTGCCACCGGATTTCCTTTCATCGATAACTTGAGGGCTCGCCGCCCCTTGTTATATGCAGTACTGCAGTACGTCGGAAAGCAAACCGCTTTTGCCGGAAAAACACAAACCCCCGGCGGAGAGCAGTGGCTCCACAGCGGGCCGGAAGATGCGCGTTTCGGACAAAGGGCACCCTTGCGGGGTGGCGTAGGGAGAATAAACCTGGCGGATGTCGTGCGGACGGCAGTACCGGCGCCGACGATCACAGATGCAGAAGCATCCGGCTGTTGCCCAAGGTGTTCGGTTTCACTCGTTCGAGACCGAGGAACTCCGCGACGCCCTCATCATAGGAACGGAGCAGCTCCGCGTAGACATCGGTGTCGACCGGCGTCTCGCCGATCTCCACGAAGCCGTGCTTGCCGAAGAAGTCCACTTCGAAGGTCAGACAGAAAACCCGGCGAACGCCGAGCCAGCGTGCGGTCTCCAGCAACTTCTCCAGCAACTGATGACCGACGCCCGCGCCCTTGAGGCCGGGCTTCACCGCGAGAGTCCGTACTTCCGCGAGGTCCTCCCACATGACGTGCAGGGCGCCGCAGCCGACCACCTCGGCGTTGTCGTCCCGCTCCGCGACCCAGAACTCCTGGATGTCCTCGTAAAGCGTCACCGTCGCTTTGTCGAGCAGGATGCGGCCGCGTACGTAGGCGTCGAGGAGCCGGCGGACGGAGGAGACATCGCTGGTGCGGGCCCGGCGTACGGTGATGGCTTTTGCGGTGACTTCGGGGCTCACTGCTGACATGAGCGGACGCTATCGCTCATCGGGTTCGGGGGCGGAGTCGGGGTTCCGTTCGGAGTCCGGGTTCGGTTCGGAGACCGGGTTCTGGGACTGCGGGTTCTGGGGTTCCGGGGTTTCAGGGCCCTGGGCGATGCGGATGGCGTCTCTCAGGGCCTGCCGCTGTTCCTCGCTCATCATGCCGAAGAAGGCGATGAGGGCGGCGGCCGGGTTGTCGCTCTGGGACCACGCGTCGTTCATCAGGGCGGCGGCGTAGGCGGCGCGGGTGGAGACGGCCTCATATCGATAGGCCCGGCCTTCGGCCTCGCGGCGGACCCAGCCCTTCTGATGAAGATTGTCCAGAACGGTCATCACCGTGGTGTAGGCGATCGACCGTTCCTGCTGGAGATCTTCAAGGACTTCTCGAACGGTCACCGGGCGGTTCCACTTCCACACCCTGGTCATGACCGCGTCTTCGAGTTCTCCCAATGGGCGAGGCACGTTCAGCACACTAGTGGGAGATTCTTCCCGGGGCGTGCTGGACGTGCGGTTTACCGGCAAATGGGATGAAGGGCTCAGGCCTCGGTGTGCGGGGCGGACGGCGGGCGGGCGGCCTCCGACTGGGCGAGGGCGGCGTCGACGGCCGCGTCCTCCTTGGCCTTGTTGGCGCCGCCCTGGGTCTTCACGATCACCCTGATCACGGCGATGAAGAGCACGGCCATGACGACCGGGGGCACGAGCGCGGAGACGTAGTCCATGACCCCAGGGTAGCCACCGGGTCGGCTCAGCCTGCCGCGAGGTGCTGTCCGGGGGCGGGCGGGGGTGGGGCCGGCTTGCGGCGGGGGAAGACCTCGCCCGGGGTGGGGACGGGGCGCTTGGGGGTGGGCGGCGGCGAGGCGGGGCGGGGCTGGGGCTGCGGCTGGCGTTGGGGCCGGCGCTGGGGCTGGGCGGGGGTGCCGGGTTTCTCGGCGGGGCCGCCGTGCGGGACTGCGAGCAGGCGGGTGCGGGCGGCGGGGATGGAGGGGGCGGGGGTGGGGGTGAGGGCGGGGGTGGTGAGGGTGGCCGTGATGGGGGTGGGGGCCTGGCAGCGTCTGAGGAGGGCGGCGGCGGTGGGGTTGCCGCGGAGGGCGCCGAGCGCGGCGAGGTCGTCCCGGGTCGGGCGGTGGCCGGCGCCGAGGGCCTCGTCCAGGAGGGCCAGGTAGCCGGTGGCGGTGCCGGGGAGGGCGGCGCGGTACCGGGCGAGGTCGGCCAGGAGGAAGGTGCGCAGCCGGGCGCTCTCCCGCGTCGCCTCGTCGAGCGACTCGGCCAGCCGGAGGCAGTCCTGGGCTTCCTCGGCCGAGACGGGGCTGGGGTTCAGGGCGAGGGCGAGGGCGCGGCGGAGCACACGCAGCTCCTCCACACCGAACGCCAGGCCGCCGCGGGATCCGTATGGCGTGGGCATGCGGCGACGATACGCGCTAATCAGACAAACTCGGCACAGGGTGTGAGGTGTGGCGTATCGGTCCCACTCGGGTGGGGGGTGGGGGGTGGGGTGCCTGCGGCGGCCTGTGCGGGTTTGGTGGGGGTGCGCGTAGCGCCCTCGGTTTGGTTTGGGTCGGGGCCGGGGTGGGGGGTGTCCGTCCTCGGAACGGCGCGGAATCGGTTTTTTACGGGGGTGGAACGGGTTGACGCGCCAACCGCTGCGGGCGGACACCCCCCGCCCCGTCCCCTTCCCGCCGTACGCGAGTGCGGGTACGTACCCACTCGGGCGCGCCCACCCGCCGGGCAGCGGCGGGGCGCCGTTCAGAGCCGGGACACGTTCCGCTCATAGACCAGACGGAGGCCGATCAAGGTCAGCCACGGCTCGTGTTCGTCGATGACCGAGGACTCGCCGAGGACCATGGGGGCCAGTCCGCCGGTCGCGATGACCGTGACGTCGTCGGGGTCGTCGGCCAGCTCGCGGGCCATGCGGCCGACCACCCCGTCGACCTGGCCGGCGAAGCCGTACACGATGCCCGCCTGCATCGCCTCGACCGTGTTCTTGCCGATCACGCTGCGCGGGCGGGCCACCTCGATCTTGCGGAGCTGCGCGCCCTTGACGCCGAGCGCCTCGACCGAGATCTCGATGCCGGGCGCGATGACCCCGCCGACGTATTCCCCGCGCGCGGACACCGCGTCGAACGTCGTCGCCGTGCCGAAGTCGACGACGACGGCGGGGCCGCCGTAGAGGTCGACGGCGGCCACGGCGTTGATGATGCGGTCGGCGCCGACCTCCTTGGGGTTGTCGGTGAGGATCGGGACGCCCGTCTTGACGCCCGGTTCGACGAGGACGGCCGGGACGTCGCCGTAGTAGCGGCGGGTCACCTCGCGCAGTTCGTGCAGGACGGACGGGACGGTCGCGCAGATGGCGATGCCGTCGATGCCGTCGCCCAGTTCGTCGCCGAGCAGCGGGTGCATGCCCATCAGGCCCTGCAGCAGGACCGCCAGCTCGTCGGCGGTGCGGCGGGCGTCGGTGGAGATGCGCCAGTGTTCGACGATCTCGTCGCCGTCGAAGAGGCCGAGGACGGTGTGGGTGTTGCCTACGTCGATGGTCAGCAGCATGGTTCGCCTACTCCGCCGGGCGCAGGTCGAGGCCGATGTCGAGGATGGGCGAGGAGTGGGTGAGGGCTCCTACGGCCAGGTAGTCGACGCCGGTCGCGGCGTAGGTCTTGGCGTTGTCGACGGTGAGGCGGCCGGAGGCTTCGAGGGCGGCTCGGCCGTCCACCAGGGCGACCGCCTCCTCGCATTCGCCGGGGGTGAAGTTGTCCAGGAGGATCAGGTCTGCGCCCGCGGCCAGGACCTCGCGGAGCTGGTGCAGGGTGTCGACCTCGACCTCGATGGGGAGCTCGGGGAAGCGGTCCCGGACCGCCTGGAAGGCTTCCGCGACGCCGCCGGCGGCCACCACGTGGTTGTCCTTGACCAGGGCCGCGTCCGAGAGGGACATGCGGTGGTTGACGCCGCCGCCGCAGCGGACCGCGTACTTCTCCAGGCTGCGCAGGCCGGGGGTGGTCTTGCGGGTGTCGCGGACCTTCGTCTTCGTACCGTCCAGGGCGTCCGCCCAGGCGCGGGTGGCCGTCGCGATGCCGGAGAGGCGGCACAGGACGTTCAGCGCGCTGCGTTCGGCGGTGAGCAGGTCGCGGGTGAGGGAGGTGACGGAGAGGAGGGTTTGGTTCGGCTCGACGCGGTCGCCGTCCTCCACGTGGCGTTCTACTTCGAATTCGTCCGTGCAGACCACGGACAGGACCGCCTCGGCGACCCTGAGGCCGGCCACGACGCCGGCCTCGCGGGCGGTGAAGTCGGCGGTGGCGACCGCGTCCTCGGGGATGGTGGCGACCGTCGTCACGTCCACGCCGCCGGCCAGGTCCTCCTGGACGGCGACGTTGGCGATGTCCTCGATCTCCACCGGGTCGAGACCGGCCTCGGTCAGCAGCTGGGCGAGCGCGGGGTCCAGGCCGCACTCCAGGTAGTCCTGGTCTTCGTCGGTACCGGCTCCGCAGGCGCAGCCGTCGCCGCAGCCTCCGTCGGGGGCGAGGGGGAGGTCGTGGGTGGTCACGTCGTCACTGCTCCTGGAGAGGTCGGGGGTTTCGCCGCGCCGGCTGTCCGGTCGGGGGAAAGTCTGCGGTCTGCGTGGTGTGCACGGCGAGGGTACGGTCCGGGTTCAGACGTACGACGATGTGGCGGCGCCAGGTGTCGTCGTCGCGGTCGGGGGTGTCCTCGCGCCAGTGGCAGCCCCTGGTCTCGGTGCGCAGCGCGGCGGCGGTGAGCAGGGCGCTCGCCACGCACAGGAGGTTGGTGGTCTCCCAGGTGTCGACGCCCGGCTCGGTGGTCTTGCCGTGCTGGTCGAGGGCCTCGCGGGCCTGGTCGTGGAGGTGCTGGAGGCGGTCCGCCGCCCGGGTGAGGGACTCGGCGGAACGCAGCACGCCGGCGCCCTCGGTCATGATCCGCTGGAGGGTGAAGCGGGCCTCCGGGGGGAGCAGCGGGTGCGGGTCGCGGGCCGGTGCGGGGGTGTGCGGTGTGCGGGGGGTGAGGGTGCCGGACGCCTTGCGGGCGGCCAGGTCGGCGGCGATGCGCTCGGCGTAGACCAGGCCCTCCAGCAGGCTGTTGGAGGCCAGCCGGTTGGCGCCGTGCACGCCGGTGCAGGCGGTCTCGCCGCACGCGTAGAGGCCGGGGACGGTGGTGCGGCCGGTGGAGTCGGTGCGGATGCCGCCGGAGGCGTAGTGGGCGGCCGGGGACACCGGGATGGGTTCGGTGACCGGGTCGATGCCGTGCGCACGGCAGGCGGCGAGGATGGTCGGGAAGCGGGTCTCCCACATGGCCGGGCCGAAGTGGCGGGCGTCCAGGTACATGTGCTCGGCCCGCTGTTCGAGCATCCGGCGGGTGATGGCCTTGGCGACGATGTCCCGGGGGGCCAGTTCGGCCAGTTCGTGCCGGCCGAGCATGAAACGGGTGCCGGCCGCGTCGACCAGGTGGGCGCCCTCGCCGCGTACCGCCTCCGAGACCAGCGGCTGCTGGCCCTCCGCGTCCGGGCCGAGGAAGAGCACGGTCGGGTGGAACTGGACGAATTCGAGGTCGCTCACCTCGGCGCCGGCCCGCAGGGCGAGGGCCACTCCGTCGCCGGTGGACACGGACGGGTTGGTCGTCGCCGAGAAGACCTGGCCCATGCCGCCGGTGGCGAGGACGACGGCGGGCGCGTGCACCGCTCCCACGCCGTCGTGCTGGCCCTCGCCCATGACGTGCAGGGTGACGCCGGCGGTGTGGCCCTCGGCGTCCGTGAGGAGGTCGAGGACGAGCGCGTTCTCGACGGTCGGGATGGTGCGGGCGCGGACCGCCTCGACCAGGGCGCGGGAGATCTCCGCGCCCGTGGCGTCGCCGCCCGCGTGGGCGATGCGGCGGCGGTGGTGGCCGCCCTCGCGGGTCAGCTCCAGGGCGCCGTCGGCCGCCGCGTCGAAGTGCGCGCCGGTCGCGATCAGCCGGTGTACGGCGTCGGGGCCCTCGGTGACCAGGATGCGGACCGCCTCCTCGTCGCACAGGCCGGCGCCCGCGACCAGGGTGTCGTCCAGGTGCTGGCCGGGGGTGTCGCCCTCGCCGAGGGCCGCGGCGATGCCGCCCTGCGCCCAGCGGGTGGAGCCGGCGTCCAGCCGGGCCTTGGTGACGACGACGGTACGCAGTCCGGCCGCCTCGCAGCGCAGGGCGGCGGTGAGACCGGCCACGCCGGAGCCGACCACGACCACGTCCGCGTCGATGGACCAGCCGGGGGCGGGAGCGTGCAGTCGCGGTCGCGGTTCCCGTCGCGGATGCGATCGCGCTGGTATGCCTGTGCCGGTCATACGGCGGCTCCGGGGGTGGTGGCGAAGGTGAGGGGGAGGTTGTCGATCAGGCGGGTGGTGCCGACGCGGGCGGCGACGGCGAGGACCGCCTCGCCGGTGAAGTCCTCACCGGCCTCGGTGAAGTCGGCGGGGTCCACCAGGGCCAGGTAGTCCAGGAGCAGGGGCGGGGTGGCGCGGGCGGCGTCGTCCAGGACCGCGCGGGCGGCGGCGCGGACGGCCGCTGGGCCGCCGCCGGTGCGCGGGGCGGCCTGGGCGACGGCGTGCGTGTCGGCCGCCGCGCGGGACTCGCCGAGCCTGCCGAGCGCGTCGGCCCGCGCCTGCGTGGCGGGCACCTCACGGGCCCGGGCGCGCAGCGCCTCCTGGGCGGCGTGCCGGTCGCGGCCGGCGAACAGGGCCGCGGAGAGGGCGAGGGCGGTACGCCGTTCCGCGGCCGAGAGGTAGCGGTTGCGGCTGGAGAGGGCGAGGCCGTCCGCCTCGCGGGCGGTGGGGACGGCGACGATCTCGATGCCGAAGTTCAGGTCGCGGACCATGCGGCGGATCAGCGCGAGCTGCTGGGCGTCCTTCTGCCCGAACAGCGCGGCGTCCGGACGGGTCAGGTGCAGCATCTTGGCGACGACCGTGAGCATGCCGTCGAAGTGGCCGGGGCGGGAGGCGCCCTCCAGGCGTTCGCCCATCGGGCCGGCGGAGATGCGGACCTGGGGTTCGCCGCCCGGGTAGACCTCGTCGGCGGACGGCGCGAAGACGGCGTCGGCACCGGCCTGTCCGGCCAGCGCGAGGTCGGCGTCCAGGGTGCGCGGGTAGCGGTCGAGGTCCTCGCCGGCGCCGAACTGGAGCGGGTTGACGAAGACGGTGACGACCACCTCGCCGTCCGGGCCGGCCAGCTCGCGGGCGGCCCGGATCAGGGTGGCGTGGCCCTCGTGCAGCGCGCCCATCGTCATCACGAGGGCGCGGCGGCCCCGGCGCTCACGCGCGTGCAGTTCGGCGGCGGTGCTGAGGAGGACGGTGGCGGCGGCGGTCATCGTGCGGTCCCTTCGGGGCCTTGGGTGCCTTCAGGGTTTTCGGGGGGTTGGGGGGCTTGGGGGCCGCGCTCAGGGGCTTCGGGGCCTTGAGGGCCTTCAGTGTCGTCAGGGGCTTCGGGGTCTTCGGGGCCCTGCGTTCCTTCGGCGAGTACGCCGAGCAGGTCCTCGGCGAGCCGTGGCTCCAGCAGGCCGTGGGCCAGGGCCCGGTCGGCGGTCGCGCGGGCCATCGCCAGGTAGCCGGCGACGGTGGCCGGGGCGTGCGCGCGCAGTTCCTCGATGTGCGCGGCGACCGTGCCCGCGTCCCCGCGCGCGACCGGGCCGGTCAGGGCCGCGTCGCCGGAGCGCAGGGCGTTGTCCAGGGCCGCGCCGAGCAGCGGGCCGAGCATCCGGTCGGGGGCGCCGACGCCGGCGGTGCGCAGCAGTTCCAGGGACTGGGCGACCAGGGTGACCAGGTGGTTGGCGCCGAGGGCGAGGGCCGCGTGGTACAGCGGGCGCTTCTCCTCGTCGATCCACTCCGGCTCGCCGCCCATCTCGATGACCAGGGCCTCGGCGGCCAGCCGCAGTTCCGCCGGCGCGGTGACGCCGAAGGAGCAGCCGGCCAGCCGCTGTACGTCGACGGGGGTGCCGGTGAAGGTCATCGCCGGGTGCAGCGCCAGCGGTAGGGCGCCGGCCCGCAGGACGGGGTCCAGGACCCGGGTGCCGAACCGTCCGGAGGTGTGCACGAGCAGCTGGCCCGGGCGGACGGCGCCGGTCTCGGCGAGGCCGGTCACCAGGGCGGGCAGGGCGTCGTCGGGGACGGTGAGCAGCACGAGTTCGGCGCGGCGCAGCACCTCGGCGGGCTCCACCAGCGGGACGTCGGGGAGCAGGGCGGCGGCGCGGCGCCGGGAGGCGTCGGAGACGCCCGAGGCGGCGACCGGGCGGTGCCCGGCGAGCTGGAGGGACGCGGCCAGCGCGGGGCCCACCCGGCCGGCGCCGACGACGCCTACGGTGAGCCGCGCGGGGCGGTCCCTGGGATCGGGCGGTGGGGTTGTGTTCACGCGACGACGGCCTTCCCGTTCCAGTCCGCACTGGGTACCGGACGATTTCTCGTCATGTTAACGCGATCGGTTCCCGGGCGGTCGGTTGTCCACAGGCTGTGGGTGGATAACCGCTGTCGTCCACGGGCCGCCGCCCTGCATGATCGGCTGCATGGCTGATGACGTGACAGACGTGGCAGATGGCGTGACAACAGTGGATGACGTGACAGATGACGTCGAGCCGAGCGGGCCGGTGACCGAGGAAGAGCGCGGGCAGCGGCTGCGGAAGCGGCGCGGCGCCGCCCACCGCACCGCGCGGCGGGTGCTCGCCCGCCCCGGCTTCCTCGCCTCGCTCCGGGACCGGCTCGCCGTGCTGGACGGCGCCGGAGAGCTGTACGGCCTGGACGAACCGGCCGACCAGTACGGCAACGGCGTCGTCACCGCCCTGGAGGAGCGGGTCGCCACGCTGCTCGGCAAGGAGGCCGCCGCCTTCTTCCCGACCGGCACGATGGCCCAGCAGGTGGCCCTGCGCTGCTGGGCGGGGCGCACCGGCAGCCAGGTGGTCGCCCTGCACGGACTCGCCCATCCCGAGGTGCACGAACGGGACGCCTTCAGCCAGGTGAGCGGTCTGCGTCCGGTGCGGCTGACGAGCGCGCCCCGGCAGCCGACCGCCGAGGAGGTACGGGACTTCGAGGAGCCGTTCGGGACGCTGATGCTGGAGCTGCCGCTGCGCGACGCCGGCTACCTGCTGCCCACCTGGGCGGAGCTGACCGAGGTGACCGGGGCCGCCCGGGAGCGGGACGCCGTGGTCCACTTCGACGGGGCCCGCCTGTGGGAGACCAGTACGCACTTCGGTCGGCCGCTGGACGAGATCGCCGGCCTCGCGGACAGCGTCTACGTGTCGTTCTACAAGTCGCTGGACGGCTTCGGCGGCGCCGCCCTCGCCGGTCCCCGGACCCTGGTGGAGGAGGCGCGCACCTGGCGGCACCGGTACGGCGGCATGGTCTTCCAGCAGTTCCCGACGGCGCTGGCGGCACTGGCCGGGCTGGAGCGGGAGCTGCCCCGGCTGCCGGACTACGTGCGGCACGCGCGCGTGGTGGCCGGCGCGCTGCGGGAGGGTTTCGCGGCGGCGGGCGTGCCGTGGGCCCGGGTCCACCCCGAGGTGCCGCACACCCACGAGTTCCAGCTCTGGCTGCCGTACGACGCCAACACCGTCACCGAGGCGGCGATCCGGCAGGGCGAGGAGACGGGCGACCTGCTCTTCTCCCGCCCCTGGGACGCGCCCGGCCCGGGTCTCGCCGTGACGGAGGTCTCGGTGGGGGCCGCCGGGCTGGAGTGGACGGCGCAGGACGTACGGGCGGCGGTGGCCGACTTCGTGGGGCGGCTGACGGAAGCCCGTTGATCACTCGGGCGGGCGGTTGTACCGCGCGATGGTGTCTTTCCGCCGTGCGCCTGCCCGCGCTGCGCCGCCCGGCCGGAGGAGAAGCGGTGACCGTCCGTTCAGCCCCTGCCGCCCGCCCGCACCAGCCCCGTCTCATAGGCCAGCACCACCACCTGTACCCGGTCCCGGAGGCCCAGCTTGGTCAGGATGCGGCCCACGTGGGTCTTCACCGTGGCTTCGGACAGGACCAGGCGGGCCGCGATCTCGCCGTTGGACAGGCCCTGGGCCACCAGCACCATCACCTCCCGTTCCCGGTCGGTGAGCCGCTGGAGGCCGGCGTGCGAGGGCTGCTGGGTGCCGCTGGGCAGCATCGGGGCGAAGCGGTCCAGCAGGCGCCGGGTGGTGGAGGGGGCGACCACCGCGTCGCCGCTGTGCACCGAGCGGATGGCGGCGAGGAGTTCGGCGGGCGGCACGTCCTTGAGCAGGAAACCGGAGGCGCCCGCCTTCAGCGCCGAGAAGGCGTACTCGTCGAGGTCGAAGGTGGTCAGGATGAGCACCTTGGGAGCGCCGGGCTCCCCGCAGATGCGCCGGGTGGCCTCCACGCCGTCCAGTTTGGGCATCCGGACGTCCATCAGGACGACGTCCACGGCGGTGCCGCGCAGCACCTGGAGGGCCTCGACACCGTCCCCCGCCTCCGCCACGACCTCCATGTCCGGCTGGGCGGCGAGCACCATCCGGAACCCGGTGCGCAGCAGTGCCTGGTCGTCGACGAGCATGACGCGGATCGTCGGCAGCGTCGTCATTGGGTTCTTCCGTCCTTCGGTGGCTCAGTGGGCGGGTTTCAGGGGCAGCAGGACGCTGATGCGGAATCCTCCGCCGGGGCGCGGACCCGCGTCCAGGGTGCCGCCCACCATGCCGACCCGTTCCCGCATGCCGATCAGGCCGTGGCCCTGTCCGTCCAGCCCGCCCTCCTCGTACATCTCGTGCGGGGCGCCCTTGCCGTCGTCCTCGACCAGCAGGCCGAGCCCGTCGTCGAAGTAGACCAGCCGGACGCTCGCCCCGGCGTTCGGGCCGCCGTGCTTGCGGGTGTTGGTGAGCGCCTCCTGCACGATGCGGTACGCGGTCAGCTCGACGCCGCTGGGCAGCGGGCGCGGGGTGCCCTCGACCTCGAAGTCGACCGGCAGCCCGGAGCCCCGGCACTCCTGGACCAGGTGCTCGATCTGCTGGACGTCGGGCTGCGGGACGTACTCCCCGGCCTCCTGGTGCTCGCCGGTGCGCAGGACGCCGAGCAGCCGGCGCATCTCGGCGAGGGCCTGGCGGCCGGTGGAGGAGATCGTCTCCAGGGCCTTCTTGGCCTGGTCGGGCGCCGCGTCCAGGACGTACGCGGCGCCGTCGGCCTGCACCACCATCACCGACACGTTGTGCGCGACCACGTCGTGCAGCTCCCGGGCGATCCGGGCCCGCTCGGCGGCCACCGCGACCTTGGCCTGCGCCTCGCGCTCCTTCTCCAGCCGGGCGGCGCGCTCCTCCAGTTGCGCGAAGTAGGCGCGCCGGGTGCGGATGGAGTCGCCGAGCACCCAGGCCAGCGCGAACGGCACCGTCATGAACACGGTCAGCGCGATGTTGCCCGACACGCCCGTCTGCTCGCTGGGCCAGCGCAACTGCGCCACCGGCGCCGCGCACAGCCCCATGGCCAGCGCCAGCCGGGACGCCCAGCGGGCGCCGGTGGCGGCCACCGTGTAGACGATCACCAGCATCGAGAAGTCGGCGGGCATGACGGAGACGTCCAGCACCAGCTGCCCCGCGCCCAGCACGGCGGACAGCAGCAGCATCTTCTCCGGCAGCCGCCGGCGCAGCGCCACCACCAGGCAGAGCAGTACGGCGAACGGGACGATCAGCGCCGCGGCGTCGGTCCCCCGTCCGTCCCGGCTCGCGCCCGTGGACACCAGGGACATCCCGAGCAGGACGAGGGCCCAGAAGGCGTCCACCCCGGTCGGGTGCCTGCGGAGGAAGTCGTAGAGGCGCTGCACGTAACCCAGCGTAGGGAAGCCCGATAGGTGCAGGGGTCAACCGGAGGGCCGATCCCAAGCGGGCGCGCGTACTCCGCAAGGTGGAGGCCGTGCGCATCCGCGCGCCCCCGCTCCGTAGCCTGAGGCGGTGACAGCAGTGGCAGCGGATCAGTGGTGGGGCTGGCGGGACGCCTGGGAGACCGCGCTGTACGGACCGGACGGTTTCTACCGCCGGCCCGAGGGCCCGGCCGGGCACTTCCGTACGTCGGTGCACGCGTCGCCGCTGTTCGCCGCCGCCGTGGCGCGGCTGCTGTGCCGCCTCGACGAGGCGCTGGGCCGGCCGGCCGAGCTGGACTTCGTGGACATGGCGGCCGGGCGCGGGGAGCTGGCCGGCGGAGTGCTCACCGCGCTGCCCGCCGACGTGGCCGCCCGGACCCGGGTGCACGCCGTCGAGGTGGCCGGCCGGCCCCCGGGGCTGGACCGCCGGATCGAGTGGCGGAGCGAGCCGCCGCGCGGTGTCACGGGGCTGCTGTTCGCCAACGAGTGGCTGGACGACGTACCGGTGGAGGTCGTGGAGATTGACGCCGAGGGGGTGGCACGGCGGGTCCTGGTCCGGGGCGACGGGGCCGAGCGGCTCGGGGAGCCGGTCGGCGGGACCGGCGCCGGGTGGCTGGCGCGCTGGTGGCCGCTGCCGCCCGAGGCGGGGCGGCGGGCCGAGATCGGGCTGCCCCGGGACACCGCCTGGGCCGCGGCGGTGGCCACCCTGGACCGGGGGCTCGCGGTCGCCGTCGACTACGCGCACACGGCGGCCGCCCGGCCGCCCTTCGGAACGCTGACCGGGTTCCGCGCCGGCCGGGAGACACGGCCGGTGCCGAACGGGTCGTGCGACATCACCGCGCACGTCGCGCTCGACGCCTGCGCGCTCCCCGGTGGCCGCCTGCTGACCCAGCGCGCCGCCCTGCGCGCCCTGGGCCTCTCCGGCGCGCGCCCCCCGCTCGCCCTGGCGTCCAGCGACCCCGCCGCCTACGTACGCGCCCTCGCGGGCGCCGGACAGGCCGCCGAACTCACCGCTCCGGGCGGGCTCGGCGACTTCGGGTGGCTGCTCCAGCCGGTCGGCGTCGCGGCACCGCTACTTGTCGATGTCCCCGACCACGAAGAACAGTGACCCCAGGATCGCCACCATGTCCGCCACCAGCGTCCCGGGCAGCAGCTCGGCCAGCGCCTGGATGTTGTTGTACGAGGCCGAGCGCAGCTTCAGCCGGTACGGGGTCTTCTCGCCCTTGCTGACCAGGTAGTAGCCGTTGATGCCGAGCGGGTTCTCGGTCCACGCGTAGGTGTGGCCCTCGGGTGCCTTCAGGACCTTCGGGAGCCGCTGGTTGACCGGGCCGGGCGGCAGCTCGGCGAACCGGTCCAGGCAGGCGTCGGCGAGGTCGAGGGCGTTGTGCGTCTGCTCCAGCAGGCACTCGAAGCGGGCCAGGCAGTCGCCCTCCGCGCGGGTGACGACCCGCAGGGTGTCCTGGAGCTCCGGATAGGCCAGGTAGGGCTCGTCGCGGCGCAGGTCGAAGTCGACGCCGCAGGCGCGGGCGATCGGGCCGCTCACCCCGTACCCGTGCACGGCCTCCGGCGACAGCACGCCCACCCCCCGGGTCCGCCCCCGGAAGATCTCGTTGCCGAGCACCAGGTCGTCGAAGACGTCCATCCGGGAGCGCACCGCGGAAACGGCCGCACGCGCGCGTGCCGTCCAGCCGGCCGGCAGGTCCTCCTTGAGGCCGCCGACCCGGTTGAACATGTAGTGCATGCGCCCGCCGGAGACTTCCTCCATGACGTTCTGGAGCGCCTCCCGCTCCCGGAACGCGTAGAACATCGGCGTGATGCCGCCCAGCTCCAGCGGATAGGAGCCGAGGAACATCAGGTGGTTGAGCACCCGGTTCAGCTCGGCGAGCAGCGTGCGCAGCCAGACCGCCCGCACGGGCACCTCCATGCCGAGCATCCGCTCCACGGCGAGCACCACGCCCAGCTCGTTGGAGAACGCCGACAGCCAGTCGTGGCGGTTGGCCAGCATGATGATCTGCCGGTAGTCACGCGCCTCGAACAGCTTCTCCGCGCCCCGGTGCATATAGCCGATCACGGGCTCCGCGCGCACGATGCGCTCGCCGTCCAGGACGAGCCTCAGACGCAGCACCCCGTGCGTGGAGGGGTGCTGCGGGCCGATGTTCAGCACCATGTCGGTGCTCTCCGCGGCGCCGCCGATGCCGACCATGGTCTCCGTCGTGGGAGTCATGCGCCCAGTCTCCCCTACGTACGCTGGGCCCATGGAGACGGGGAGTCCGGACGACGCGGGTACGGCGGCCGCGGCGGAACCGGTGTGGACGGGACTGCCGCCGGGACTGCTGCGGATACGGCGGCTGCTGCTGACGGTGTGGCTGGGGGCGGCGGCAGTCGCCGCCGGGGTGCTCCTCGGCCTGTTCGCGGGACCCGCCTGGGCCGCCTTCGCCCTGCTCCCGCTCGCCGCGCTGGCCTGGGGCCGGGTGCTGCTGGAGCGCAACTGGCGCTCCTGGCGGTACGCCGAGCGCGCCGACGACCTGCTGATCACGCGGGGCGTGCTGTGGCGCAAGGAGACGGTGGTGCCGTACGGGCGGATGCAGCTGGTGGAGGTCACCTCCGGGCCGGTGGAACGGTACTTCGGGCTGGCCAGCGTGCAGCTGCACACGGCCGCCGCCGCGACCGACGCCACCATCCCCGGCCTGGACCCGGCGGAGGCGGAACGGCTGCGCGACCGGCTCACCGAGCTGGGCGAGGCCCGGTCGGCGGGGCTGTGAAGACCGCCGGCGAGCAGGCCGGGGAGGTCGTCGAGCGGCGGCTGCACCCCGTCACCCCGCTGCGGCGCGCCTGGGCCCCGGTCGCCGTCCTGGTCGGCTGGGCGGTGCACGACCCCGACCAGGCCCAGCGCCAGCTGACCCGGCTGACCACGACCACCCTGCTGATCGGCGTCGCCGTCCTCATCCCGGCCGCCGCCCTCTACGGCTTCCTGACCTGGTGGTTCACCCACTATGCGGTGACCGGCACGGAACTGCGCATCCGCACCGGGCTGCTCTTCCGGCGCACCGCGCACATCCGGCTCGAACGCATCCAGGCCGTCGACATCACCCAGCCGCTGCTGGCCCGGGTGGTGGGTGTGGCCAAGCTCCGGCTCGACGTGGTGGGCACCGACAAGAAGGACGAACTGGCCTTCCTGGGCGCCGAGCACGCCCGGTCGCTGCGCGCCGAACTGCTCGCCCGGGCGGCCGGTTTCGCCCCCGAGGCCGCCGCCGGGGTCGGCGAGGCCCCCGCCCGGCAACTGCTGCGCGTGCCGCCCGGGGTCATCGCCGTCTCCCTGCTGCTCACCGGCGCGACCTGGGGCACGCTGCTGGCCGCCGTGGTCGTACCGACGCTGCTGTGGCTGGCCACCCACAGCCTGTGGACGGTACTGGCGACCGCCGTACCGCTGCTGGGCGGCGCGGGCGCGCGCAGCGTGGGGCGGTTCGTCGGCGAGTACGACTGGACGCTGGCCGAGTCGCCGGACGGGCTCCGCATCGACCACGGGCTGCTGGACCGCACGCACGAGACGGTGCCGCCGGGACGGGTGCAGACGGTACGGATCGTGGAGCCGGTGCTGTGGCGGCGCCGGGGCTGGGTCCGGGTCGAACTCGACGTGGCCGGCTCCGCCAACTCCGTGCTGCTGCCGGTCGCCCCGCGCGCGATCGCCGAGTCCGTCGTCGCGCGGGTGCTGCCCGGGGTGACGGTGCCGCCGCCCGCCGCCCTGGCGCCCGTGCCGCGCCGCGCGGGGCGCCGGGTGCCGCTGTGGCGGCGCGGCTACGGGCTGGCCGTGACCGACGAGGTGTTCGCCGCGCGGTACGGGCTGCTGCGCCGGGTCCTCGCCCTGGTCCCGCACGCCAAGGTGCAGAGCGTCCGGCTCACCCAGGGTCCCTGGCAGCGGACGCTGCGACTGGCGAACGTACGGGTGGACACGGGGGCCAACAAGACGGTGACGGCGTGGCAGCGGGACGCCGGGGAGGCGGCGAAACTCCTGCGCGCCCAGGCCGAACGCTCCCGCACGGGGCGCCGGGACGCGGGGCCGGATCGGTGGATGGCGGGGGGTTGATGCGGGAGGGCTGATCCGGGGGGTTGATCCGGGAGAGCTGACCCGAAGGGCTGATCCGGGAGAGCTGACCCGAGGGCCGATCCGTGGGGGCTGACCCGAAGGGCTGATCCGAGGGGCTGATCCAGGAGAGCTGACCCGTGAGGGCAGACCCGACGGGCTGAACCAGGAAAGCTGACCCGAAGGGCTGACCCGACGGGCTGATCCAGGAAAGCTGACCCGAGGGGCCGATCCGTGGGGGCTGACCCGAAGGGCTGATCCGGGAGCGGGCTGCTGCAAGCGGCCGTCCGTCAGGACACCGCGCTGCGCAGCCCCTCCACGTCGATCTGCTCGGTCTCGTCGTGCGCGGTCAGGTCGATGACCTGGCCCACGCCCCGGGACTCCGCGCCGGCCGGCTTGAACCCGGCCTCCTCCTCGGCCTTGTGCAGGGCGAGGGCCTCCTGGCCCACCACGTCGGCCAGATCCTCGTTCTGTACGGCCTCCAGGGCGCCGGCGGTGCCGTCCGCTCCCGCGCCGGGCCGCTGCGGCGTCTTGTTGCCGAAGAAGTCGAAGCCGCCCTCGACCACCGGGCGCCGCGCGGGTGCCGCGGCCGGCACGACGGCCACCGCGGTCGGCACGGTGAAGTGCCCAAGGGCCCGCCGCGTGGGCTGGGCGGGCTGCTCCGGCCCGTTCGCGTCCGCCGGGTCCTCCGCCACCGCGCGCTGGTGCCCGCCGGCCGCCTCGGGGCCCTGCGGCGCCCGGGGGCCTTCCGCCGCCCGGGACCCCTCCGGCGCCTCGGCGCCGCCCGGTGTCCCGTCCCGCGAGGCGTCGGGCTCGGCCGCCGCGCCGGCCTCCCGGCCGCCGCCACCGCCGCCGTCCCCGTCGTCCCCGCCGTCCCCGTCCGCGTCGGCCCGGCTGCCGCCGTCGCCGTCACCGTCCCCGTCCGCGCGCACCTCCGGGTCGGCGTCCAGCCGGGCCAGCGCCGACCGGGCCCGCAGGAACAGCCGTGAACCTTCCGGCGAGAAGACCGCGGGCGCCGCCACGTCCCCGGCCCCGTCACCGTCCCCGTCCTTGGATTCCTGCTCCGGGTTCTCCCCAGACTTCGGATTCGGCTTCGGCACCGGCGCCGCGTCCGGCGCCGAACGTGCCGCCGGCAGGGCGGGCGCCCCGGGCGCCGCCTCCAGTTCCAGGCGCCGGCGGCTTTCCAGGACACTGGCCCGCTCGGTCTCCGCCGTGGCGTACCGGCGCAGCAGCGCGGCGTGCTCATTGCGCAGTCCGGCGAGTTCCGCGCGCTTGGCGCGCAGCCGCTGCTCCAGCTTGCCGCGCAGTTCGCGCGACTCCTCCAGATCGGATTCCAGTTCCGCCACGCGTTCCTCGAAACGCCACTCGTCGCTCGCCCGCGCGCGCGTGAGGTCGGCGACCTGGCGGCCGGCCTGCGCGTCCCAGTGCCGCATGACGACCGCGCCGAGCACCGCGGTCACCGCCGCGGCCGCGGCCAGCGCGCGCAGCACCAGCGTTTCGCTGAACACCCAGGGGCCCACGGCACAGACGACGGAGACGCCTGCGATCGCCGACGGGGGAAGCAGCCTGTGCAAGGGCGGGGAATGGCGGTGACGTCCACGTGGCATGGCCAGAAACTTACCGCGCGTAGGCGTTTCTTGACGCCTCGACCCCGCAAAAAGACAGCTGTCCCGTAAGTGTTCACAGGGCATCAGGAAACAACACCCGGACAAGGCGCCATTTGATCAAGATCATTTATTGCCGATCGCTTCTTCATTAACGGCACGGAAAGCCAGGTCGGCCCGATTCCGCGCCCCTCCCCGCCCCCGGCCCGCGGCGGAGGACGGCCGCCCCCTGGGCCTACGCTGAACACATGAGCAAGCAGACCGGCCGCCGCCACGTGGCGGGACTGACCGCATGGGACCGCTGCGCGGTCATGGGGGTCGTCAACGTGACCCCCGACTCCTTCTCCGACGGCGGCCGCTGGTTCGACACGACGGCCGCCATCAAGCACGGCCTCGACCTGGTCGCCCAGGGCGCGGACCTGATCGACGTCGGCGGCGAGTCCACCCGGCCCGGCGCCACCCGGGTCGACGAGGCCGAGGAGCTCAAGCGCGTCGTCCCGGTGGTGCGGGGCCTGGCCTCCGAGGGGGTCACGATCTCCGTCGACACCATGCGCGCCAGCGTCGCCGAGCGGTCCCTGGCGGCCGGCGCCGCGCTGGTCAACGACGTCTCAGGCGGCCTGGCCGACGACCGGATGATCCCGGTCGTCGCGGACGCCGGCGCCCCCTTCGTGGTCATGCACTGGCGCGGCCTGCTGGCGGGCGGCAACGTCCGCGGCAGCTACGCCGATGTCGTCACCGAGGTCGCCGACGAACTGCACGCGCGCGTGCAGGCGGTGCTGGCGGGCGGCATCGCCCCGGACCGCGTCGTCGTCGACCCCGGCCTCGGCTTCTCCAAGGACGCCGAGCACGACCTGGTCCTGCTGGCCCACCTGGACCGGATCCTGGACCTGGGCCACCCCGTCCTGGTCGCCGCCTCCAGGAAGCGGTTCCTCGGCCGGGTGCTGGCCGGGCCGGGCGGCCCGGTGCCGCCCGCGCGGGAGCGCGACGCCGCCACCGCCGCCGTGTCGGCGCTCGCCGCCCGGGCCGGCGCCTGGGCGGTGCGGGTGCACGAGGTCCGCGCCACCGCCGACGCCGTACGCGTCGCCCGCGCCGTCGAACAGGCCGCCGGCCACGACCCGGAAGGAGCCGAGTGAGCGCCCCGCACCTCGATGTGGAGCAGGTCGAGGCGGCCAACACCGCCTTCTACGAGGCACTGGAGGAAGGCGCCTTCGAACAGCTGAGCGAACTCTGGCTCACCCCGTCCGACGTCGGCGTCGACGAGACCTACCACGACCCGGCCGACACCGGCGTGATCTCCTGCGTGCACCCCGGCTGGCCGGTCCTCACCGGCCGCGGCGAGGTACTGCGGTCGTACGCGCTGATCATGGCGAACACCGACTACATCCAGTTCTTCCTCACCGACACGCACGTCTCCGTCACCGGCGACACCGCAGTGGTCACCTGCACGGAGAACATCCTCAGCGGCGGCCCCGCCCCCGAGGAGGGCGACGAACTGGGCCCGCTGGTCGGCCAGCTCGTGGTCGCCACGAACGTGTTCCGCCGCACCCCCGCCGGCTGGAAACTCTGGTCCCACCACGGCTCACCGGTCCTCGCGGAGACCGACGAGGACGACGAGGAGGAGACGCCCTCCTGAGGCCCTCCAGGCTCCCTCCTGGCACTCTCCTGACCGGGGCTCCCCGGCCCCGGCCGCGGAAAGTGGTTGGAATCACCGACCGGCGGGTAGGGACGGCTACCACCCGGTGAGCCACCGGCTCCGCCCGGGAGAACGCACGGTGAAACCTCCCGGCGCCCGCCGGGCCGACCGCCCCCGCGGCCCGGGGTTGTCAGTGCTCACGGGTAGATTCGACGGTGGCTGAAGTGCCGTCCGCACCCGGCGGGGGGACCGGCCGAGACCTACGACGGCAGGAGTGATCGCGTGGATCGTGTCGCGCTGCGCGGCCTGAAGGCCCGCGGGCACCACGGTGTCTTCCCCAAGGAGCGCGAGGAGGGCCAGACCTTCCTCGTGGACGTCGTCCTGGGCCTGGACACCCGGCCGGCCGCGGCCGACGACGACCTGACCAAGACCGTGCACTACGGCATCGTGGCCGAGGAGGTCGTCGCCGTCGTCGAGGGCGAGCCCGTCAACCTCGTCGAGACGCTGGCGGAGCGCATCGCCCAGGTCTGCCTCAAGCACGAAGGGGTCCAGCAGGTCGAGGTGTGCGTGCACAAACCGGACGCCCCGATCACGGTCCCCTTCGACGACGTGACCGTCACCATCACCCGGAGCCGTGTATGAGCGCCCCCTTCCTCAAGGGCCCCAGCGACCCGACCGTCCAGCCGGTGCCCGCCTCGGTCGTCGACCAGGTCGACGCCGCCGACACCACGCTGTCCAACCCCAGGCGCGCGGTGATCGCCCTCGGCGCCAACCTCGGCAACCGGCTGGAGACCCTCCAGGGCGCCATCGACGCGCTGGAGGACACCCCGGGCGTCCGCGTCAAGGGCGTCTCCCCCGTCTACGAGACGGAGCCGTGGGGCGTCGACCCGGGCTCCCAGCCCTCGTACTTCAACGCGGTGGTGGTCCTGAAGACCACCCTCCCCCCGTCCTCCCTCCTGGAGCGCGCACACGCCGTGGAGGAGGCCTTCCACCGGGTCCGGGAGGAGCGCTGGGGCCCGCGCACCCTGGACGTCGACATCGTCGCGTACGCCGACGTGGTCTGCGACGACCCGCAGCTCACCCTGCCCCACCCCCGCGCCCACGAACGCGCCTTCGTCCTCGCCCCCTGGCACGACGTGGACCCCGACGCGGCCCTGCCCGGCCGCGGCCCGGTCGCCGACCTGCTGGGCGCCGTCGGCCGCGAGGGCGTGTCCCCCCGCGCCGACCTGGAACTCCGGCTGCCCGAGTAGTCGTTAAGGTCAACACGGGGGTCATGCACGGACGTCAGGCATGACCACGTGCGGAGATCGGCGAAGGGACACCGTGAAAGAGCTGCGCATCCGGGTGCTGGCCGGCGTCTTCGTCGTGGCCGGAATCCTCTCCTGGGCGGGCGCCCGCCTGTGGAACTCGGTCGGGACGCTGCCCAGCGTCCCGCTGGCCGCCCCGATCGTGCTGGCCCTGATCGCCGTGGTCCTGCTGGCCACGGCCCTCTCCCTGCGCGCCCGCCTCAAGGCCCAGCGCGACCGGGCCCCCGGCGCCAAGGGCGTCGACCCCCTGATGGCGGCCCGGGCGGTCGTCTTCGGCCAGGCCAGCGCCCTGGTCGCCGCCCTGGTCGCCGGAATGTACGGCGGCACCGGCGTCTTCCTGCTGGAGCAGCTCGACATCCCCGCCCGCCGCGACCAGGCCTACTACGCGGGCTTCGCCGTCCTGGCCGCCATCGGCGTGATAGCGGCAGCCATCTTCCTGGAGCGCGTCTGCAAACTCCCGGAGGACGAGGACGACGACCACCCGGGCGCGGCCTCGGCGGCCTGAGCCTCCCTGAGAGCCGTCAGCGGGCCATTATGAGGCTCATCGCCTCGGCCCGGGTCGCCGCGTCCCGCAGCTGACCGCGCACCGCCGAGGTCAGCGTCTTGGCGCCGGGCTTGCGGATGCCCCGCATCGACATGCACATGTGCTCGCACTCGACCACCACGATCACCCCGCGCGGCTCCAGTATCGCCATCAGGGAGTCCGCGATCTGCGTGGTGAGCCGCTCCTGCACCTGCGGGCGGCGGGCGTAGACGTCCACCAGCCGGGCGAGCTTGGACAGGCCGGTGATCTTGCCGCTGGTGGCCGGGATGTAGCCGACGTGCGCGACGCCCCGGAACGGGACCAGATGATGTTCACAGGTCGAGTAGACCTCGATGTCCTTCACGAGCACCATCTCGTCGTGCCCGAGGTCGAACGTCGTCGTCAGCACATCCTCCGGCTGCTGCCACAGCCCGGCGAATATCTCCTTGTACGCCCGCGCCACCCGCGCCGGCGTCTCCCTCAGCCCCTCGCGGTCCGGGTCCTCGCCGACCGCGATCAGCAGTTCGCGCACGGCGTTCTCGGCGCGCTTCTCGTCGAACTCGCCGATGGAACCCTCGCCGTCCAGCGTCACGGGGTCGGTCATGTGGTGCCTCGTTCCTGTCACGGTCCTGCTGGTCGCCCTACGGCATGACACTGCCGCGCCCCCCAGGCTAGAACCTGGGGGGCGCGGCAGGCATTCCTGGCCTGGTGGGGCCGGTGGGAGAGCGGTCAGCTCTCCGGTCGGTCCTCCGGGGCCCGCTCCGGAGCCGGCGCGGGGGCCGGGTCCGGGGTGGTGCTCTTGGCGGTGATCGACGCCGTGGTGCCGTTGGCCCCGTTCGTCAGCGCCAGCTCCTTGGGGGAGAGCACCGGCGGACGGGTGGACGGCGTACGGCGCGAGGAGCCGGTCCAGGCGGGCCTGGCCGGGCGCTTGACGATCTGCGCGAAGACCTCGGCGATCTCGTCCTTGCCCAGCGTCTCCTTCTCCAGGAGGGCCAGGACCAGGTTGTCGAGGACGTCGCGGTTCTCGACCAGGATCTCCCACGCCTCGTTGTGCGCGGTCTCGATGAGCTTCTTGACCTCTTCGTCGACCAGCGCGGCGACCTCTTCCGAGTAGTCGCGCTGGTGAGACATCTCACGCCCGAGGAACGGCTCGGTGTTGTCGCCACCGAACTTGATCGCGCCGAGCCGCTCGGTCATGCCGTACTGGGTGACCATCGCCCGAGCCAGGCCGGTGGCCTTCTCGATGTCGTTGGCCGCGCCGGTGGTCGGGTCGTGGAAGACCAGTTCCTCGGCCGCCCGGCCGCCCAGCATGTAGGCGAGCTGGTCCAGCATCTCGTTGCGGGTGGTGGAGTACTTGTCCTCGTCCGGGAGCACCATCGTGTAGCCCAGGGCGCGGCCCCGGGACAGGATGGTGATCTTGTGGACCGGGTCGGAGTTCGGTGAGGCCGCCGCGACCAGGGCGTGTCCGCCCTCGTGGTACGCGGTGATCTTCTTCTCCTTGTCGGACATGATCCGGGTCCGCTTCTGCGGGCCCGCCACCACCCGGTCGATCGCCTCGTCCAGCATGTGGTTGTCGATCAGCTTGCGGTCGCTGCGGGCCGTCAGGAGCGCGGCCTCGTTCAGCACGTTGGCCAGATCGGCACCGGTCATGCCGGGGGTGCGGCGGGCGACGGCCGACAGGTCGACGTCCGGGGCGACCGGCTTGCCCTTCTGGTGCACCTTGAGGATCTCGAGGCGGCCCTGCATGTCCGGACGGTCGACGGCGATCTGCCGGTCGAAGCGGCCGGGACGCAGCAGCGCCGGGTCGAGGATGTCGGGCCGGTTCGTCGCGGCGATGAGGATCACGCCGCCCTTGACGTCGAAGCCGTCCATCTCGACGAGCAGCTGGTTCAGGGTCTGCTCGCGCTCGTCGTGACCGCCGCCGAGGCCGGCGCCGCGGTGCCGGCCGACCGCGTCGATCTCGTCGACGAAGACGATCGCCGGGGCGTTCGCCTTGGCCTGCTCGAACAGGTCACGGACCCGGGAGGCACCGACACCGACGAACATCTCGACGAAGTCGGAACCGGAGATCGAGTAGAACGGGACGCCCGCCTCGCCCGCGACGGCCCGCGCGAGCAGCGTCTTGCCGGTGCCGGGCGGCCCGTAGAGCAGGACGCCCTTGGGGATCTTGGCGCCGACGGCCTGGAACTTGGCCGGTTCCTGGAGGAACTCCTTGATCTCGTGGAGCTCCTCGACGGCCTCGTCGGACCCGGCGACGTCGGAGAACGTCGTCTTGGGGGTGTCCTTGGTGATGAGCTTGGCCTTGGACTTCCCGAAGTTCATCACTCGGGAGCCGCCGCCCTGCATCTGATTCATCAGGAACAGGAAGACGACCACGATGAGGACGAACGGCAGCAGGGAGAGCAGGATCCCGAGGAACGGGTTCTGCTTGGCCGGCGAGACCGTGTAACCGTCCGGGATCAGCTTGTCCTGGTACTTGTTCTGCAGCGTGTTGGCGATGTCCACGCCCTGATCGCCGATGTAGCTCGCCTGGATCTTCGAGCTGCCTTCGACCTTTTCGCCGTCCTTGAGCTGGACCTTGACGGTCTGCTCGTCGCCGGTGGTGAGTTTGGCCGATTCGACCTTGTTCTGATTGATCGCCTGGACGACCTGGCCTGTGTCCACCGTCTTGTAGCCGCCGGACGAGCCGACGACCTGCATCAACACGACCACGGCAAGGACGGCCAGCACGATCCACATGACCGGCCCACGGAAGTATCGCTTCACGTCCATCCACACGGAGCGGTGCCGCCCCGTCCCTCCTGCCATAGTGAGTTTGATAAGACAGTTCTTCTGACGGTACCCCAGCTTGGTGGCCCGCAGCCGCACGGGATGGCTGGCATCCCCGTCTGCATGCTCCAACGGTGCGAGGGCCGCCTGGGTTCCCGCCCGTCCCGCACAGGTGTGTCAGCCGCCGTAGACGTGGGGCGCGAGCGTGCCGACGAACGGGAGGTTCCGGTACTTCTCGGCGTAGTCGAGGCCGTAGCCGACGACGAACTCGTTGGGGATGTCGAAGCCGACCCACTGCACGTCGATGGCGACCTTGGCGGCGTCGGGCTTGCGCAGCAGCGTGCACACCTTCAGGGAGGCGGGCTCGCGCGAGCCGAGGTTGGACAGCAGCCAGGACAGCGTCAGACCGGAGTCGATGATGTCCTCGACGATCAGGACGTGCTTGCCCTTGATGTCGGTGTCGAGGTCCTTGAGGATGCGCACGACCCCGGAGGACTGGGTGCCCGCGCCGTAGGAGGACACGGCCATCCAGTCCATGGTGACCGGGGTGGACAGCGCCCGGGCGAGGTCGGCCATGACCATCACCGCGCCCTTGAGGACTCCGACGATGAGCAGGTCCTTGCCCGCGTACTCAGCGTCGATCTCCGCGGCCAGCTCGGCCAGCTTCGCGTCGATCTCTTCCTTGGTGATGAGTACCCGCTGAAGGTCGGCACCCATGTCGTTCGCGTCCACCCGCATCACTTTCGTCGTCCCGCATGTACGGCCTCCGGCTGCCCGGTCCGGCCGCCGGAGTCTGGCTCCGGGCGGTCGTGCTCAGCCTTGCCGAATCACCAGTCTGCCACCCTGCCGACGGGCGACGACCTTGCCGGGCAGGTTGATGGCCCCCTGACCGCGCCAGCCGGTGATCAGCTTGTCGATTTCCTCGACGTGCCGGGCGAACAGCGAACCGGCCGGGGCGCCCGCCTCGATGACGGCCCGGCGCAGGATGCGGCGGCGCACGGCGGGCGGCAGGGCGTAGAGCTTGCCGCACTCCAGCAGCCCCGCCGCGTCCCGGACCTCGGGCTCGGCCCGCCGGGCCCAGCCGTCGAGGGCGTCGGCGTCGTCGCGGGAGAGCTGGGCGGTGCGGGCCAGCGCCTCGACGACACCCTTGCCGAGCGCCTTCTCCAGGGCGGGCAGGCCCTCGTGGCGCAGCCGGGAGCGGGTGTAGGCCGGGTCGGTGTTGTGCGGGTCGTCCCAGACCGGCAGGGACTGGGCCATGCAGGCCCGGCGGGCGGTCTGCCGGTCGAGCTGGAGGAACGGGCGCCGGTAACGGCCGCCGGCCCCCGAGACCGCGGCCATGCCGGACAGGGAGCGGATGCCGGAGCCGCGGGCGAGGCCCAGCAGGACCGTCTCGGCCTGGTCGTCGCGGGTGTGGCCGAGCAGGACGGCGGCGGCGCCGTGCCGCTCGGCGGCGGCGTCCAGGGCGTCGTAGCGGGCGTCGCGGGCCGCTGCCTCGGGGCCGCCGCCGCGGCCGACCGTCACGGCGGTGGACTCGACCGGGTCGAGGCCGAGCGCGCGCAGCCGCAGCACGACCTCCGCGGCCCGCAGGTCGGAGCCGGCCTGGAGGCCGTGGTCGACGGTGACGCCGCCGGCCCGGATGCCGAGCCGGGGTGCCTCGAAGGCGAGGGCGGAGGCGAGCGCCATGGAGTCGGCGCCGCCGGAGCACGCCACGAGCACGAGCGGGGCGGGGCGCTCCGGTGCCGGGGAGTACGCGGAGGAGCGCGGGAGCGCGGCGGCGGTGACGCCCCGGTGCGCGCTGTGCCGCTCTTCGCGATGGCCGCCGGGCTGCTCGCTGTGGTGTTCGGTGAGGATGTCGTGGAGGACGCGGCGGACCGCCAGGCGTATCGCCGCGACCGCAGGATGGGGACCCATGTCCGGTGCCCTTCATGAAGTTTTCTGGGGGGGTGCCCGTAGTCGGTCACGCAGAGTGTGTAGATGGTGACAGAAACGGGCCGTTACCCGAGCATCGCACGCCTGCCGGAGCCCGACGGTCCCTCGGACGGGTGATTGAAGGGGCGTTCATCTGCCGCCGGCGGGCCCCTTCGCACGCCCCTGAGCCCCGCTCACGACTCGGACTTGCGGTGCACCCGCGCGATCCAGTCCGCCGGTTTGGCGATCTCCGTCTTGGTGGGCAGGGTGTTGGGCGAGGTCCACACCCGGTTGAAGCCGTCCATGCCGACCTCGTCGACGACGGCCCGCACGAAGCGTTCGCCGTCCCGGTACTGGCGCAGCTTGGCGTCCAGGCCGAGCAGCTTGCGCAGCGCGAGGTCGAGCCGGGAGGCGCCCTTGGCGCGGCGCTGCTGGAACTTCTCGCGGATCTCCCCGACGGTCGGCACCACCTCGGGCCCGACGCCGTCCATGACGAAGTCGGCGTGCCCTTCCAGCAGGGACATCACGGCGGTGAGCCGGCCGAGGATCTCCCGCTGGGCCGGGGTCTGCACCAGTTCCACGAGCGACCGGCCGCCGTCGTCCTCCTCGCCCTCGGGGCGTCCGCCGGCCAGCGTCTGGGCGGCCTCGCGGACCCGTTCCAGGACGGTCATGGGGTCGACGTCGGTCTCCCCCAGGAAGGACTGGATCTCGCTCTCCAGGTGGTCCCGCAGCCAGGGCACCGCCGTGAACTGCGTGCGGTGCGTCTCCTCGTGCAGGCACACCCACAGCCGGAAGTCGTGCGGGTCGACGTCGAGTTCGCGCTCGACGTGGACGATGTTGGGGGCGACGAGCAGCAGCCGGCCGCCGCCGCTGCCGGCCGGCAGGTCGCGGGTGGCCGGGGCGAAGGTCTCGTACTGGCCGAGGACCCGGGAGGACATGAACGACAGCAGCATGCCCAGTTCCACGCCGGTGACCTTGCCGCCGACGGCGCCGAGGACCGCGCCGCCCGGGGAGCCGCCGCGGCGCTCCTCCATCTTGTCCAGCAGGGGTTTGAGCAGTTCCCGGAAGCCCGCGACGTTGGCCCGCACCCAGCCGGGGCGGTCGACGACGAGGACGGGGGTGTCGGCGCCCTCCTCGGAGACCATCCGGGTGAACCCGCGGACGTGCTCCTCGGACGCCTTGGCGTGCCGGCGGAGTTCCGCGACGACGGCCCGGGCCTCGTCGCGGCTCACCTCGGGCCCCGGCCTCACCAGGCGGGTCGCGGTCGCCACCGCGAGATTCCAGTCGACCATCCCGGAAGATGCGGCACCACCGATGCTCGTCATGCGTCAACCGTACGTGAGCCCCGCCGTCGGGGGCAGGCCGTGCGCGGCGCCGGTGGGACGGACCCGGGGCACCGGCGCCCGGCACGGGCCTCCCGGCAGCAGCGGTCCGCACCCCTGGGCGAGGACCGCAGGCAGCCGCTCGGCGCACGGGGCGTCGCACGCGGCACCAGTGCGACGGGCCCCGGGGGCGTCGCTCTCCGCGCGGGCTACCGGCAGCCGCAGTCCGCCAGCGCCGTCGCCAGCCGGTCCAGGGTGGCCTGGGCGGCCTGGGCGTCGGTGGTGCCGTCGGCCAGGAAGGCGAAGCCCAGCACCCGGCCGTCCTGGGTGACGACCGTGCCGGCCAGGGTGTTTACGCCGGTCAGGGTGCCCGTCTTGGCGCGTACCAGGCCGGCGGCGTCGGCCGTGTCGACCGTGTCGTCGGTGGTGCCGGTGTCGTCGCTGTCGTCGGCGTCATCGGTGTATCGGCCGCTGAGCGTCCCGGTGAAGCCGGCCACCGGCAGTCCGGTGAGGACGGTGCGCAGCTCCGGGCGGTCCGGGTCGGCGGCGGTGGCCAGCAGGCCGGTGAGCAGGCCGGCGGTGAGCCGGTCGGCGCGGTCCAGTCCGCTGCCGTCGTGGAAGTCGGCGCCCTTGACTGACAGGCCGAGCTGCTTGAGGCGGGCGGTGATCGCGGCGGCGCCGCCCTTGAAGTCGGCCTTCTTGCCGCTCGCCAGGGCGGTGTGCCGGGCCAGCGCCTCGGCCAGGTCGTTGTCGCTGTTGGTCAGCATCCGTTCGACCAGGGCCGACAGCGGCGGCGAGGAGACGGTGGCGAGGGTGTCGGCGCGGCCGGTCGCCTTGGACGGGCCGGGGGCCGACGCCTTGACGCCCCGCTGCTCCAGCAGCTCCGCGAAGGTGCGGGCGGCGGCCGCCGCGGGGTCGCTCTCGCGGGCCGCGGGGCCGCTGGTGGAGTCGTCGGTGCGGGCCTCGTCGGCCATCAGGGCGGTGACGGTGGCGAGGTTGTCGTTGACCCCGATCGGGTGCGCCCCGGAGCCGGCGTAGAGCGTGGTGTCGTAGGAGAGCGTCACCTCGCGCACGTCCTGCTTCTTCAGGGCGCGGGCCGTCTTCGTGGCGAGGGTGCGCAGGCTGGCCAGGCCGTCCGGGTCGGCGCGGGCGGTGAGGGTGGGGTCGCCGCCGCCGACCAGGACGAGTTCGCCGGTGTCGGGTTCCAGGGCGGCGCGGGTGGTGAGGCGGTGGTCGGGGCCGAGGGCGGTGAGGGCGGCCACCGCGGTGGCGATCTTGGTGGTGGAGGCGGGGGTGAAGGCGGCGCCGGTGCCGGTGCCGTACAGCCGCTTGCCGGTGGTGAGGTCGACGACGGAGGCGGCGTGCCGGGCGCCGAGCGCGGAGTCCTTCAGCAGCGGGCTCAGTACGTCCGTCAGGGCGGTGCCCCCGGTGGCGCGCCCGGTGCCGGTGGTGGCGCCGAGGCCGGCCAGGACGGAGCCGGCGCTCGGCGCGGGCCGGGGCGGGCCGGCCGCCGTACCGGAGCCGGTGCCGGAGCCGGTGCCGGTGCCGAAGCCGGTGCCGTGATCTGCGCCACCCGTGTGCTCCTGTGCGACGGCCCGGTCGCGCTCGGCCGTACGCTGACCCGTGGAGTCCCAGGGGCCCGCGGCGGTCACCACACCGGCGGCCAGCGCCAGTCCGGCGGTGGCGGCACCCGCGGTGTACCGCCAGGTCCCCGGTGCCGTGATCCCGGCGAGCCGGGGCGCCGTGGCCCGAGCCAGCCGCGCGACCCGCGGCGCGGCCGACCGCGCGGCGCGTGCGGACCGCAGTACCGCAGGTCGTACGGCGTCCACGGCCCGCGCGACACGCGGTCCGGCGGACCGCCACGGTCCCAGTCCCACCACGACCACCAGCCCCTTTCGCGATCACGCACCTGCGTGAGGGACACTTAACCACCAGAACTATGTGCTGATCATGGAGGAGCGTCCGGTGGAGTTCGACGTCACGATCGAGATCCCGAAGGGTTCGCGGAACAAGTACGAGGTGGACCACGAGACCGGTCGTATCCGCCTGGACCGCCGCCTGTTCACCTCGACCGCCTATCCGACCGACTACGGCTTCGTCGAGAACACCCTCGGCGAGGACGGCGACCCGCTGGACGCCCTGGTCATCCTGGACGAGCCGACCTTCCCGGGTTGCCTCATCACCTGCCGCGCGATCGGCATGTTCCGGATGACGGACGAGGCCGGCGGCGACGACAAGCTGCTGTGCGTGCCGTCGACCGACCCCCGGGTGGAGCACCTGCGCGACATCCACCACGTGTCGGAGTTCGACCGCCTGGAGATCCAGCACTTCTTCGAGGTCTACAAGGACCTGGAGCCCGGCAAGTCCGTCGAGGGCGCCAACTGGGTGGGCCGTACGGACGCCGAGGTGGAGATCGAGCGCTCCTACAAGCGGTTCAAGGAGCAGGGCGGCCACTGAGCCTGCTGATGCCCCACGAGGGTGACGGGCCGTACGCGGACGCGTGCGGCCCGTTCGTGTTTGTGTGCGCATACTGAGGGCTACTGGAGGTTGTGGTTGTAGGGAGCTATGTGCAAGTGACGGACGCGGAGGACCGGAAGCCGCAGTCGGACGAGGCCAGGAGTGCCTTCCGGCCGCCCAGCGGGCTCGCGGCACCGGCCGACGGGGAGTCGTCGACGACGTCGGAGTTCGCGCTGCCCGAAGGGCTGGCGGTGCCGAAGGCCGGCCCGAGCGAGTCCGAGGTGACCTCGGAGTTCGCGCTGCCCGAGGGGCTGGACGCACCGCAGGCGACGCCCGCGGAGTCGTACAGCGTGAGTGCCTTCACCCCGCCGAGCGGTATGCCGGCGGTGAATCTCACCAAGGATCTGCCCTGGCAGGACCGGATGCGCACGATGCTGCGGATGCCGGTGGCCGAGCGGCCCGCGCCGGAGTCGCCCCAGCGGCACGACGACGAGACCGGACCGGCTGTGCCGCGGGTGCTCGACCTGACGCTGCGCATCGGCGAGCTGCTGCTCGCGGGCGGCGAGGGCGCCGAGGACGTGGAGGCCGCGATGTTCGCGGTCTGCCGCTCCTACGGCCTGGACCGCTGCGAGCCGAACGTCACCTTCACGCTGCTGTCCATCTCGCACCAGCCGTCCCTGGTGGAGGACCCGGTGACGGCGTCGCGGACGGTACGCCGCCGGGGCACCGACTACACCCGGCTCGCGGCCGTGTTCCAGCTGGTGGACGACCTCAGCGACCCGGAGACGCAGATCTCCCTGGAGGAGGCGTACCGGCGGCTGGCGGAGATGCGCCGCAACCGGCACCCGTATCCGACCTGGGTACTGACCTCGGCCAGCGGGCTGCTGGCCGGCGCGGCCTCGCTGCTGGTCGGCGGTGACCTGATCGTCTTCGTCGCGGCGCTGCTGGGCGCGATGCTCGGCGACCGGCTGGCCTGGTACTGCGCCGGGCGCGGGCTGCCGGAGTTCTACCAGTTCGCGGTGGCCGCGATGCCGCCGGCCGCGATCGGGATCACGCTGACCCTGACCCATGTGGAGGTGAAGGCGTCGGCGGTCATCACCGGTGGACTGTTCGCGCTGCTGCCGGGGCGGGCGCTGGTGGCGGGCGTGCAGGACGGGCTGACCGGCTTCTACATCACCGCGGCGGCGCGGCTCCTCGAGGTGCTGTACTTCTTCGTCAGCATCGTCGCCGGGGTGCTGGTGGTGCTGTACTTCGGCGTCCAGCTCGGCGCCAAGCTCAATCCGGACGCGGCGCTGGGCACCGGTGACGATCCGGTGGTGCAGATCATCGCCTCGATGCTGCTGTCCCTGGCCTTCGCCATCCTGCTCCAGCAGGAACGATCCACCGTGCTGGCGGTGACCCTGAACGGGGGCGTGGCCTGGTGCGTGTACGGGGCGATGCACTACGCGGGCGAGATCTCGCCGGTCGCCTCCACGGCCGCGGCGGCGGGTCTGGTGGGGCTGTTCGGGCAGCTGATGTCCCGGTACCGGTTCGCGTCCGCGCTGCCGTACACGACGGCGGCGATCGGACCGCTGCTGCCGGGTTCGGCGACGTACTTCGGGCTGCTGGCGATCGCGCAGAGCGAGGTGGACCGGGGACTGGTGTCGCTGTCCAAGGCGGTCGCGCTGGCGATGGCGATCGCCATCGGGGTGAACCTGGGGTCGGAGATCTCGCGGCTGTTCCTGAAGGTGCCGGGGGCCGCGAGCGCGGCGGGGCGGCGGGCGGCCAAGCGGACGCGGGGCTTCTGACGCCCCGCGGTTCCTGGTCCTAGTAGCCCTGGTTGTTGTACGGGTTGGGGTTGCCGTACGGCTGTTCCTGCTGGCCGTGGCCCTGCGGGTACTGCTGCTGGGGGTACTGCTGCTGCGGGTACGGCTGCCGCTGCGGGTACTGCTGGGCGTACGGCTGCTGCTGCGGGTACGGCTGCTGCTGGTTGCCGTACTGCTGGTCGCCGTACTGCTGCTGCGGGGGCTGGTGCTGGTCGGCGGGGTCGATGCGGCGGAGCTGGGTGGTGGCGTCGTCCATGGCGGGCGGCTCGTAGGGGGTCTGCGCCTGCGGGGGGTACTGGGAGTTCTGGGGGCTCTGGAAGTTCTGGGGGTGCTGGGAGTTCTGAGGGTTCTCGGGGTGCTGGGGGTTCTTCTTGTTCTTGGCGCGGGCGCGCAGGAACTCGATCGCGATCGGGACGACCGAGATCAGGACGATCAGGATGAGGATCGCCTCGATGTTCTCCTTGACGAAGTCGATGCCGCCCAGCCAGGAACCCAGCAGGGTGACGCCCGCGCCCCACAGGACGCCGCCGATCACGTTGAAGGTCAGGAACGAGCGGTACTTCATGCCGCTGACGCCGGCGACGATCGGCGTGAAGGTGCGCACGATGGGCACGAAACGGGCCAGGACCAGGGACTTTGGCCCGTACTTCTCGAAGAAGTCGTGCGCCTTGACGACGTTCTCCTGCTTGAACAGGCGGGAGTCGGGCCGCTTGAACAGGGACGGGCCGACCTTCTTGCCGAACATGTAGCCGGCCTGGTCGCCCAGGATCGCGGCCAGGCAGATCAGCGCGATGGCCGCCCACAGGGGGAAGTCGAGCTGGTTCGACGTGATGAGCAGGCCGGTGGTGAACAGCAGCGAGTCGCCCGGCAGGAAGAAGCCGATGAGCAGGCCCGACTCGGCGAAGACGATGAGGAGCAGGCCCCAGATGCCGAACGTGTCGAGGAGGTAGTTCGGATCCAGCCAGCTCGGGCCGAGGGCAAGCGTCGTCACGGTTCCGGGCTCCTGTGGGGTGGAAGGGTGAGGCGTTGGAACACGCCGCGCACAAAGCTATCAACGCCTTGTGCCCGCCCCAGGTTCCACCGGTGGGACCAGGATGAACTGTGGCCACCCTCGGGCCGGGCTGTGAACCGCGGATCAGCCCGCGCGGCGGTCCGCGTTGGCCGTGATCGCGTCCTTCAGGTGCTCGGCGAGGCCGGGGCGCATCGCGTCGTAGAACGCCTTGAAACGCTCGTCCGCCACGTACATCCCGGCGAGGCAGCGGTGCGTCTCGTAGGAACAGTCGTAGTACCAGGTCCCGATGTGCTGCCGGTGTTCCTCCGCCATGCACATGGCGGCCTCGCCGGCCGGGGGCTCCCCGGCCGCCATCAGCGCGGCGTAGCGCTCGCTCCAGTCGGCCACCTCGGCCTGGAGCCGTTTCCAGTCCTCCTTGGTGTACCGCGCGACCCGGCGCTGCGACTCCGCGTACGCCTCGGTGCCGCCCCAGCGCGCCGCCGCCTCGTCGGCGTACTGCTCCGGGTCCTTGTCCCCGAACACCTCGAACCGTTCCTCGGGAGTGAGGTCGATGCCCATCCTGCGTGCCTCCATGGCCTGCTCCACGGCCGCCGCCATCTCGCTCAGCTGCTCGATCCGGGCGGTCAGCAGCTCGTGCTGCCGGCGCAGCTGTGCGCGCGGATCCGCGTCCGGGTCGTCGAGCAGGGCGGCGACCTCGTCGAGCGGGAAGCCGAGCTCCCGGTAGAACAGGATGCGCTGCAACCGGTCGAGGTCGGCGTCGCTGTAGCGCCGGTGCCCCGCGCGGGTGCGCTCGCCGGGGGCGAGTAGGCCGATGTCGTCGTAGTGGTGCAGTGTGCGCACCGTCACTTTGGCGAAGCCGGCCACCTGTCCCACGGAGTAGCTCAACTCCCCGCTCCCTTCTTCCGAACTTCCGACGCGGACCACGCTGCCGCCTCACGCGACGTGAGGTGCAAGCGCGGGGGGCGGGGTCCCGGGCTCAGTGGCGGTCGCCCGGGTGCGGCTCGGGGGTGCCGTACGGGTTCTGCTCGCCGTCGCGCAGTACGCCGACGAACGGCTCCCCCTCGCCCGCGAAGGTGTAGGCGCCGGCCCGGACGCGCTCGACCAGGCCGCGGGTCCAGCGGGCGCCGGTGTCGGCCGAGTCGACCCAGAAGTGCATGATCTCGCCGATGTGGCCGAGCTGCTGGGGCCCCTCTTCGGGCGTGTAGTACTCGGTGACGGTCTTCCGCCACGCCTCGATGGCCCGGATCCGCTCCTGGAGCAGTTCCAGCACTTCCGCGCGGGGCAGGTCGACCATGCAGCCCAGCCCGGCGGAGAGCACGTCCGGCTTCTGGTCGTAGGCGGTGAGGGAGCGGCGCAGCAGGGCGAAGTACTCGCGGGTGCCCGCCTCGGTGATCTCGTACTCGGTCCGGGGCGGGCCGCCCGCGGTGGACGGGGCCGTCTCGTGCGCGAGCAGCAGTCCCTGCTTCGCCATCTGCTTCAGGGCGTGGTAGATCGAGCCCGGCTTGGCGTTGGACCACTCGTGCGCGCCCCAGTACTCCAGGTCGCTCCGCACCTGGTAGCCGTGGGCCCGCCCGTGCTGGCGGACCGCGCCGAGCACGAGGAGACGGATCACTGACATGGGGTCCAGGTTAGGGCGCGGGGCGCGGAGGTGCGGGGCACAAGGGCGCGGGGCACAAGGGCGCGGGGCTCAGGGCACAGGGCTCAGTGCTCAAGGCACAGGGCTCAGTGCTCAGGGGCGCGGGTTTCGTCGGGCCGTCCTGGCGGCGGGGCCGCCCCGGTCAGAACGGGAAGCGGCTCCGCCCGTGCTGCACCGAGATCCACTTCTGCGAGGTGAAGGCGTCCAGCATCGCGTCGCCGTTGAGCCGTCCGAGGCCGGAGTGCTTCTCGCCGCCGAACGGCACGATCGGCTCGTCGTGCACGGTGCCGTCGTTCACGTGGAACATGCCGGTGTCGATCCGCTTGGCGAAGTTCACGCCCCGCTCGACGTCCCGGGTGTGCACGGCGCCGCTGAGGCCGTACGGCGTGGCGTTGACCAGGCGCACCGCCTCCTCCTCGCCGTCGAACGGGACCAGGAAGGCGACCGGGCCGAAGACCTCCTGGCGCAGCAGCGCGGAGTCGGCCGGAACGCCGGTGAGCACGGACGGCTCGACCAGGTTGGCGGTGCGCCCGCCGTGCACCAGGGCGGTCGCGCCCTCGGCGAGCGCCTGCGTCACGACGCCGGCGACCGCGTCCGCCTGCCGGGAGTTGATCAGCGGGCCGATGACGGTCTCCGGGTCGGCCGGGTCGCCGGCCTTGAGGGTCTTCACCTTCGCGACGAACTTCTCGGTGAACTCGTCGGCGACCGACCGGTCCACCAGCACCCGGCCCGCGGCCATGCAGACCTGGCCCTGATGGACGTAGCGGCTGAAGACGGCCGCGTCCACCGCGTAGTCGAGGTCGGCGTCGTCGAGCACCACCAGGGCGCTGTTGCCGCCCAGTTCCAGGACCGCGCGCTTGAAGTGCGCGGCGCAGACGGTGGCGACGTGCCGGCCGACGGCGTCCGAGCCGGTGAAGGAGATGACCTTGGGCACCGGGTGCTCGACGAAGGCGTCGCCGATCTCCGCGATGTCCGTCACGACGACGTTGAGCAGACCGCCGGGCAGACCCGCGTCCTCGAAGATCTTGGCGACCAGGGTGCCGCCGACGATCGGCGTGTTCTGGTGCGGCTTGAGGACGACGCCGTTGCCGAGGGCGAGCGCGGGGGCGACCGACTTCAGGGAGAGCAGGAAGGGGAAGTTGAACGGGCTGATGACGCCCACGACGCCGACCGGGACCCGGTAGACGCGGTTCTCCTTGCCGTCGGCCGGGGAGGGCAGGATGCGGCCCTCGGGGCGCAGCGCCAGGTGCACCGCCTCGCGCAGGAACTCCTTGGCGAGGTGCAGTTCGAAGCCGGCCTTGGTGCGGGTGCCGCCCAGCTCGGCGACGATCGCCTCGGCGATCTCCGCCTCGCGCTCCTCCACGATCCGCAGTGCCCGCTCGAACACCGCGCGGCGGACGTACGGGTTGGTCGCCGCCCATTCCCGCTGGGCGCGCTCGGCGGCCCGGTAGGCCGCGTCGACCTCGTCGGCGGTGGCTATCGTGATCGAGGCGAGCTTGGCGTCGTCGTACGGATTGAAGTCGATGATGTCCCAGGAGCCGGAACCGGCCCGCCACTCACCGTCGATGTACTGCCGCGCCAGATCGGTGAAGTAGGACGACATGTGATCCCTCAATCCCTTGCTGCCGGGGCAGGCGGAGTCGACGACCGATCGCCTTCACGATCCGTCCACACGTCATCGTACTGAACTCTACTGACGAGTCAGATGAGTTGGAGGAGTCCGCGCAGTACGTCGCGGCTCTCGTCCGGGCCCGGACTGTCCTGCTGGAGCTCCTTGATCGCCTTCTCGTACTGGGCGACGTCCTCGGGCTTGTCCAGGTAGAGCGCGCTGGTGAGCTGCTCCAGGTAGACCACGTCGGACAGGTCCGACTCGGGGAAGCTGAGCAACGTGAACGCGCCGGACTCGCCGGAGTGGCCGCCGAAGCCGAACGGCATCACCTGGAGCCGGACGTTGGGGCGCTCGGACATGTCGATCAGGTGCTGGAGCTGGCCGCGCATCACCGCGCGGTCGCCGTAGGGGCGGCGCAGCGCGGCCTCGTCCAGGACGATGTGGAACTGCGGCGCGTTCTCGGCCACCAGGTACTTCTGGCGCTCCAGGCGCAGCGTCACCCGGCGCTCGACGTCGGCCTCGCTCGCACCGCGCGCCCCTCGGCGCACCACCGCGCGGGCGTACTCCGGCGTCTGGAGCAGACCGTGCACGAACTGCACCTCGTAGACGCGGATGGCCGAGGCGGCGCCCTCCAGGCCCACGTAGGTGGGGAACCAGTTGGGCAGTACGTCCGAGTAACTGTGCCACCAGCCCGCGACGTTGGCCTCCTTGGCCAGCGACAGCAGGGAGGCGCGCTCCTGTTCGTCGGTGATGCCGTACAGCGTCAACAGGTCTTCGACGTCGCGTGTCTTGAAACTCACCCGGCCCAGCTCCATACGGCTGATCTTCGACTCCGAGGCGCGGATCGAGTATCCGGCCGCCTCCCGCGTGATCCCCAGCGCCTCACGAAGTCGCCTGAGTTGTGATCCGAGCAGCATGCGCCGCACCACCGATCCGGGCTCTCCCGCGCTCACGTTCGCCAGCCTCCCCAACCATCCGCAGAGGCCGAAGTCTGCCACTAAAACACTCCGAGCAGTACTCGTCCGGTTACGGAAACGGAGTTCAGCCAAAGAAAACACACAGGTGCTGGCAAGGAGTAGCTGACCCGACACCCGGGCGGACAAGGGAAGATGGCGGAAAATTTGCCCAACAAGCGGTACGGGCAGGCGCATTTCGGTCACGTGCACGTGCATCTGCCCTTGCATCTGCTCTGCGCATCCGAAACCATGGTCCCGCACCACCGCGCCGCATCGCTACGGACCGCGAATTCCCGGGAGTGCCTCGCATGGGGACGAATGGATCGACCATGCTCGAGCCGTTGAGGCAGGGCCTTCCGCCGATGGATCCCGCGAGCGTCTCCTGCGCCGCCTCCTGCGCCCTGCCGCCCCGCTACGAAGCGGTGCGCGAGGCCCGCCGGTTCACCCGGCGCACCCTCGACGGCTGGCCCACCGGCGACCGCTTCGACGACATCTGTCTGGTGGTCTCCGAACTGGTCACCAACGCCCTGCGGCACGCACTGCCCGCCGGGGGCGGCGACACCCGGCCGGCGGACGGGCACGGCCCGGTGCGGCTGCATCTGATGCGGTGCGCCGAGCGGCTGGTGTGCGCGGTGCGCGACCCCAGTGACGACAGCCCGGTGGCCCGCACGGCGGAGGACTTCGCCGCGGAGTCCGGCCGCGGCCTGTTCCTGGTCGAGTCCTTCAGCGACGGCTGGGGCTGGTACCCGCTGACCGGCACCCTGCGCGGCAAAGTCGTCTGGGCGCTGTTCCGGCTGCCGGAACCGCCGGCCCAGTGATCTCCCGCGCCGCTTCTTCGGGCCGGGGTTCTACGCGCGTCACGGCGGGCGCGCGGTCCGTCACCCGGCGCTACGGGGCCCACCGGGCCGACCGCGCCCACCGAGCCGACCACACCCACCGGGTCGACCGCGCCCATTGCGCCGACCGATCCGTGGGGACATCCGTGGGAACATCCGAGGGGACATCCGTGGGGACTCCCCTTCGCGGGGCGGCGGGACCGGGCCGGCGGAACCGGGCCGACTGGACCGCCCCGGTCAGCTCGCGACCAGGTGGTCGAACTCCCCGTCCTTGACCCCCAGCAGCATCGCCTCGATCTCGGCGCGCGTGTAGACCAGCGCCGGGCCGTCGGGGAAGCGGGAGTTGCGCACGGCGACGTCCCCGCCGGGCAGCAGGGCGAATTCCACGCAGGAGCCCTGCGAATTGCTGTGCCGGCTCTTCTGCCAGGCCACGCCGTGCAGATCCGTTGCGGCGATGCCGTTGTACACGTCGTGGTTCACAGGCCGCTCCCCGGTGTCACAAGTCGCACAAGTGGCTGGTGTGGCCATTGATGCATTGGTCAACTGATGCGGATCATAACCTTGTTCACGTGCATCTGCATGCGCAAATGCACGTGCACGCGGGGTGGTTCCTCGGTTACAGCCCCGTCTCCTTTGGGACGCCCGGCCGCTGCCGCACGTTCCCGCGTCTGCCCCGGCTTCTGTTGATCATGCAACAACCTCAGGGACCCGCCTGGTCAGGCGGGTCCCTGAGGTTGTTGCGGCCGAGGAGGGCTGAGCGACGGCGCGGGGGCGCGGTCAGCGCCCGGCGTAGGGCAGCAGCGCCATCTCGCGCGCGTTCTTGATCGCGGCGGCCAGCTGCCGCTGCTGCTGCGACGTGACCCGGGTGACCCGGCGGCTGCGAATCCTGCCGCGGTCGGAGAGGAACTTCCGCAGCAGCTCGACGTCCTTGTAGTCGATGTACGTCACGCCCGCCTGGTCCAGCGGATTGGGCCGGGACTTGGACAGGGGTTTGCGGTCGGTCTTGCGGTGGGTCTTGTGGTGGGTCTTGTGGTGGGTCTTGTGGTGGGTCTTGTGGTCGGTCTCGCGGTCGGTCTTGTCTTCGGCATTGCTTTCGGCATTGCTTTCGGCCTTGGGATCGGCCTTGTGGGGCACGGCGGTCAGACCTCCAGAAGGGTGTCGAAGGCGGACGGCAGCCGCTGCCAGGCGCCCGGCCCGGCGGCGTACTCGGCATCGGTGAGCAGGCAGGACTCCAGCAGCCGTACCAGCCCGTCCCGGTCGAGGCCGGGCGAGGTGAAGACGAGGTGCTGGCAGCGGTCGCCGTGCTCCGGGTGCCAGTCGAGGGCGGCGGCGGCCCGGCGGACCGCGGGCATCAGCTCCCAGGCCGCGTCCGGCAGCGAGGCCAGCCACGGCCCCGCCCCCTCCACGCACAGCGCCCCGCCCGCGGCGTCCCAGTGCAGCAGCGTGTCCGGTTTGTCGGCCAGCCAGAACCGCCCCCGGCTGCGGGCCGCGGCGCAGGTCAGGTCCTCCAGCGCGGCGTACAGCCGCTCCGGGTGGAAGGGCCGGCGCCGGTGCCACACCAGGGTCGCGACACCGTGCGCGTCGGCCTCGGCGGGCAGCAGGGCACAGGCCGGGTGCTGGGCGGCCGCCGCGGCCTCCACGTCGAAACCGGCGAGCGCGGCCCGCGCCAGGTCCGAGGTGGAGGAGCCCGCCAGGTCACCGTGGCCGATCGGAACCTGGCGGGCGGTCGGGTGCAGCTGCGCCAGCAGCTCGCGGTCCTCGTCGTCGGCCTCCGGGGAGTCGGCGACGGCCAGCACGGGGGCGTACTCCAGCTGCCGGGCGAAGGTGTCGGCGACCGTGCGCCGGTCGGTGGCGGCCGCGGCCAGGCCGCCGTCGGCCAGGTCGTCGCCGTTGCCGAGGTACGGCAGCACCAGCGCCGGGTCGACGGCGGTGAGCACGCCGGTGACGGTGAAGCCGCCGGCCGTGACCACCTCGGCCATCGCCTTGAGCTCGACGGAGTCCCACAGCTCGACGACGGCGAGCGGGACGGTCCCGGCGTCCGCGAGCCGCGCCAGCTCGGGCACCAGGTCCTCGCGCAGGGCGCAGCAGGCGCAGTCGTTGACCAGCGGCGCCTCCCCGGCGGACAGCATCCCGGTGGCGTCCCGGACGGTCCGTACCACCGTGCCCGCGGCGGCGGTCGCCAGGTCGTGGTGGAGGACGACACTGCCGGGCACGTCGGCCAGCAGCCGGGCCACGGCCGCCGCGCGGGCGTCGGCGTGCAGTCCGCCGACGATCACCACGGGAAGCGCCGGCCGCCCGGCCTCCTGCCCGGCCATCAGCTCTGCTTTCCGGGTCGGCCGTACCGGCGCTCGAAGCGCTCCACCCGTCCGGCGGTGTCCAGGACCCGGGCGGTACCGGTGTAGAAGGGGTGGCTGACGTCCGAGATCTCGACGTCCACGACGGGGTACGTGTGCCCGTCCTCCCACTCGATCGTCTTCCCGCCGATCCGGTCGTCGCTCATGGTGGACCGGGTGAGGAAGGCGTAGTCGGCGGCGCGGTCACGGAAGACGACCGGGCGGTACTCGGGGTGGATTCCCTCGCGCATGGCGGTGCTCAGCGCTCCTCTCGGAAGTCGACGTGCCGGCCGGCCACCGGGTCGTACTTGCGCAGGGTCAGCCGGTCGGGGTCGTTGCGGCGGTTCTTGCGGGTGACGTACGTGAAACCGGTCCCCGCGGTGGACCGCAGTTTGATGACCGGACGGAGTTCGTTGCGTGCCATGCTGCTATCTTACTGAAAACGATTCCCATTAACAGTAGGGGGTCGGATTCCTTCGAGGAGAGGTACGTCACCGTGTCCGCCCACTGCATGCTGACCGGCGCCCAGCCGGGCTTCGGCAACCGCATCTCCCACTCCCACCGGCGCACTTCGCGCCGCTTCGACCCCAACATCCAGTCCAAGCGCTACTGGCTGCCGAGCGAGGGCCGGCACGTACGGCTGCGGCTGAGCGCGCGGGCGATCAAGACGGTCGACACCATCGGCGTCGAGGCGGCCGTGGCCCGTATCCGCGCCCGGGGGGTGCGGGTCTGATGGCGAAGAAGAGCAAGATCGCGAAGAACGAGCAGCGCCAGGAGACCGTCGCGCGGTACGCCGCGCGGCGCGCCGAGCTGAAGGAGATCATCCGCCGCCCGGCCTCGACGGACGCCGAGCGCCTCGCCGCCCAGCGGGAGCTGCGCCGCCAGCCCCGGGACGCCAGCGCCACCCGCGTCCGCAACCGCGACCAGACCGACGGCCGCCCGCGCGGCTACTTCCGTACCTTCGGGCTCTCCCGCGTCTCTCTGCGCCAACAGGCGCACGCCGGACATCTGCCCGGGGTGCGCAAGTCGTCCTGGTAGCTCGCGGGTTGTCGTGCGGCTGGGCCGGCTGACCCGACCCGGCCCGCCGTCCGCTGTCGCTTGGAGCTTCCGGTGACGTGGGTGATGCGGGCGAGGCGGGTCACGCGGGTGGCGCGGGTTGCCCACCGAGAGCGCTCGTACTGCAGCGAGGGCAGCGAGACGTTCGCCAAGGCGGAGGGCGGCAATCTGCCGAGTGGGCTGCCGAGTGGGCTGTCGAGTGTCTGCCGCCGGAGGGGCTCGGCGGCTGAGGCGGCTTCCGGCAAGTAACCTTGCGACTCGCCCGCTGGCCGAACACCTGCCTCCAGAGGACCCGTTCATGCGCACCGCCCGGCCCACCGCCCTCGCCGTCTCGGCAGTCGCGGCGCTTCTGCTGCCCGTGCTGACCTCATGTTCCGACGCGGAGGGCGGCGGCACCGACGACCGCGGCGACGGCGCCGCCTGCCGGATCGGCGGATCGGGTACGGAGGTCGCGGCGAGCCCCGCGCCGGCCGCCGGGGACACCGGCACCGTCACCGTGACCCTGACCAACCGCGGCTCGGAATGCGTCCTCGAAGGTTTCCCGACCGTGACCCTCCTCGTGGACGGCGCATCGAAGGAGATCGGCCGGGAGGAGGGCGCCACGGCACGCCGGCTGACGCTGGCCGAGGACGCCGCGGCGTCCTTCACCCTCACCTACGTGCGCGGGGAGGACGACGGCGCGGGCCTGGACGTCCGCACCGCACGCTTCGCCCTGCCGGGCGCCTCCGCCACGCAGGACATCCCCTGGTCGTACGGCGCCGTCGCGACGAAGGACGGCGACGGGGGCGGTGACGAAGGCGCTGCCGAGGGCGAGCCGGACGCGACGGTGAGCGCGTTCCAGCAGATGGGCGACTGAGGCAGGGCGTCTCGTCTGGGCGTCTTCTCTGGGCGTCTCGTCTGGGCGTCTTGCTGGGCCTCTTAAGACGCCATTTCACTTGGCGTGATCTTGCGGCATTCTGGGGTGATGACTGCTGCGCTTGTCGAGCGGATGGCGCCGGAGGACCTGTGGTCCTTGT